>NZ_JBJURU010000003.1:101898-202309 GCF_046098115.1 Gordonia sp. VNK21 | reverse complement strand
CGCCCACTAGGCCGGCGCCAGCGGCCGGGCCACCCCACCTCCCCACCGGGCCGGCGACCGCGGCCGGATCACCCGCGGCGCCGGTCATCGTCGACGACTCCCCGGTGACGCCCGACGGCGATGCGTGGATCATCTTCACCTCCGGATCCACCGGCACCCCGAAGGGGGTGGCGGTGACCCACCGCAATGCGGCGGCCTTCGTCGACGCCGAGGCCCGGCTGTTCTGCCAGAGTCAGCCCCTCGGGCCCGGCGACCGGGTGCTGGCCGGCCTGTCGGTGGCCTTCGACGCCTCCTGCGAGGAGATGTGGCTGGCCTGGCGGCACGGGGCCTGCCTGGTGCCCGCCCCGCGGGCGCTGGTGCGCAGCGGCATGGATCTGGGTCCGTGGCTGGTCAAGCGGGACGTGAACGTGGTCTCCACGGTCCCCACGCTGGCCGCCCTGTGGCCGGTCGAAGCCATCGAGCCGGTCCGGCTGCTGATCTTCGGCGGCGAGGCCTGCCCACCCGAGCTGGCCGACCGGCTGGCCACCGGCGACCGGGAGGTGTGGAACACCTACGGTCCCACCGAGGCCACGGTGGTGGCCTGCGCGGCACGGATGCATCGCAACGAGCCGGTGCGCATCGGGCTGCCGCTCGACGGCTGGGATCTGGCCGTCGTGGATGCCGAGGGTCTGCCGGTCGCCGACGGCGAGACCGGGGAGCTGGTGATCGGCGGGGTGGGGCTGGCCCGTTATCTGGATCCGGAGAAGGACGCGCAGAAGTACGCGCCGATGCCCAGTCTCGGCTGGGACCGCGCCTATCGCAGCGGCGACCTGGTCCGGCTGGACCGGGCCGGACTGTTGTTCGTCGGCCGCGCCGACGATCAGGTGAAGATCGGCGGCCGTCGCATCGAACTCGGCGAGATCGATGCCGCGCTGCAGGGGCTGCCCGGCGTGGCCGGCGGCGCGGCGGTGGTCCGCACCACCGGCGCCGGAACCCCGCTGCTGGTCGGCTACCTGGCATCGTCCGATCCGTCGTTCGATCTGACCGCCGCCCAGGCCCGGCTGCGCGAGGAGCTGCCGGCGGCGCTGGTGCCGCGGCTGGTCCTGGTCGACGAGCTGCCCACCCGCACCTCCGGCAAGGTCGACCGCGATGCGCTGCCCTGGCCGCTGCCCGGCGACGAGGACGGCGCGGCCGGGGACCTGACCCCGGCACAGGAGTGGCTCGCGCAGCGCTGGACGGCGATGCTCGGCGTACAGGTGACCAGCGCCGACACCGACTTCTTCGCCGAGGGCGGCGGATCGCTGTCGGCGGCGCAGCTGGTCAGCGCACTGCGCGAACGCTATCCGCAGATCACCGTGGCCGACCTGTACGACCATCCGCGGCTCGGCTCGCTGGCCGAACATCTCGAGGGCAGCGAACCGGCCGGGGCGGCGGCACCGCGGGACGTCCTCCCCATCCGCCGGCGCACCGGACTGGCACAGTGCGCGGCGGCGATCCCGCTCGCGACCCTCACCGGGGTGGCCTGGATGACCTGGCTCGGGGTGGCCAACAACGCCGGCCGGGCGATCGCCGCCGCCCTCGGCTACTCCGCCCCGTGGCTGATCTCCGTGAACTGGTGGGTGCTGCTGGCCGCCTTCCTGATCTTCGTCACCCCGTTCGGCCGGCTGCTGATCGCCGCAGGCGGGGCCCGGCTGCTGCTGGCCGGGGTGGGTCCGGGCTCGTATCCGCGCGGCGGCTCGGTGCATCTGCGACTGTGGATCGCCGAACGTCTGATGGAGGCCTCCGGCGCCTACAACACATCCGGCGCCCCGTGGATGCCCACGCTGGCCCGGGCGCTCGGCGCCACCGTCGGACGGCACGTCGATCTGCATTCGCTGCCCCCGGTCACCGGACTGCTGACCGTGGGCGACGGCGCCGCCGTGGAACCGGAGACGGATCTGTCCGGCTGGTGGATCGACGGCGACGTGCTGCACGTGGGGCGGATCGAGATCAAACGCGATGCGGTGATCGGCGCCCGCTCGACCCTGCTGCCCGGCGCGGTGGTGGGCCGCTCCGCCATCGTCGAGCCGGGTTCGGCGGTGCTGGGGAAGGTCAAGGCCCGCCAGCGTTGGGGCGGCTCGCCGGCGGTGAAGCTGGGCAAGGCCAAACGGTCCTGGCCGGACCGGCGTCCGCCGGCCGGACGCGGCTGGGTGCCGGTGTACGCCGGCTCCGCCCTGCTGCTCGCGGGAGTTCCGCTGACCTCGCTGGCCGCCGGACTGATCGTCACCTTCAGCTGGGCGCTCTCGGCCGACCGGCTCGGCGACGCGGCCTGGCGGGCGGTGGCCCTGGCCCCGGCCGGCGCCCTGACCGCCTTCGCCGTGTTCGCCCTGCTGACCCTGATCATCGTGCGGCTGGCGGCGATCGGCCTGACCGCCGGCACCCATCCGGTGCGCTCGCGTGTGGGTTGGCAGATGTGGCTCACCGAACGGGCCATGGATGCGGCCCGCACCTATCTGTTCCCGCTGTATGCGAGCCTGCTCACCCCGTGGTGGTTCCGGGCTCTCGGCGCCCGCATCGGCCGGGACACCGAGATCTCCACGGCGCTGGTGGTTCCCAAGTTCACCGAGGTCGGCGATCAGTCCTTCCTGGCCGACGACACGATGGTGGCCTCTTACGAACTCGGCGGCGGCTGGATGCGGATCGGGCCGGCGCGGGTGGCCAAACGCGCGTTCCTGGGCAACTCGGGCATGGTGGCGCCGCAGCGCAAGGTTCCCAAGGGCGGTCTGGTGGCGGTCCTGTCCGCGGCACCGCCCAAGGCCAAGCCGGGGTCGAGCTGGCTGGGTTCGCCGCCGCAGCGGCTGCGCCGGACCGCCACCGACACCGACATCGGCCGCACCTTCGCACCGAGCCGCCGGCTGCGGGTGGCGCGCTCGCTGATCGAGACGTTGCGGCTGATCGCGGTGATGGTCTCTTTCCTGATCGGGACCGCGGTGCTGCTGAGCCTGCAGGCCGTGGCGGTGGACACCGGCGCGTGGGCGGCGACCCTGGTGTCCGGGCTGATCCTGCTCGCCGCCGGGGTGGCGGCCGGGGCCATCGCGGCGGCGGCCAAGTGGTTGGTCGTGGGCCGGGTGCGGCCGGGCGAACATCCGCTGTGGAGTTCGTTCATCTGGCGCAACGAGCTCTCCGATGCCTTCGTCGAGACGGTGGCCGCGCCCTGGTTCGCCAACGCCGCCGCGGGTACGCCGGTGATCAACTGGTGGCTGCGCGCCCTCGGCGCGCGCATCGGCCGCGGCGTGTGGTGTGAATCGTATTGGCTGCCCGAGGCCGATCTGGTGACCCTCGGCGACGGGGCCACCGTGCAGCGCGGCTGCGTGGTGCAGACGCATCTGTTCCACGATCGGGTGATGGCCATCGACAGCGTCGAGCTCGCGCCGGGCGCCACGCTCGGACCGCAGTGTGTGGCCCTGCCGGCGTCCGCGGTGGGCGCGGCGGCCACAGTGGGGCCGGCGTCGCTGGTGATGCGCGGCGACCGGGTGCCCGACTACTCACGCTGGCAGGGCAATCCGATCGCCCCGTGGCCGCGGCCGGAGAAGACCGGGTAGCGAGTCAGCGGGTGGGCGGGCCGCGCCGGGCCAGCTCCGCGTCGACGGCCGGATCCCCCAGCCCGGCCAGCCAGATCAGCAGGTCCTGGTAGGTGGCCGGATTGCGGGCGAGCGCCGGCCACAGATGCGGGCAGCTCCCGGCGATCGCATTGAGGGTCGCGGGCGGAGTCTGCGGATCGGCGGCCATCGTCTCGGTGTAGACCGGTCGCGCCATCGGGATCGACGTGGTCTCCGGCTCGGCCCGGGAGAGATCCGGACGGGAGAGATCCGGACGGGAGAGATCCGGACGGGAGAGATCCGGACGGGAGAGGTCCGGGCGGGAGGCTCCGTGCGCCCCCGGATGCGACGCCCGGATCTGCGGCCCGGGTCGCGGCTGCTGCGGCGGAGGACCGGCGATGGGGCGGCCGCCGACGGGGGACGCCGGAGGCGGCCCCGCTCCCAGCAGATCGCGCAGAGCCCGCACCGTCTGCGGACCGTCGGCCAGCGGCGGCATGCCCTTGAACAGCAGGACCGCGTACAGGGCGCCGATCAGCATGCCCAGCACGCCGACGACGATCGAGCCGAAGAGCATCATCAGCACCCCCACAACCACAGCCGCCGTGCCCGCCCCGAGCGCGGCGCGCTGGGCCGAGGCCCGGTGGTGGGCACTGAACTGCGGGCGCGGTGCCGGCCTCCCGGCGGCCGACGACGTCATGAGCACTCCTCGGCGATGTGCCGGCTGGCCTGATGGAACTGGTACGCACTGAAGATCCCGGAGAGGCCGTCGAGCTCCTTCGCATCGCTCTCGACTCCGGCGTCGTCGTATTTCTCGGCCACCTTCACCAGCCTGGAGAGCTCCTCGGTGGCGTCGACGTCGTCGAGATAGTCGTCGAAGGATGTGCTGCTGGTGATGTCGGGCAGGTCGAAGGTGGAGTCCATCGCCGAGTACGCCGAACACAGTTCACCGCGTGTGGAGCTCGCCGTCAGCGAGTAGATCGCATTGCCTCCACCGGTCAGCCCCAGAATCACCCCGATGATGAGCAGCAGGCCCAGCACCGCCGGCAGCGGAGGAATCCGGGTGAGCAGCGCGACCGGGCCGGCGCCGCCGGGGCCGGCGGTAGGCGCCGGGACACCGGGTGGACGGCCGGCCGGCGTGGGATCGTGCTGAGGGTGCATGATGTCCTCCGCCGTCGGGCGCTGCAGTGTGGTGGCCGGGAATCGGGTCTCAGCGAAAACTAACACCGCCGGCCGGCCGTTCCCGTCCACCGGTCGGTTGAATTCGCCTCCGTAAACCGTGGAACCTCACTCGGGCCCCGCTTCTGCGCCGCAATGCGGTGCACACTGACCCGCATGACAGCGGTACTCATCTTCGTCGCCGTGTTCGCGGTCCTGATCATCGCGGGCTGGGTGATGGACTTCGCCGAGGACCTCCTCGGGAACATCATCATGGGCGCCCTGTGGGTGATCACCTGGCCGTTCCGCGCGGCCTGGCGCGCGATCGGCAACCACGCCGACAGACTCGAGCGTCTGCCCAAGCACTTCACCACCACACTGCCGCCCGCGGCCGCTGCAGATCTCTGGCGCGGCATCTTCGTCCCGGACGGGTTCTCCCCGATGAACAAGGTGCAGCTGCTGGCCGACGAACCCGGGCTGTTCCGGGTGGGCGTGGGCTACGCCGACGATGTGACGATCACGCTCGAGGACGGCAGCACCGACGACCACACCGGGCGACTCGACTACGTCTTCGAGATCCGGTATTCGCCGCACGGCAGCGGCACCCGTGGATCGTTCCTGTGGCTGACCATTCCCGACGATCCGGCCGACATCGAGAAGGCGCAGATCGAGACCATCCCGGAGTGGGCGCTCGACGTGATCTACAAGCGGGATCCGGGCATGGTGCTGATCCCGCACAAGCACGCGCAGGCGCAGGGGCTGGTGCACGGCGCCGGCCCGGCGGCGGGCGCGGCCGGACCGCGGCCGGCGGCACTCCCGCCGGCTCCTCACCGCCCACCCTCCCACCGCCCCGATCAGCCGCAGATCGCCCGGGCCGCCCCGCAGCACCGGCCGGCCTTCGGGGCTCCCCGGACCGTCTCCCCGCGGGTACCGCTGACCCCGCCGCCTCCCCCGCCGCGCCCGCCGGTCGGCACACCGCCTCCTCCCCCGCCGCCGCGCACCCGGCCACCGGTCGCCGAGCCGATCGCCACCGCGGCTCCGGTGCCGCCCGATCCGGCCGCGCGGGCCGCTCCGGGCCCCACCTCCTCGGCCACCCGTGCGCTGCGGCTGCCGCCGCCGGCCGGCTGACCGGCTCGCCGCCGCGCGCCGCCGACCTCGCCCCGGTAGGGTTGGACGCATTCGAAGACGGTGGTCGAAGCGGAGAGGACGGCACCTGTTGCGGGCCAAGTCAGCCAAGGACAAGGCGCATGCCCCCGTACTGTCCGGGACCTCTCATGAACTGGACCCGTATCTGCCGGACAACGGCAACCTGGGCTACCGGATCTCGCGGTACGACCTCGATCTCACCTACCGGGTGGCGGCCAACCGGCTGTCGGCCACCGCCACCCTCACGGCGACCAGCTATCAGCAGCTGAGCCGGTTCACCCTCGACCTCGAGCGCGGTATGCGGGTCAGCCGGGTCACGGTGAACCACAAGCGATCCCGCTATGCCCACCGAGCCGGCAAGATCATCATCACCCCCGCCGAGCCCATTCCGCCGGGCGGTGCGATGACCATCGTCATCGGCTACTCCGGCAACCCCAAGCCGGTGCGCAGCCGATGGGGCGAGGTGGGCTGGGAAGAGCTCGAGGACGGCTCGCTGGTCGGCAACCAGCCCAACGGCGCACCGAGCTGGTTCCCGTGCGACGACCACCCGGAGGCCAAGGCGGCGTACCTGATCACGGTGACCGCCGACAGCCCCTACTATGTGCTCGCCAACGGCGTGCTCATCGACAAGACCCGCAAGTCCTCGCAGACCACCTGGGTCTACGAACAGGTCGAGCCGATGTCGACCTATCTGGCCTCGATACAGATCGGCCAGTACGAGCATCGTCGGATGGCCGATTCACCGGTGCCGATCTACGGTCTGACCACACCGGAGCTGCGCGATCACTTCACCCGCACCTTCGCCCCGCAGGTGCGGATGATGGAGGTCTTCACCGAGCTGTTCGGCCCCTATCCGTTCCCGCAGTACACCGCCGTGGTCACCGCCGACGACCTGGACATTCCGCTCGAGGCGCAGAGCTTCTCGACGTTCGGTGCCAATCACTGCGACGGCACCGACCAGCACGAGCGGCTCATCGCTCACGAGCTGGCGCACCAGTGGTTCGGCAATTCGGTGACGCTGGCGCGCTGGCGGGACATCTGGCTGCACGAGGGCTTCGCCTGCTACGCCGAATGGCTGTGGAGCCAGCGCAGCGGCGGCCGCTCGGCCGACGAATGGGCCCGGCACTACTACGCCCGGCTCGAGGCCGCCCCGGTGTCGGTGCCCCTGGCCGATCCGGGCCCGAAGCAGATGTTCGAGGACTGGGTGTACAAGCGCGGGGCGATCACTCTGCACGCGCTGCGGCTGAGGCTGGGCGACGGCGACTTCTTCGCCCTGCTGCACCGGTGGACCGACAAGTACCGCTACCGGGCGGCCACCACCGAGGACTTCATCGCGCTGGCCGGCACCTACACCGACGATTCGCTGGGCGATCTGTGGCGCGAGTGGCTCTTCGAGCCCGACCTCCCCGCCTTCCCGGGACCGCGCTGAGACCTGTCAGTCCTGGTAGACCGGCAGCAGGCCGCGTTCCTTGGCCTCGAGCACGCTCGGCGCCGCCCGGTCCTTGTCCGACAGCAGCCGGGTCAGCGGGGCGCCGTCCCGGCCCACCGACGGCCAGTCGATCGCCAGTCCCGGATCGAGCGGATCCACCCCGTGCTCGGCCGCCGGGTTGTAGCCGGTCGAGCACAGGTAGGTGACCACCGAATCGTCGGCGAGGGCGCAGAATCCGTGGCCGAGTCCCTCGGCCAGATAGATCGCCTTGCGGTCGATGTCGTCGAGCAGCACCGCATCGCACTCCCCGAAGGTCGGTGAGCCGACCCGCAGATCCACCACCACGTCGAGCACCGCACCGACGGTGCAGGTGACGTACTTGGCCTGTCCGGGCGGCACGTCCGCGAAGTGGATGCCGCGGATCACCCCGGCCGCGGAGACCGAGGTGTTCACCTGCGCGACGGTAATCGGATGTCCCACGGCCTCCTCGAAGGAGGCTGCGGTGAAGGCTTCGAGGAAGCTGCCGCGATCGTCGCCGTGAATCGTCGGGACGAACTCCCAGGCGCCGTCGATGGCCAGCGGTCGGACCTGCATGGGTGAATTGCTCCTGATGTCGGTGAGGATCGGTTCTAGAGTTCGGGGCCGCGCTCGAGCAGATCGAGCAGGTACGCCCCGTAGCCGGACTTGCTCAGCGTGCGCGCCCGGGCGCGCAGCCCGTCGTCGTCGAGATAGCCCATCCGCCAGGCGATCTCCTCGGGCACCGCGATCTTGAGCCCCTGCCGCTGCTCGACGGTCCGCACGAAGTTCCCGGCGTCGAGCAGGCTGTCGAAGGTGCCGGTGTCGAGCCAGGCGGTGCCCCGCGGCAGCACGGTCACGTGCAGTCTGCCGCGGCGCAGGTACTCGGCGTTGACGTCGGTGATCTCGTATTCGCCGCGCGCGGACGGCTCCAGCGCCCGGGCGATCTCCACCACGTCGTTGTCGTAGAAGTACAGTCCGGGCACCGCGTACCGGGAGACCGGCCGCTGCGGCTTCTCGTGCAGCGCGACCGCGCGGCCCTCGTCGTCGAACTCGACCACCCCGTAGGCCGACGGATCGGCGACCCGGTAGGCGAAGATCGCACCGCCGTCGACGTTCCCGAAGCCGCTCAGCCGGCTGCCCAGGCTGGGCCCGTAGAAGATGTTGTCACCGAGGACCAGGGCCACCGAGTCGTCGCCGATGTGCTCGGCGCCGAGCACGAAGGCCTGCGCCAACCCGTTCGGTTCGGCCTGCTCGGTGTAGCTCAGTTCGATCCCGAAGGCGCTGCCGTCGCCGAGCAGATGCTCGAAGGCGGCCCTGTCCTGCGGGGTGGTGATGACCAGGATGTCGCGGATGCCGGCGAGCATCAGCGTCGAGAGCGGGTAGTAGATCATCGGCTTGTCGTAGACCGGCACCAGTTGCTTGCTCACCCCCAGGGTGATCGGGTGCAAGCGGCTGCCGGTGCCCCCGGCCAGGATGATTCCGCGCATGAGGCAACCCTATCTGTAGAGTTGGTCACCGGTTCGCCGAACCGTCCGCGGTCGCCGCACCGCGCCGACGGCGACCGATCACCGGCGACGACACGAGGGAGCAGCACCGGATGCGAGTACTGGTGACCGGCGGCGCCGGTTTCATCGGAGCCAATTTCGTGCTGCGCACACTGGCGCAACGGCCGGACGTGCAGCTGACCGTCCTCGACAAGTTCACCTATGCGGCCAATCCGGCGACCCTCGAACCGGTCGCGGACCGGGTGCAGGTGGTGCGCGGCGACATCGCCGACGCGCAGACCGTCGACCCCCTGGTGGCGCAGAGCGATCTGGTGGTGAACTTCGCCGCCGAATCGCACAACGACAACTCGCTCGCCGATCCGTCGATCTTCGTGCAGACCAACCTGGTGGGCACCTTCACCCTGCTCGAGGCGGTGCGCCGGCACGGCGTGCGGCTGCACCATGTCAGCACCGACGAGGTGTACGGCGACCTGGATCTGCACGATCCCACGCGGTTCACCGAGGCCACGGCCTACAACCCGTCGAGCCCGTACAGCTCCACCAAGGCTGGCAGCGACCTGCTGGTGCGCGCCTGGGTGCGTTCGTTCGGGGTGGCCGCCACCTTGTCCAACTGTTCCAACAACTACGGGCCGTACCAGCACATCGAGAAGTTCATTCCGCGGCAGATCACCAACGTGCTCGCCGGGATCCGGCCCAAGCTCTACGGCGACGGGCGCAATGTGCGCGACTGGATCCACGTCGACGACCACAACGACGCGGTGTGGGCGATCATCGACCGCGGCCGGCTGGGCGAGACCTATCTGATCGGCGCCGACGGCGAGACCGACAACCGGACCATCGTCGAGACGGTGCTCACCCTGCTCGGACAGCCGGACGATGCCTTCGACTTCGTCACCGATCGGCCCGGGCACGACCGCCGCTACGCCATCGATGCCGGCCGGCTGCGCGACGAGCTCGGCTGGCGCCCGCAGTACACCGACCTGCGGTCCGGGCTGGCCGCCACCGTCGACTGGTACCGGACTCACAGCCAGTGGTGGGCCCCCTACAAGGACGGGGTGGAAGCCTCGTATGCGACGACCCAGCAGATCCTCGACTGAGAAGATTTTCGGCTAGGCAGATCTTTCGGCTAGGCAGATCCGCCTGTGAGACAAGGAGATCCCCACGTGCGTGTCCTGGTGACCGGCGGCGCCGGCTACATCGGCTCCCATACCGTCCTGCAGCTGCTCGGCGCCGGGCACTCGGTGGTGATCGCCGACGACTTCTCCAATGCCAAACCGTCGGTGATCGGACGGCTGGAAGAGCTTGCCGGAGTGTCGATTCCGGTGCACCGCGTGGATCTGAGCGACTATCCGGCCACGGCCGAGCTGATCGCCGCCGAACAGCAGGGCGAGGGCATCGATGCGGTGATCCACTTCGCCGGATTCAAGGCGGTCGGCGAGTCGGTGGACAAGCCGCTGGACTACTACCGGAACAATCTGGACACCACGCTGTCGGTGCTCGAGGCGATGCGGGCCGGCGGGGTGCGCACCTTCGTCTTCTCGTCGTCGGCCACCGTATACGGGGAGAACCCGGTGTGCGAACGCACCGAGGACATGCCGACCAGCGCCACCAACCCGTACGGCTGGACCAAGGTGATGATCGAGCAGATCCTGCGCGATCTGGCGGTGGCCGACGACTCCTGGCGGATCGGAGTGCTCCGCTACTTCAACCCGGTGGGCGCGCACCCGAGCGGACGGATCGGCGAGGACCCGAGCGGCTTCCCGAACAATCTGATGCCCTTCGTCACACAGGTGGCGGTGGGCCGCCGGCAGGAGCTCTCGGTGTTCGGCGACGACTACGACACCGTCGACGGCACGGGAGTGCGCGACTACATCCACGTCGAGGATCTGGCCGCAGGGCACATCGCCGCCCTCGAGCGGCTCGGCCAGATCGACGCCCCCTGGTCGGTGTGGAACCTGGGCACCGGTTCGGGGGTGTCGGTGCTGCAGATGGTGGCGGCCTTCGCCGCCGCGAGCGGCCGGGAGATCCCCTACCGGATCGCACCGCGCCGTCCCGGCGATCTGGCCGCCAATTGGGCCGATCCGGCCAAGGCCCACCGGGAGCTGGGCTGGCGGGCCACCCGCACCCTCGACGACATGTGCGCCGACTCGTGGCGCTGGCAGTCGCAGAACCCCGACGGCTACCCCGATTGAGGTCTGCCCGCCGATCCGCCTGAGCTCCCCGCCCCCGGTCAGGCGATGGTCAGGCGGCGGGGTCGCCGTCGAGCGTCACCGGCTGCTCGCGGCCGATCGTAGCGGTGGTGTGCGGTCCGGCGATCGAGCTGCGGTTCGCGAGCACCACGATCACCAGGCAGAGCAGGGCCACACCGGCGCCGACGTAGAGCATCATCGGATAGCTCGCCCCGGTCACTCCGGAGTCGATCGCGGCCATCACCGCCGGTGAGGCGAAGCCGATGTAGGTCAGGCCGTAGAAGACGGCGGTCAGACCGGCCAGATCGTTCGGCCCGGCCAGCCGCTGCACCTCGAGCAGCCCGGAGATCAGGGTCATGCCGTAGCCGCAGCCGAGCACCGTCGCGGCCACCAGCGCCATCGGGATGGTCGCGATGTCTGCGGCGATCGCGGCCAGGCACATGCCCAGCGCCACCAGCAGCATGGCGGTCACCATCGCCCGGACGCTGCCGGGCCGGTCGATCCGCTTGCCCAGAGACTGGACGAAGAATCCCGCGGTCAGGCCGAGCACGCAGCACAGACCGGCGAAGACGATCGGCCAGCTCGACGTGGACTCGGTGAGCAGTGCCGGGATGACGGCGTAGGCCACCGCACAGGTGCCGAAGACCCAGGGCGCGGTGGGGGCGACGACCAGCCAGAAGCGCGGCTTGCGCGCGGCGGGGATGGCGAGGTCGTCGCGCAGGCTGCGTGCACCGGGATCGGCGAACCGGGTCTCCGGGGTGCGCAGCAGCAGGACCAGGGACACCACCGCGAAGGCGATGTTGATCAGGTACGAGAGCTGCTCGGGCCACGGCGCCCACTGGGCGAGCACGCTGGCCACCCCGGCGCCGACGCCGAAACCGGCCGTCAGCGACAGCGCGGCGCGGCGGGCGCCGGCGGTCACCGAGGCCCTCTGCCGGTCGGAGAGCTCCTTGATCCAGGTCCCGCCGACGGCCATCGCCAGCCCCAGGGCCACTCCGCTGAGCACCCGGCCGAGGGCGAGCATGGTGACCGACTGCGGACCGGCGGCCAGCAGCACCGAACCGGCGGCGGCGATCACCGGCGAGGGCAGCATCAGCGGGCGGCGGCCGAAGCGGTCGGAGAGCGGACCGCCGATCAGCAGCGCCGGGACGATGCCGAGCACGTAGGTGAAGAGCAGGGTGTCGACCACGACGGCCGACAGATGCGAGGACTGCCGGTACATCACCAGCAGCGGGGTGAACTCGTTGCCGCCCCAGGCCGCGGTGAACACGGCCAGTGAGACGCCGGCCCAGCCGAATCCGGAAGCGGCCGACGCGGTTCCGGTGGTGGGGCCGGCGGTGGCGGGGGTTCTCCTGATCGTGGTCACCGGCGGACCTCCGGCTGAGCGTGGACGCCGGACAGGTGATCGAAGAGCAGCCGGTCGAACCGGTCGGTGTCGCCGGCGGCGATGGTCTCGATCAGTTCGGCGTGATCCGAGAGGATCCTGGCGACGAGTTCGCGGTCCCGGTCGACGACGGCGGCGGTCATCCGGCGATGCCGTTCGCCGAGTGAGGCGAAGAAGGCGTCGAGCAGTCCGTTGCCGCCGGCGGCGACGATCAGCCGGTGGAACTCGGCGTCGGCGCGGGCGAACTCGGCGTCGCCGGGATCGGCCGCGCGATGCCGTTCGAGGTTCTCCTTCAGCCGGGCGACGAGCGCCTCGGCCGAGCCGGGCACCTCGGTGAGCCCGCGCACCGCGTGCCCTTCGACGAGCAACCGGGCCTCGAGGACGTCGCGGGCCTCGCGCTCCCCCACCGGCACGATCAGTGCACCGCGTTTGGGGTAGAGGCGCATCCAGCCTTCGGCCGAGAGCCGCAGAAAGGCCTCCCGGACGGGGGTGCGGGAGACCTCGCACCGCTGGGCGATCTCACCCTCGCTGATGAGCTCGCCGCCGGGCAGATCGCAGCTCAGGATCAGTTCCTTGACCTCGTCGTACACCCGGTCCGCAGCTGAATACGTCTTAGACACAAGATGTATTCTAGAACCGCGGCGTCGTCCGGCCAACCCGGAAGAATCGGGCGATCGGCCCATGAACGGCCCCGTTTTGCCCTGACCAGCAGCCGCTCGGTACCATCGACAGCGCTGTCTGACGACAGCGACGCCGCCTTAGCTCAGTCGGCAGAGCGATTCACTCGTAATGAATAGGTCAGGAGTTCGATTCTCCTAGGCGGCTCCAGGCGCACGCGGGCCGTGACATCGTTTTTGACGATGTCACGGCCCGCAGTCGTCTCCACCCCCGACATCGTCGGCCGCCGTCACTTGACCACTATCCGAACATGTGTTCGGATGATGGCATGCGATGGGCTGACCAGGCGGCTGATGCCGACGACGGCAGCCTGCCCGGACTGAGCCGGGCGGGCCTGGTCAGGACCGTGCAGACACCCGAGTTCGAGGGCATCACCTTTCACGAGGTGCTCGCCCGCAGCGCTCTGAACAAGGTGCCCGACGGCTCCGGCCTGCCGTTCCGGTACACCGTCAACACCATGCGCGGCTGCAGCCACGCCTGCCGGTACTGCTTCGCCCGCCCCACCCACGAATACCTCGACCTGGGTCCCGGCGAGGACTTCGACTCCCAGCTGGTGGTCAAACTCAATGTGGCCGCCGTGCTGCGCCGGGAGCTGCGGCGCCGGTCGTGGCAGCGCGAGACCGTGGCGCTGGGCACCAACACCGATCCATATCAGCGCGCCGAGGGGCGCTACCGGCTGATGCCCGGGGTGATCCGGGCCCTGGCCGAATCGGGCACCGGCATGTCGATCCTCACCAAGGGCACCCTGCTGCGGCGTGATCTGCCGCTGCTGCGAGCCGCCCGCTCGTCGGTCGACGTCCAGGTCGGCGTCTCGCTGGCGATGCTCGACGACGACCTGCGCCGACAGCTCGATCCCGGTGCGCCGTCGCCGCGTGCGCGGCTCGAGCTGATCCGGGCGCTCGCCGAGGCCGGGCTGGCCCCGCACGTGATGATCGCGCCGGTCGTACCCCACCTGACCGACGACGAGGCCCAGCTCGACGCGCTGCTGCAGGCGCTCGCCGAGGCCGGCGCCGCCCGGGTCACCGCGATCCCACTGCACCTGCGCGGCTCGACCCGGGGCGTCTTCCTCGACTGGCTCGCCGAACACCATCCGGCCCTGCAGCGCCGCTACCGCCTGCTCTACAGCCGCGGCGCCTACGTCCACCCCGACTACTCGTCGCGGCTGCGCACACGGATGGCCCCACTGGTCGCCAGGCACGGCCTGAGCCGGCCGGCACCGGAACCCGAGCACGGAGTCGCGGTCCCCGCGGCCGCCGGCTCGCCCGCTCCCACCGCGGCGGCCACCGCGACGCAGCCGGCACTGACTCTGTTCTGAGCCGCCGCTGCCGGAGGACTCGGCGGTCCTGCTCACCGTCCGCCTCTGAGCTGCCTCTGACGAACAGGAGTGTCGAATCGACCCGGTATGTGCGGGTCGATTCGACACTCCTGCCGTTCGCGAAGCTCAGCTGTCGCGCTGGATCGCCTGCAACGAGTCCAGACCGCTGCGATAGGCCCAGCCGCCGATCTCCACCGCCAGCCGCAGTTCCGGCCAGGCGCAGTCGATGCGCCAGCCTGCGATCGGGAGCTGCTCGACCCAGCCGGTGATGCCTTCGGAGCGCAGCAGCTTCGCAAACAATCGTTCAGCGTACGACTCGGTGTCACCGGACCGGCCGGAGCCGGGCATCATGGTCGGCATGGATCTGCGCATCTTCACCGAACCCCAGCAGGGTGCCACCTACGACGATCTGCTCCGGGTGGCCCGAGCCACCGAAGACCTCGGCTTCGACGCCTTCTTCCGCTCCGACCACTACCTGGCGATGAACGTCGACGGCCGGCCCGGCCCCACCGATGCCTGGCTCACCCTGGCGGCCCTGGGCACCGCCACCGAGCGCATCCGGCTCGGCACGCTGGTCACCTCGGCCACCTTCCGCCATCCCGGACAGCTCGCCATCCAGGTGGCCCAGGCCGACCAGATGAGCGGCGGCCGGATCGAACTGGGGCTCGGCGCCGGCTGGTTCGCCGAGGAGCACGCCGCCTACGGCATCCCGTTCCCGGGCCTGCGCGAGCGCTTCGACCGGCTCGAGGAGACCTTCGACATCGTCACCGGGCTGTGGACCACGCCCGACGGCGAGAGCTTCGACTACACCGGCGAGCACTTCCGCATCGTCGACTCGCCCGCCCTGCCCAAACCGACGCAGCACCCGCACCCGCCGATCATCGTCGGTGGCAAGGGCCGCACCCGCACCCCGGCGATGGCCGCACGCTACGCCGACGAGTTCAACGTGCCCTTCGTCGGCCGCACCGAGGCCGCCGACCTCTATGAGCGAGTCGGCGACGCCTGCGAGACCGCGGGCCGCCGCCGCGACGATCTCATCTACTCCGCCGCCCTGGTGCTGTGCTGCGGACGCACCGAGGAGGAGTTCGTCCGCCGGGCCGCAGCCATCGGCCGCGAACCGGACGAGCTGCGGGCCAACGGCGCCGCCGGCACCGTCGACGAGGTGATCGCCGCCCTCGAGTCCTTCCGGGAGATCGGTGCCGGACGCATCTACCTGCAGACCCTCGACCTGACCGACCTCGACCAGCTCGCCCTGGTCGCCGAATCGGTCATGCCGGCGCTGGCCTGACCCCGGCCCGGTCAGCCGCAGGACGGCCTGTAGTCGAGTCCGGGTGCGTAGGCACTCCACTCGTCGCGGGTGATCCGGTCGCCGGGGCGGCGGCACATCTGCTCGATCAGCCCGTCCGGGTCGAGCGTCCAGCTCTTGATCTCGCCGAGCGCACCGGCGGCCAGCAGTGTGCTGTCGTCGGCGAAACGCACGTCGTAGACGATGCCCGGGTACGAGCGCAGCACCACGTCCTGGCGGGCCCGGCCGCCGTCGATGCGCCACACCCACACCTCGGAATTGCCGCCGCTGGCGGCCACCCGCCGCCCGTCCGGTGAGAAGCTCGCACTGTAGAGCTGGCCGGCAGGCCCGCTCATCTGCGCCACGGTCGACGGACGCTCGGGGTCGGAGACGTCCACCACCGCCACACTGCCGCCCTCGGAGGTCGCCACCAGCCGCCTCCCGTCCGCGGAGAAGCGCACGCTCATCGCAGTGCCGTTGCGGAAGGTCACCGGGTCGGGCAGCAGCCGCGGCCGCGCGGGATCGCTCAGGTCGGCCAGCCGGACCCGGCCCGAGGAGGTGGCGATCGCCGCGAGCCGGCCGTCCGGGCTGAGCGAGGTCCACCACACGCCGCTGCCCGCGTCGATCGTCGACACGGTGCGCGGAGCGCTCAGCCTTTCCGCATCGATCACCGCGACGGCGGACAGTTCGGTGCCGCCGGTCACGGCCAGCCCGGACGCCGGACTGTAGTCGACGGTCTCGTTCAGCTTCTCCTGCGCGGGCGCCTTCCCGACGATCCGCGGCCGGTCCGGGTCGGCGACGTCGATGAAGGAGACAGTGCCGCTGACCGAGCCGCTGACCGCTGTCGAGCCGTCCGGGGACAGCACCACCGCGCCGGAGAAGACGTCGCCGTCCGGCGGCGGCACCGGCGCCCCGACCCGGGTCAGTTCGGTGCCGTCCCGGCGCCACTGGGTGAGGGTGCCCTCATGGAGGGTGTCCGCGGCGATCACCCGCCGTCCGTCGGCGCTCGCCGGGATCTGGAACACCGACCGCGGACTGACCAGTGCGGGCTGGGTGAGGGACCAATCCAGCAGGTAGCCGTCGCCGAGGCCGATGACCACGTGATCGCCGACGAAGTCCACCGCCGCCGAGGTGGCGCTGACCGGCAGGATGCGCGGTGCGGCATCCGGATCGGTCAGGTCGAAGATCCGCACCGTGTTGTCCGAGGCCGCCCCGGCCGCGTAGCGGCCCTGTGCGTCCACAGCGGCGGCGACGACGTAGCTGTCGAAGCCGCCGAAGTCGTGGACCCGCCGCGGCGCCGTGGGATCGGAGACGTCGATCACTGCGAGCTGCCGGCTGCGCAGTCCGGCGAGCAGCCGGCTGCCGTCGGGGGTGTAGACCAGCGCATTGGCCAGCTGATTGCGCGGGCCGTCCAGCTCGATCGCCCCGGTCGCAGTGAGTGCCTCCGGCCCCACCCGCCAGAGTTGGACCTTGCTGAACTCGGTGCCCGAGACCAGGGTGCCTCCGTCCGGAGAGAAGGCCACCGCGCCGGCCAGATCACCGAGTGGGCCGTCGATGCGCACCGGTCGCCAGCCGTCGCCGGCGACGCGCCACACCTGCAGGCCCTCCTCCTCGCCGGTGGCCGCGACCAGCGTCCCGTCGGGGCTGACGGCCAGCGCGTTCACCTTGCCGCGAGCGCCCGGGAGTTCACCGCGCAGCACCGCGTTCGCCGGGTCCGCTATGTCCCAGACGG
Source organism: Gordonia sp. VNK21 (assembly GCF_046098115.1). Lineage (NCBI taxonomy): Bacteria > Bacillati > Actinomycetota > Actinomycetes > Mycobacteriales > Gordoniaceae > Gordonia > Gordonia sp. VNK21. The sequence continues at coordinate 184,916 of NZ_JBJURU010000003.1, read as the reverse complement.
TGATCTTCCCGGTGCCGCTGAGCAGCATCTGGGTGGCGCCCGGCAGGACCGCCACCCCGCCCACCGAGCCCATCTCCGCTTCGACGGAGAAACTGCCCAGCGCGCGCCCGATGCCCTGATCCCCCACGGCGAACAACCGCACCGGCGCGGTGCCGCCGGCCGCGACCAGCAGCGGACCCGAACGGCTGAGCAGCTGGGGCGCACCGGGACCGACGAACCGGGTCGGCACCGGATTCGAGAGCATGTCCACCAGGGTCGACCGCGCGTCGACGGTGGGGGCCTGCTGGTACGCGACCATCGCCAGTTCGGCGGCCAGCGACGGGCTGCGCTCGGCGAGCTGGTTGGCCTGCACCGCCAGCTGTCGGCTGAGCGCCTCCCGACGGGCGTTCTCCGAGGCGTCGCGCTGATGAGCGACCGTGATCCCGGCGACCACCGCCGCGACCGCCGCCAGCACGGCCACCACCCCGAAGACCGTGGCCGCCACCGCGAACCGGCGCAGAGTGGCCGTGCGCGCCCGCTCCGCAGTCTCCTGCCGTTGCAGCCGGGCCCGGCCGGCGGTGAGGAAGTCCGCGCTGGTCCGGTCCAGTTCGTCCGGTCCTGCCTCGGCCAGTGGCCGGAACATCTCCAGCCGGGCCCGCCCGGGCAGCAGATCCTCCGGCCGGCCGTCGGCCTCCCACGGCTCGGCGAGGCTGCGCAGCCGTCGCTGCAGCAGCAGGCGCTCCCGGTCGCCGTCGATCCAGTCGGTCAACCGCGGCCAGGCGGTCAGCAGCGCCTCATGTGCCACCTCCACATGCGAGGCGGACACGGTCAGGAGCCGGGTGTCGGCGAACTCCCCGATCACCCGGCCCTTGGCCGACGACCAGAGCTCCGGATCGTCGGTGTCGAGTCCCAGATCGGCCAGCTTCACCCGGCGTCGGGTGACCGTCTCCTCGTCGACGTTGACCAGATCCAGCAGGATGCGCCGGGCCACCTGCTGCTCTTCGGCGCTGAACGCGGCATAGGCCTCTTCGGCGGTCACCTCCACCGCGCCGTCGATCCGGCCGGTCTTGACGTAGTCGGCGACCGTCAGCCGCCGGCCGTCGGAGACCTCCCAGGTGGCGCGCAAGGCGTGCGAGAGCAGCGGCAGCACACTGGCCGCCTGCTCGCGGCCGCCCGCCCCGGGGAGCGTGTCGTCGAGCAGCAGTTCCACCAGGTCGTCGTCGACGCTCACCCCCACCGCCTCGGCCGGCCGCACGATCACCTCGCGCAACTGCTCGGCGGTCATCTGCGGGACCACGATCTGCGCCTGCGCGTAATCCTCCGACCAGGCCGGGGAGGCGATGGCCAGCCCGTAGAAGTCGGCGCGCAGCACCCCGACCGGCACCAGCGTCCGGTCCTGCATCTCTGCCGTGACCCGGGCGCCGAAACGCTGCCGGACCGCCACCGAGTTGAGTGTCCACAGCTCCTCGAGCTGATCGGTGACGAGCAGGCAGGGCCGGCGGTCGTGGGCCGGATCCGGGAGTTCGGCCAGCGCCGTCTCGAGGGCGGCGAGTGCGTCGTCGCCCGGGACCAGCACCGCCGACGCCCAGCCGGCGAGCCGCCCGCCCGGTTCGGTGGCCGGCAGCAGTCCGGCCCGCACCAGGGAGGATTTGCCCACGCCCGACGGTCCGACCACCATCACCGATCGCGCCACCGGCTGCCGGTCGGCCGCCTCGGCCATCATCTGCGAGCCCTGCTCGATCACCAGGCTCACCAGCCGGTCGACGAGGGCGTCCCGGGCGAAGAACCGGTCCCGGTCCTGCGGACCGAAGGAGTCGAATCCACGGTAGGGAGCCTCGGGCCGGTTGCGGCGCCGTCCGCCGCGGCGGGTGGTCCGGCCCACCGCCTGCCACCAGCGGTCGCGGTCGGCGTCGCCGACCCCGCACACGGCCAGCACCCGGTCGAACATCTCCCGGCTGGCCCGGGTGGGAGCGTGCTGGCCGGCGAACCAGCCGGCCACGGTGCCCTGCAACGCGTCCGCCTCGGCGGCCACGTCACGGATGCTCAGCCCCTGGGCGAGCCTCAGTTCGGTCAGTGCGCGGCCGAGGTCCTCGCGGCTGTCGACGTCGTCGAGATGCATTCGACCGGCATCCTCTCTCTGGGACATTTGCGCTGGTCGGCGTATCGGAAACTGTATCGACTTTCCATTCCGGGCGGTTCTCACATGACCGCGCGGACCCGAGGTATCAGGCTGACTTCATCCACTTGTACGACAATCCTTCGCACTGAAGAGGTTCCGCCATGATCGACACCGCTCCCCGGCCCGTTCCCGACCACGTTTCTGCGTGGAGCCAGAACCGCCCCGAACTCTCCCCCCGGGAGGTGGAGGTGCTCATGGCGTGGCTGCGCGCCGAGTCCAAGGAGGACGCCGCGCGCGAGCTGTTCATCAGCGCGTCGACGGTGAGTACGCACATCGTCCGGATCCGCACCAAGTACGCCGCCGTCGGCCGTGCGGCGAGCAGCAAGTCGGCGCTCTTCGCGCGGGCCGTCCAGGACGGCTACACCAGTCTCGACGAGTGGTGACCGCGACCCGGCCGGCGGCGGTCAGCTCGCCGGCCGCTGGCGCAGTTCCCGGCCCAGGCGCACCATCATCGCGTCGAGGGCGAACTTCGGTTTGACGTTGGTGGCCAGTTCCTCGCGGCACACCAGCACCGCCTCGATGCAGCGCAGCATCCGCTCCGGGCCGGCATAGCGGCCCATCGGCGCGGCCAGATCGTCGGCGACGTCCGGATGCATCATGGTCACCGGCGCGGCCATCGACTGCGCCAGCGCGTCGCGGAACAGGGCCGCCAGGTCCACCAGCGCCCGGTCGAGCACGTCGCGGCTCATCCGCGTCTGCCGCGCCTTCTGCCGGGATTCGAGTTCTTTGATCGCCCCGGCGGTGCCGCGCGGGGGCCGGGCGGTGCCCTTGCCGGTGCCGCCGGCGCCGAGCGCGGTGAGCAGTTCCTGTTTCTCCGGCTCGTTCAGTTCGGCGGCCATGGCGGCGGCGGTTTCGGTGGCGGTGGCCAGCAGCCCCTGGGCGGCGGCGAAGGCCTCCGACTCCCGGGTGGCCGCACGCGCCAGCCGCAGCGCCTGCTCCCGCTGGTGCCGGGCGGTCTCGTCGACGGCCAGACGCCGCGCCCGGCCCACATGCCCGCCGGCCACGCCCGCCGCCCACCGGGCACGGTCCGCGTCGATCCCGTCCTGCTCGATCAGCACCCCGGCGATGGCGGCGGTGTCGGGAGCGGTGAGCGAGACGTGCCGGCAGCGCGACCGGATGGTCACCGAGACGTCCTCGGGGGCCACCGACGGCGCGCAGAGCAGGAACACGGTGCGCTCGGGTGGTTCCTCGACCGCCTTGAGCAGGGCGTTGGCCCCGCTCTCACTGAGCCTGTCGGCGTCTTCGACGATGACGATCTGCCAGCGGCCGGTGGTGGGGCGGCGGGCGGCGACCTGCAGGATGTCGCGGATCTGCTTGACCGAGATACTCAGCCCCTCCGGCACGATGTGCCGCACGTCGCCGTGGGTTCCGGCCATCACCGTCGTACAGGCCCGGCAGCGGCCGCAGCCGATCTCCTCGGGGTCGGTGCACTCGAGGGCGGCGGCGAAACAGGTGGCGGCCACCGAGCGACCGCTGCCGGGCGGCCCGGTGAACAGCCAGGCGTGGGTCATCGCCGACCCGGAGGGAACCGGGACCTCGTCGTCGCCGAACATCGACACCGCACCGGCGGCGGCTTCGTCGGACCGGGCGGCCACCGTGCGGGCCGCGGCAGCGGCGGCGATCAGGTCGTCGGCGAGTGCGCGCTGGCCGATCAGCCGGTCGAAGACATTTGTCACATCCCCCAGCCTAAGCCCCAGTTCAGACTTCTCCGCCACCCGCAAAACGTTTAACTCTTGCAAGCACCCCGGTACTTTGGATCTGTGGTGAGGAACCGCTCGCGGATGGCCAGGACAGTGCACACGATGCGCTGGCTTCTGCATACGCCGTGGCCGATCCTCGCGCTGGACATGCTGCGGGCCAACCTGATCGGCGCGCTCTTCACGGCCGCTTTTCTGCGGTTCGGCATGCCGCAGTCGGATGCGATCGCGCTCAATCAGATCAACCTCGACGTCCAGGCGGCGTTCCTGGCCTATCTGGTGCTGGCGATCATCATGGGGGGCTGGGCCTCGATCCGGCTGACCCTGCCGGTGCTGATCTGGCATAGACGGCGCTCGCGGCCCGACGACAAGGCCGCCCGCAAACGCGCTCTGCAGCTGCCGACCCTGCTCACCGTCGTCAACCTGAGCCTGTGGACGATCGGCGGGGTTCTGCTGTCGTTGCTGGCCCTGCAGAACTCCGACCGTGAGGCGGTGATCGTGGCGATCGCCAGCGCCGTGGGCGCGGTGGTCACCGCGGTGCTCGGCTTCATGCAGGCCGAGAAGGTGCTGCGGCCGATCACCGTCACGGCGATGGCCAACGACCCGGCGACCGCGTCGGCGCCGAGTGTGACCACCCGGATCGGGGTCTTCTGGGCGGTCTCGGTGGCGGTCCCGATGCTGGTCATCATCCTGCTGATCAGCCTCCAGCGGACCCACTTCATCCAGGCGACGCCCGAGGAGCTGCAGCGGCCGATCCTCTGGATGGCGGTGGCCGCGATCATCTTCGGGCTACTCGCCTTCGTCCGGCTGGTCCGCTCGATCACCGATCCGATCAAGCAGATGCGGATGGCGCTGAGCCAGGTGCGGGCCGGCAATCTGAATGTGGCGGTGAAGGTCTTCGACGGCAACGATCTGGGGCTGTTGCAGGCCGGCTTCAACGAGATGGTCGACGATCTGCGCGAGCGGCAGGAACTGCGGAACCTGTTCGGCCGCTATGTGGGTGAGGACGTCGCGCGCCGGGCCATCGAGACCGGCACCGAGCTCGGCGGCGAGGAACGCTACGTGGGTGTGCTCTTCGTCGACATCGTCGGCTCCACCCGGCTGGCGGTGAGCCGCCCGCCGCGCGAGATCGTCGGTCTGCTCAACGACTTCTTCCAGATCGTGGTCGAGGTGGTCGGCCGGCACAACGGCTTCGTCAACAAGTTCCAGGGCGATGCGGCACTGGCCATCTTCGGCGCCCCGCTCGACAGCGAGGACTTCGCCGGCGATGCGCTCGCGGCGGCCCGCGAACTGCGGGTGGAGCTTGCCCGCCGGCTCGGTGACGTCGACATGGGGATCGGCGTCTCGGCCGGCAAGGCCGTCGCCGGTCACATCGGAGCCCAGCAGCGCCTCGAGTACACGGTGATCGGCGACCCGGTGAACGAGGCCGCCCGGCTCACCGAACTGGCCAAGGACGAACAGTCCCGGGTCCTCGGTTCGGCTCGGGCGGTGTTCCTGGCCGGCGATGACGAGGCCGATCACTGGCTGGTCGGCGAGGGCGTGGAACTGCGTGGCCGCGGCATCGAGACGCTGCTGGCCCGGCCGATCCTCGACGATCCGGTGCCGCCGCCCGATCCGCACGCGCTGCTGCACACGCTCGACGACGATCCCGCCGGCTGAACCGGCCACGCGGCCGGTCCGGTCAGTCCGCGGTCTTCTTGGCCGCCGTCTTCTTGGCCGCAGTCTTCTTGGCGGTGGTCTTCTTGGCCGCCGTCTTTTTCGCCGCGGTCTTCGTGGCGGTGGTCTTCGTGGCCGCCGTCTTCTTCGCGGTCGTCTTCTTCGCCGCCGTCTTCTTGGCGGCCGTCTTCTTCGCGGCAGTCTTCTTGGCGGCGCGCTTCTTGGTCGGCCCCTTGGCGCGGCGATCGGCGAGCAGTTCCATCGCCCGCTCCGGGGTGATGGTGGCCACCTCATCGCCCTTGCGCAGGCTGGCGTTGGTCTCGCCGTCGGTCACATACGGACCGAAACGCCCGTCCTTGATGACCATCGGCGCACCGCTGGCCTCGTCGTTGCCCAGCTCGCGCAGCGGCGGTGCCGCCGCGGCCCGGCCGCGCCGCTTGGGCTCGGCGTAGAGCTTGAGGGCCTCGTCGAGGGTGACCGTGAAGAGCTGCTCCTCGGTGGCCAGCGACCGCGAGTCGCTGCCCTTCTTCAGGTACGGGCCGTAGCGCCCGTTCTGGGCGGTGATCTCCTCGCCGGAGGTGGGATCGGTGCCCACCACCCGCGGCAGAGAGAGCAGTTTAAGCGCATCGTCGAGGGTGACGGTGGCGATGTCCATCGAGCGCAGCAGCGAACCGGTGCGCGGCTTGGGGCCCTTCTTCGCCGCCGCCTTCCGGGCGGCGGCCTTCTTGGCCGGCGCCTTCTTGGCGGTCGCGACACCGCCGGCGGCCGGCAGGTCGTCGAGCGGCACCACCTGATCACCGGTGCCGCCGGCGGCGGCACCGCCCTCCGGGTCGCGCGGGGTGGGACCGGCCGGGATGGTCGGCACCGGACTGGCCGGGCCGTCGCCCTCGTCGTCGTCCTCGGACGGCAGGATCTCGGTCACGTACGGGCCGAAGCGCCCCTCCTTGACGACGATCTGGTGGCCGGTCACCGGGTCGTTGCCCAGCACGCGCCCCTCCTGCGGAGTGGCGAAGAGCTTCTCGGCCACCTCCAGGGTCAACTCGTCCGGGGTCATGTCGGCGGGCAGGTTGGCGCGCTGCAGGTCCGGTTCGGCGTCGGGTGCGGCCACATTCCGTTCCAGGTACGGGCCGAAGCGGCCCACCCGGACGAACACGGGACGGCCCTCGGAGTCGTCGAAGAGCCGGATCGAGTTCACCTGGCGGGCGTCGATGCCTTCGAGGTTCACGCCGACGAGCTTCTTGAGGCCGCCGACCCGGGCGATCGCGCCGGCGGCGTCGTCACCGGCGTCGGAGCCGTCGCCGCCGAAGTAGAACTCGCTGAGCCAGCGGGTGCGGTCGGCGTGACCGGAGGCGATCTGGTCCAGGTCGTCTTCCAGCGAGGCGGTGAAGTCGTAGTCGACCAGCGATTCGAAGTGGCCTTCGAGGAGTCCGACGACGGCGAAGGCCACCCACGACGGGACCAGGGCGTTGCCCTTCTTCACCACGTAACCGCGGTCCTGGATGGTGCCGATGATCGACGCATAGGTCGACGGCCGGCCGATGCCGAGCTCTTCGAGCACCTTGACCAGCGAGGCCTCGGTGAAGCGGGCCGGCGGATTGGTGCTGTGCCCGTCGGCGACGAGCTCGCGGGCGGTGAGCGCCTGCCCCTGCACCAGATTCGGCAGCCGGTTCTCGGCATCGTCGGCCTGCCCGCCGGCCTGATCGTCGACGGTTTCGACGTAGGCGGACAGGAAGCCCGGGAAGGTGATGGTGCGGCCGGACGAGGCGAAGACCACCTGCTCGCCGGTGGTGGCGGTGCCGCCGATCCGCAGGCTCATGGTGGTGCCCTTGGCGTCGGCCATCTGGGAGGCGACGGTGCGCTGCCAGATCAGTTCGTAGAGCCGGAACTCGTCGGTGTCGAGGGCCGAGGCCACCTGGCCGGGGGTGCGGAAGCTGTCGCCGGCCGGGCGGATCGCCTCGTGCGCCTCCTGCGCGTTCTTCACCTTGCGGGTGTACTGGCGCGGGGTGGGGTGCACGTAGTCGGCGCCGTAGAGGTCCCGGGCCTGGGAGCGGGCCGCGGAGATGGCCGACTCGCTCAGTGTGGTCGAGTCGGTTCGCATGTAGGTGATGTAGCCGTTCTCATAGAGCCGCTGCGCGATGCGCATGGTGCGGTCCGACGAGAAGCGCAGCTTGCGGCCGGCCTCCTGCTGGAGGGTCGAGGTCATGAACGGCGCGTACGGGCGGCGGGTGTACGGCTTCTCCTCGACGGAGGTCACCGAGAGAGCGGCCCCTTCGAGGGCGGCGGCCAGGGCCGAGGCCTGCTCGCGGCCCAGGACCAGCACGCCGTCGGTCTTGCGGAGTCTGCCGTCCGGGCCGAAGTCGCGACCGGTGGCCACCCGGTCGTCGTTCACCGAGACCAGGCGTGATCCGAAGGTGCGCGGGCTGGCGTCGGCGCCGGCGTCGAGCGTGGCGGCCAGATCCCAGTAGTCGGCGGAGACGAAGGCCATCCGCTCGCGTTCACGTTCGACGATGATGCGGGTGGCGACGGACTGGACGCGGCCGGCCGAGAGCTTCGGCATGACCTTCTTCCACAGCACCGGGGAGACCTCGTAGCCGTAGAGCCGGTCCAGGATGCGGCGGGTCTCCTGGGCGTCGACCATGTCGATGTCCAGTTCACGGGGGTTTTCTGCGGCGGCCCGGATGGCCGATTCGGTGATCTCGTGGAAGACCATCCGCTTGACCGGGATCTTGGGCTTGAGGGTCTCGAGCAGATGCCAGGCGATGGCCTCTCCCTCGCGGTCACCGTCCGTGGCCAGGTAGAGCTCGTCGACGTCCTTCATCAGGGCCTTGAGCTCGGAGACGGTGGACTTCTTGTCCGCGGAGATCACGTAGAGGGGCTCGAAGCCCTCGTCGACGTTCACACCGAGCCGGGCCCACGGCTGTCCCTTGTATTTGGCGGGCACGTCGGCGGCGCCGCGCGGCAGGTCGCGGATGTGCCCGCGAGAGGATTCCACGATGTAGTTGGCGCCGAGGTAGCCCGCGATCTTGCGTGCTTTGGTCGGTGACTCGACGATGACGAGACGCCGCACGGCGGGGGAATCGGTGTCGGTGGCGGCCACTGGTGCCCTTCGGATAGATTTCGCTGCTCGTTGCCCGTACGTAGTACTGCTTGCTGCCTGTACGTAAGTACTTCTCGTTGCCGTTGTACCTTATGTAACGCTGCTTCTGCACATCGGTGTTCGAATTCATTCGATACGACTAGGGGCATAGGTCCCTATGCATCCCACCTGCATCGTTAGCCTGCCCCGGCGCGCGATGACCGGGTTCGGATCTCGCCGTGTCGCCGGCGGCCGGACCCTAGTCCGGGGTCGGCCAGGCGGCGGCCGCGTCCAGTCCGGCCGGCGGCTCGCCGACGGTCTCGACCAGCCGGGTCCGACGTTTGCGGCCGGTGATGCGCAGCGCCGGATTGGCCCCGCGCACCCCCACCAGCGTGGGGGCGATCCCCACCCGCATGAGTGCGGTCGACAGCGGCGCATGGGTGTCCGGGGCGCTCGGGTCCAGACCCAGCTGATAGTGCACGCCGTCGGGTGCGCCGGCGGCGATGACCCACAGCCGCAGCGCCCGCGGGCTGGGCAGCCAGCCCTCGGGCACCGACTTGACCGCACCCGACGACCACTGCCGGTGCAGCGCCGTGAGCCGCGGGGTCACTTCGCTGCGGGCGATCGGGGTGCCTTCCTCGGAGACCGTGTCCTCGGCGGCCAGCCCGGTGCGCAGGATCTCGGCGCAGATCGCGGTGGCGCGCCACGCGGCGGGCACCACCACCGAGACGCGGGCGCCGGTCGCGGTGTGCACCGACTGGCCTTGGGCGGCAAGCAGTCCAGCCAGGTCCGCGATCGCAGGGTCCTCCGTCTCCGCGGAGAACAACGACAGCTGGCTCATCTGTAGAACCTTACGACGCCGCACGGCTCGGCGCGTCCGGCGACACAGCCTCCCCGGGGAGGTCTCGACGCTTCTATATCGGCGTCACGCCTGTTTAGACGGTGCGCATCGAGACCCGGCGCAGCATCGGCGGGGGCCTCGATACACCGCCCTCGTACCTCAGGCGGCACGCGGCCACCAACAAAGGCACACCCGCCCATGGTCGGCCCTCGTACCTCAGGCGGCACGCGGCCACCAACAAAGGCACACCCGCTCATGGTGGGTGTATCGAGGCCTTCCTGCGGCGGCATCCGACGCACGTAGAATCGCGTCGGCGAACGAACAGGCGGCAGGGCAGATGGATTCCGGACAACGCAGCTACGGCAGCGAGCTCCTCGAGCGGACGCTCGCCGGTACCGATGCCGACGAGCCGAGTCCGCTCACCCACCTGTCGGTGATTCCCAGCCGGGCCGCGACATTCGCGTCGTGGCCGCAGTGGGCGCATCCCGAGGTGGTCCAGGCCTTCACCGACCTGGGAATCAGTCAGCCGTGGCAGCACCAGGTGACCGCCGCCGAGCACGCCGCCGCCGGCCGGCACGTGAGTATCTGCACCGGCACCGCGTCCGGCAAATCCCTCGCCTACCAGCTGCCGATCCTCACCCGATTCGCCGAAGACCCTGCCGCGACCGCACTGTACCTGTCCCCCACCAAGGCGCTCGGCACCGATCAGCTGCGGTCGGTGAGCCGCACCATCGCCGGCCGGACTGTGTTCTCCCATCTGCAGCCGTGCATGTACGACGGCGACACCGACAGCGAGCTGCGGCAGTGGGCCCGCATGCATTCGCGATGGATCTTCACCAACCCGGACATGCTGCACGTGGGGATTCTGAGCGGGCACCAGCGGTGGCGGCAGTTCTTCGCCCGGCTGCGCTTCGTCGTCGTCGACGAATGCCACCACTATCGCGGGGTGTTCGGCTCGCACACTGCGCTGGTTCTGCGCCGGATGCTGCGCATCGCGCGGTCGTACGGGGCCGATCCGGTGGTCATCGGCGCCAGCGCCACCGTCGCCAATCCGGCGCAGTCGCTGGCCCGGCTGATCGGCGACGAGGTGGTCGCGGTGACCGAGGACGCGTCCCCGCACGGGGAGCGCACCGTCGCGATGTGGGAGCCGGGTTTCAGTCCGGCGGTCACCGGTGAGAACGATGCACCGGTACGGCGCTCGGCCGGAGTCGAATCCGCCCGGTTGCTGGCCGATTTCGTCGTCGAAGGCGCCCGCACGCTGTGCTTCCAGCGCAGCCGTCGCGGGGTGGAGGTGACCGCGGTGCGGGCCCGGGAGCTGCTCTCCGAGAGCGCCCCGGACCTGACCGGCCGGGTGGCGGCCTACCGCGCGGGATATCTGGCCGACGATCGGCGCCGGCTCGAACGCGCCCTGGCCGACGGCGAGCTGCTCGGGGTGGCCACTACCAATGCGCTCGAACTCGGCGTGGACATCAGTGGACTGGATGCGGTGATCGTCGGCGGCTACCCCGGGACGGTCGCCTCGTTCTGGCAGCAGGCCGGGCGCGCGGGGCGGCGCGGCGAGGGTTCGCTGGTGGTGATGGTGGCCCGCGACGATCCGCTCGACACCTACCTGGTGCACCATCCGGAGGCTCTGCTCGAGCGCCCGGTAGAGGCCACCGTCACCGATCCGGCCAATCCGTACGTGCTGGGTCCGCATCTGCTGTGTGCGGCCACCGAGGCTCCGCTCACCGCGGCCGATGTGGCGGCCTTCGACGCCGCGGACCTGGTGGCGGCGCTCACCGCGGAGGGAAAGCTCAAGCGCCGCAAGGCCGGCTGGTATCCGGCGCCGGGCCTGGATCCGCACGGTCAGATCGACATCCGCGGCGGGATCGGCGGGCAGGTGCTGATCGTGGACACCACCACCTCCCGGTTGCTGGGCACCGTCGACGGCACCCGCGCCAAGACCTCGGTGTTCCCCGGGGCGGTCTACTTGCACCAGGGCGAGTCGTTCGTGATCGATCAGCTCGACCTCGACGATCAGCTGGCGCTGGCCCATCCGGAGGATCCGGACTGGACCACCTCCCCGCGCGAGGTGAGCGAGGTACTGATCACCCAGACCCTCGCTCAGCGCCGGCACGGACCGCTCACCGTGGCCCTGGCCCGGGTCCAGGTGACCAGCCAGGTGGTGGGCTACCTGCGCAAGGCCTTCTCCGGCGAGATCCTCGATGCGGTGCCGTTGGATCTGCCTGAGGACCAGCTCGACACTCGCGCGGTGATGTACACCCTCACTCCGGATGCGCTGATCGCGGCGGGCGTCGAGGAGGAGGGTTTCCCGGGCGCCCTGCACGCCGCCGAGCACGCGGCGATCGGCATGCTGGGCCTGGTGGCCACCTGCGACCGCTGGGACATCGGCGGCCTGTCGACCGATCTGCATCCGGGCACCGGTCTGCCGACGGTCTTCGTCTACGACGGTTTCGCCGGCGGGGCCGGCTTCGCCGATCGGGGATTCGAGGCCTTCGGCGACTGGATCAGCGCCACCGCCGACGCCGTCGAGTCCTGCGGCTGCCGCGACGGCTGTCCGTCGTGCGTACAGAGCCCCAAGTGCGGCAACGGAAACGAGCCCCTGGACAAGGCCGGGGCGATCACCGTGCTGCGGTTGATCGAGCGACTCTCGGGATCGACCTCCGGCTGACCGAGTCCGGTCGCGACTCAGGTTCGCGCTTGCAGGGTCGCCGACTCTGCCGCGATCGTCCGCCACGTTTCACCCCCACCGCAACCTACGTGATGTATCTTACGGCTTGTAAGTTGCTTGATCTGAGTCACACCCACTGATCGCCTGCGAACGCGAACCACCGAGGAGGGTCGATGACGCCGACCACCGCTCTGAGCGACACCGCCGGACGCAGCGGTCTGCAGGCCCCGAACGCCGGGCGGGTTCTGACTCTGCTGGCCGCGGTCAACACGATCAACTTCTATGACCGCGCGCTGCCGGCCATCCTGATCGAGCCGGTCAAGGACGAGTTCGGACTCAGCGACACCCAGGTCGGCGTGGTCAGTGCGTCGTTCATCGTCGTCTACGCCGTCGCCGGGATCTGGCTCGGCCGCCTCGCCGACACCCATCGCCGGCAGGTCATCATGGGCGTCGGATTGATCATCTGGAGCCTGTTCACCGCACTGAGCGCCGGTGTCTGGAGTTTCACCTCGCTGCTGCTCGTCCGGTTCGGCGTGGGAATCGGCGAGTCCGCGTACGGTCCGGCCGCCAATTCGCTGATCGCCGACCTGTATCCCGCGGCCAAACGCTCCCGCGCGGTGGCGGTACTGCAGTTCGGCATCCCGCTCGGCACCATCCTGGCCTTCGTCACCACCGGCGCGATCATGGATGCCTTCGGCACCTGGCGTGCCCCGTTCCTGGTGGCCGCGATCCCCGGCCTGATCCTGGCCCTGTTCCTGCTCCGCATCAGAGAACCCGAGCGCGGTGCCGCCGACACCGCCGAGATGGCGGCCGCCGAGCAGTCGGCCGACGACGATCCGCGCAGCGCCTGGCGCCGGGTGCTGTCGGTGCCGACCATGCGCTGGCTGGTGCTGAGCGGCGTCGGCGTGCAGGTGGCGGCGTACGGGCTGACCACATTCGTCGTGCCGCTGCTGCAGCGCTACTACGACCTCGAGCTGACCACCGCCGCGCTCTACTCCGGGATCATCGTCGGCGCGGCCGCACTGCTCGGCCTGGTGGTCGGCGGCATCGTCTCCGACCGGATGAGCCGCCGGTCGGCCTCCGGCAGGATCCTCGTCGGCGCCGTCAGCCTGCTGATCTCGGTCCCGCTGGCCTACGCCGGCTTCACCCTGCGGCCGGATCAGCTCGCCCTGTTCGTGGTCCTACTCTCGGCGGTGTCGTTCCTGCAGTACTTCTTCCACACGTCGGCCCTGCCCGCCGTCGCCGACGTGAATCCGGCCCGGCTCCGCGCCTCGGCGGTCGCCATCTTCTTCGCCGCGTTCTACCTGCTCGGCGGCGCCCTGGGGCCGGTCCTGACCGGCATGCTCTCGGACGCACTCGAGGCCTCCGGTCACGGAGTGAACGCCGACGCCTACGGTCTGCATCGCGCCCTGCTGTTCGTCCTCCCGGCCGCCCTGCTGATCGCCGCGCTCGGACTGTTCGGTGCCGCGCGCACCGTCGACCGCGACCGGGCACGGATCTCCGCCCGCGCCGAGTGAGCCACCGCCCCGATCCCCCACCGACGAAGGAGAGAGCCGCGATGCCGAGCCTGCGCCATGCCGCGAGCACCCGCTACATCGCCCTGCGCCTGCGGAGCCCCTACCCGGGGAGCGACGACGCCCGCATCGTGTATCTGCACGGCGGCGCGTACGTCCGCGACCTCACCCCGGCGCACTGGAAGTTCCTGGCCGGCATCGGCGACCGGCACGGCGTGGAGGTGATCGTCCCGCAGTATCCACTGGCCCCGGAGGCCCGTGTCGCCTCGCAGCACCTGGACCGCCTCGTCGCGACGGCGCTGACATGAGGACCCGCCGATGATCGACGACGCCGAGACCGTCGAGTTCCACACCGCCGCAGGCACCGTGATCGGCAGGGTCGCCGGAGAGTGCGTGCGCGCCACCGGGATCCGCTACGCGCAGGCGGACCGATTCGCCGCACCGACACCCCTGCCGGCGTCGGCCGAGCCGATCCGCGCGCTCACCTCGTCGCCGCCCTGCCCGCAGCCGCCGGCGGCGCATCTGGACGCCATGTTCCCGGGCAGCACGGAGTCGACACCGCAGAGCGAGGACTGTCTGCGCCTGTCGGTCACGGCGCCGCACCGACCCCAGATCCCACCGGCCGCACTGCCGGTCATGGTCTTCGTGCACGGTGGCTCGTATGTCAACGGCTCCGCCGACCTGCCCATGTACCGCCCCATCCGCCTGGTCGAGGAACAGCAGGTGGTCGTGGTGAACATGCAGTATCGCCTCGGCCTGTTCGGCTTCCTCGGCGATCTCGACAGCACCGGGCCGAGACCGGCCAATCTGGGCCTGCTCGACCTCATCGCCGGTCTGCGCTGGATCGCGGCGAACATCGCCCCGTTCGGCGGCGACCCCGACAATGTCACGCTGTTCGGCCACTCCGCCGGCGCCGAGGCGATCGCCCGGCTGATGATCGCCGACGGCACCGCCGGGCTGTTCCGCCGGGCGATCCTTCAGAGCCCGCCACTGGGCATCCCCTGGGACCGGCCGGAGATGAGCCGCGCCGCAGCAGCCGCGACTGCGCATCTCGACTCCGGCAGCACCGTCGACGAGGTTCTCGCCGGGTACGGCACCGTCACCGAGACCGCCGCGCAGTTCGGGCCGCTCATCGGCAGCATGCCGATGCGGCCGCAGTTCGGTGCGCATCCGCTCCCCGCGGCCGGCGAGGCCGGCACCGCCCACCGGGCCGTCGCCCCCGCGATCGATCTGCTGATCGGCTCCACGGCCCGCGAGGCGGCGTTCCTGCTCGACGAGATCCGGCAGTCCGTGCCGGTGCTGCGCCGGGCCGAACGGATTCCGCTACTCGGGCGGGCGATCACCGCGGCGGTGGTCGGCGCCGGCGGGCAGTTGATCTACGACCGCGGTATCGACCGGCTCGCCCGGATCCACCGGCGGGCCGGTGGCCGGGTCGTCCGCTACCGCGTGGCCTGGGGGCCGCGCCGCAATCCGCTCCGATCGGCCCACGGCACGGAGCTTCCGTTTCTGCTCGGTGACGAGACCGCCTGGCGCGCAACCCCGTTGCTGGCCGGATCGTCGTGGACGCAGGTGCACGAGAAGGGGCGGCTGCTGCGGCGGATGTGGGCCGACTTCGCCCGGAACGGGCAGACTCCCCGCGAGATCGACGGACTATTCCGGGTGCACGAACCCGCCGCGGCCCGAGTGACGAATGTCCGATTCTCTGGTATCGGCCCTCACATTCGTACCGACTTGTAACTTACGTCATGCTGCCTCTACTCTGAAGCGATCTGAAATATCCCTGTTTACACAGGACTGCACCCCGGAAAGGTGACGAACGACATGAGTACTGGTGACAGCCGGGGGTCGCGCGTTCAGCGATCCCGCCTCGCTCGCCTGCTGCTGGCGATCGTGGTGGTCGTCCCCCTCGCCTTCGCCGCCCTCTACATGTGGGTGATGTGGGATCCGACCAAGACGGTCAAGCACATGCCGGTGGCGATCGTCAACGCCGACCAGCCGATCGGGGACGGCGACGAGAAGGTCCAGGCCGGCGCCGATGTGGCGGCCAACCTGGTCAAGTCCGGTGCCCTCGACTTCGAGATCGTCGATCCCGCGACGGCCGGTGAGGGACTGCGCAACGGTGACTACTACTTCACCATCGACATCCCCGCGGACTTCAGCAAGACGCTGTCGGAGATCGGCGACGCCACCGTGGCGCCCGCGCTGATCACGGTCACCTACAACGACAACAACACCCTCAAGGCGTCGAGTATCGGCGCGGCGGCGATGTCGCAGATCAGCGCCTCGGTCCTCGAGGGCGTCTCGAGCACCACCGTCGGCACCGTCCTCGACGGCGTCGACGCACTCGGCGGGGGTCTGCGCACCGCCGCCGACGGCTCCGGCACCCTCGCCGACGGCACCGGCCAGCTCCGCAGCGGCGCCGACGAACTCGCCGACTCCGTGGCCACCCAGCTCGCCCCCGGCATCAGCTCGGCGGCCCGCGGCTCCGAGCAGGTCGACGACGGCGCCGGGCAGCTCGCCGACGGTACCGTGGCACTGCAGGCCGGCACGGACACCCTCGGCGCCGGTGCGACGAAGCTGGCCGACGGCATCGAGTCGCTGGTGGGTTCGGTCGATGTCGCGGCGCTCACCACGGCCCTGAACCAGGCGCAAAAAGCCGCTCCGGGAATGGATTTCAGCACCATCACGGCGGTGCTCGACGGCCTGGAACAGCTGCGCAGCGGCAGCCGGCAGATCGCCACCGAACTGACCGATCCCTCAGCGCGCTACCGTTCGGGCGTCGACCAACTGGTCACCGGCAGCCAGAAACTGCACGCCGGCACCGGTACGCTGACCGACGGCCTGCGCCAGCTCGAGGACGGCGCAGTGAGTCTCACCGACGGCACCGACCGCCTCCGTGACGGCATCCACCAGGTCGACGACGGCGCCAACCAGTTGCACGACGGCCTGGCCACGGGTGCCGCCTCGGCTCCGGAGCTGAGCGACGACGCCACCCGCGAGTCGCTGGCGAGTCTGCTGAGCACCCCGGTGACGAGTACTTCCACGAACCTCGCGGTGGCGCAGAACAACGGCCCCGGCGGGGCCCCGACCATGCTGATCTTCGCGTCCGGTCTGGTGGTGATCGCGGTCTTTTTGTCGTTCCGCGCGCACCGCTACCTGACCGACGACGACGCCCCGCCGACCATCGCGACGGTGCTGCGCCGGGCCGCGGCCGTCGGCGCCGTCTCACTGGCCGCGATGGCCGTCGTCGGCGGCGTGCTCTGGCTGACGCTGAGCCCCTCCCCGTCGCCGGCGTCTCTGGGCCAGGTGATCCTGATCGCGGCTGCGGCGACGCTGATGAACGTCACCCTGACATCGATCCTGTTCACCGTGTTCGGCTACGTCGGGGGCGCGGTGACCTCGCTGGCCGGTCTGATGCTGCAGATCTTCGCCTACGGCGGCATCTGGATGGTCGAGACACTGCCCGCGGTGTTCCGGATCCTCCATCCGATCAGTCCGCTCACCTATGTGCGCGACGGCATGATCGCCGCGTTCAACGGCACACCCGGCTTCGGCAGCGCCTTTCTCACCCTGATCGGCATCGGCGCCGCGGCGGCCGTCGTCAATCTGCTGGCGGTGGCGGCGGCCCGCAGGCTATACGAGTCGGGGCTCGCGGCCGAGGAGGCGGCCCCGGACGAGAGCGTGCCCGAACCCGCCTGACCGACGGCATGACGGCTGTGGGGCGCACCGCTACCGCGGTGCGCCCCACAGCTTTCCGGAATCAGGAGAGCGGACTCAGTTCTTCAGGTTCGCGTCGAGCCAGTCGATCGTCTGCATGCCGAGCAGGTCGGTGCCCCAGCCGTAGAGGTCGGTGAAGAACTTGACCATGCTGCAGTCGGTGGGCTGGTAGTCCACCTGGGCGCCCTTGGCCCGCCAGTTGCGGACCAGGGTGCGCGAGTCGGCGGCCGGCACCAGCGACATCGGCGAATCGTCGGCCCGGCAGGACGCGATCAGCGTCCGGCTCCTGGCCGGCGGCACCCCGGTCCGGCCGAGGACGTTGTCCCGGTAGGCACGCTGGAAGGCGGGGATGTCGGCCGGGTTCTGCCCCTTGAACAGGGTGGACATCGGCACGAAGGGCAGCGTGAAGTACGCCGGGCTCTGGCACTGGGTGCGGTAGACGTCGGCGATGGCCTTGCCGGCCGGCGTCAGGTGCTCGTCCACCCGCATCTCCGGATAGTGCGGTTCCAGTCCCAGAATGGTGGCCAGTGCGAAGGCCGAGCCCACCGAGCCGTCGGCGGTGGCGATGAAGTTCTTGTAGTTCGGCACCATGCCCTCGAGCACCGAGGCACGGATGTCGAGTTCCGGTGCGTAGCCGTCGGCGAGTTCGGAGGCGAAGCCGGTGCCCACCCCGCCTCCGGCGATGCCGAACAGTCCCACCGGGGCATCCGCGGACAGTCCGATCGCCGGGGCGTTCATCGATGCGCGCAGACCGTCGAGCGTGGTCATGCCGTTGTACTTGCCGGCGAAGACCCCGTGCGGTTTGGGGTCGGCGTTGTTGCCCACGTCGGAGATGACGACGGCATAGCCGCGGTCGAAGAGCAGTGCGAGCGGTCCGAGCGCCGACCACGATGCGCCGTCGAGCGGATCGGAGCCGGTCCACATCGCCGACGGATGGCAGTAGGCGCCGACGCTGTCGTTGGCCATCTGATAGCCGATGACCTTGCGTTGCTTGTTCTTCCGGCCGTCGCGCGGGATCATCACCACGCCGGTGCTGATGTCCCGCTCGCCCTGCAGGTCGGTGGTGACGAACATCGTCTTCCACGCATCGAGGTGGGCGGGCTGCACTCCGGTGAACTGGACGTTGACCTTCTTCGCCTTGAGCAGGGTGCCGGGGGTGTCCGACGCCTTCAGGCGTGGCTCGGCGTAGAACGGATCGTCGTTGCGCAGCGGTTCGATGATCTCGTCGGGTCCGGCGATCCGGCCGTCGCGCAGGGTGCTGAGCACGTAGCCGTTGAAGACCTCGTCGAGACCCGGCGTGCGGTTGGGCTGCTTGGGTGCGGCCGTAGCCGGGGCGGCGGACGGCACCAGGGCCAGCGTCAGGGCGAGCGCGGCGGTCACCGCGAGGACGAGTCCGCGGGCGCGGGTGTGCAGGGTGCTGGTCACTGGTAGGTCACCTTCATGGTCTCGAGCGCCGACTGCAGGGTCGGGGCGATGTTCCAGATCGGACGGTGCGATTCGAACTGCTGCTCATAGGGCACCTGCAGCTGGGCGCGGAGGGTTCCCCAGTGATGGTCCACCAGGTCCTTGTACTTGGGGAGCAGCTCGGAGGTGATGTAGTCCCAGCGCTCCGGATACACCGACCAGTTCCAGTCGGCCAGCGGCAGGGTCAGGGTGGCGGTGCGGCCGTCGGGCCCGGTTCCGCTCACCTGCAGCGACCGGAACGAGCGCGGCGGCACCACCCCGGCCACCGACGGCGAGCCGGCGATGGTGGTCGCGTAGGTCAGCGCTTCGCCGACGTCGCCCTTGTAGCCGCGGACGGCATCCCACTGGTCCTTGATCACCTCGCCCTGTTCGCGCTGCAGCAGTCGGGCGTTGCCGGCGGCGACCGCGGCCGGCTCCTTGGAGGCGATCTGCTCCCAGGCCTGCAGGATCTCGTCACCGATCAGTCCGGCGGTGTGCATCTCGCGCAGCGCCGGCAGACCGCCGCGCACGTAAGCACGGTGCATGGGCATGAGGTCGGTGAAGATGTTCTTCTGCATGACCAGGATGTCGGCCTGCACATGCCGCAGGTCGGCGGCCGAGATCACCGCGCCCACCCGCGCCAGTGCACGCAGTCCGGTGGGCAGCTTGTCGACGAAGACCGGGCCGAGGGTGCGGTTGGTCTCGGTGACGATCGCATTGGCGATCGGCTGCAACCGCGCGAACTGGTACACGTCGGTGGCCAGCTCGAAGTCGGCCAGGCCGCCGCCGAAGTCGGCGCCGACCATCCCGGCCATACCCGCCCACTGCAGTTCGCGGTGCGCCAGTTGCAGATCCTCGTAGTAACGGTACGACTTGATCAGGTTGCCGCGGTTGGCGGTGACGCCGGCCCGCGGGTTCCACGACTCGAGGTCGATGCCGGCCGCGCGGGTGGTGTCGGCGAGCCAGTACTGCAGCAGCAGCGCGCGGTACGAGGTGGGCGCGACGCCGCTGCTGCGCGCCTGATCGAGCAGCTTCTTCAGCGTCGGCACGTCGGTGGGCAACGCCGGATGGATGCCACCGGGGCCGTGCGCGGCGTCCCGGTTGACGGTCGGCAGATTCAGGTACTGCTGCAGCGGGGCGGCGGCGGCCGGCGAGGCCGTGGCGGCAGCGACGCCGATGGCCAGGGCTGCGGCCAGAGCGAGGGCGGCGCTGCGGAACAGTCCGCTGCGGCCACCGGGGCTGATCGATGACATGGGGTCCTCTGGGTACGACGATGGAAGGCTGTCCTCCCCGACGCGGCGGTAAGTACACCACAGCCGTAATGCCCTGGTCACTTCGTATTTACTCGAAAGTCAGAAGGCTCTGATCGTCGTCGCCGGCGTCCGATCTCCGATACGCGCAGCGTGACCGGGGCGCCGACAGCACTTCCAGGATCACCGACATGAGAC
Organism: Gordonia sp. VNK21; assembly: GCF_046098115.1. Lineage (NCBI taxonomy): Bacteria > Bacillati > Actinomycetota > Actinomycetes > Mycobacteriales > Gordoniaceae > Gordonia > Gordonia sp. VNK21. Next base: position 164,695 of record NZ_JBJURU010000003.1, on the reverse strand, counting down.
GCCGCCGTGATGGGCGTCTCAACCGGAATGGTCCGAACAGACCACACCCGCAATCGCAGATCGCACGCGCCGGCACCATTCACCCGCCGGCACCCACTCGTGCTCGCCAACGCCACGCTCTGCCTCGGACCCAGCGCCCGATCGAGGTAGCGGATCCGGCAGGCTCTCGGTCAGACTCAGCAGGGGAATCCCACCGCCCCGTCCGCCTGACAGGAAGGTCGCGCGCCATGAGTTCAGCGTCGCCCCGACGGCGCATGTCCTACGACGAGCGTCACCGCCAGCTGCTGGACGTGGCGGAGAAGCTCTTCATCGAACGCGCCTATGCGCTGGTCTCGATGGAGGACATCGCGCGCGCCGCCGACGTCACGCGCCCGGTCGTCTACAACCACTTCACCACCAAAGAGGGCGCCTACATCGCCTGCATCCGGCGGAACTACGAGGTCTACAACGCTGCACTACTGCAGACGATCGATCCCGACGCCCCCGCCGTCGACCAGTTGCGGGCCGGCGCCGAGTTCTACTTCTCGTCGATCACCCACAACACGGACCGCTGGCTCATGCTGTTCACCAGCGCATCGGTGCTCACCGGCGAGCATCAGAAGGAGCTGACCGCCCTGCGCTTCGAGCACATCGAGGTGATCGCCGATCTGCTGCGCCGCTCGGCGCCGGCCGCACCCGGCGAGCGTATCGAGGCGACGGCGCACGCCGTCTCGGGAGTCGGGGAACGCCTGGGCCACTGGTGGCTCACCCGGCCGGACATGAGCCTCGACACGATCGTCGACCACTTCGTGTCGATTCTGATGGGAGACCTCACCCGCTGGATCGATCACTGACCCCAGCGGCGGGCTCAACCCACGGCGGTCACACCGCCGTCGACGGGGATGACCGCACCGTCGCAAATTACGCTCTGTCATATAGAGCATGCGCTGATCCATCGGCCCAGGCCGAGGAGACCCAGCCTCGGCACACCCCGCTCAACGCGGGACAATCACGGTCCGCCGAGGCTAGGCTTGCCTCACTGATTTCAGCTGCAACTGGTGAGGACTTCCGTGACCGGAACCCTGAACGCACCTGGGCCGTCGACCGCGCCCGCGTCACCGCAACGCCGCGGTGGCGTCACGCGCAGCGCGGTGACCTTCGGGCTGCTCGCCGTCCTGGTGCTTCTGCTGCTGCTCGGGCTGTTCATCGGCAGTGGCGACTTCACCATCTCGCAGGCCTGGAACGCCTTGTGGGGCAACGGCGATCCGACGACGGTCACCATCATCCGCAACGACCGGATCCCGCGCACCCTGCTCGCGGCCCTGGTCGGCGTCGCCCTCGGGGTAGCCGGCGCGGTGATGCAGGGCATCACCCGCAACCCGCTCGCCGATCCCGGCATCCTGGGCGTGAACGCGGGCGCCTACTTCGCGATGGTGCTGGGCTCGGTGGCCTTCGGCGCGGCCGGCGCGGACTACACCTGGTGGGCGCTGGCCGGGGCGTTCGGCGCCGCGGTGCTGGTCTACTTCGTCGGCTCACGCGGCCTGGGCGGGGCCAGCCCGGCCAAGCTGGTGCTGACCGGCGTCGCGGTGGCCTCGATCCTCTCCGGCACCGCCTTCGCACTGACCATGATCCACCCGAAGTCGTTCGACGCGATCCGCGGCCTGCTCATCGGCACGCTCGACGGCCGCGGCTGGGACCAACTGAAACTGGCCTGGATCCCGGTACTGGTAGGCCTGGTGCTGGCCCTCGCGCTGGTCGGCTATCTCAACGCGCTCGCCCTCGGCGACGACCGCGCTGCCGCTCTCGGCGTGCCGGTCGGCACGGTGCGCACAGCCGGTTTCGTCTCGCTGACGGTGCTGTGCGGTGCGGCGACCGCCGCGATCGGGCCGATCACCTTCGTCGGCCTGATGGTCCCGCATGCGGTGCGGATGTTCGTCGGCCCGGACAACCGGTGGGTGATCCCGGTGAGCATGTGCGTGGGCCCGATCGTGATGGTCGGCTCGGATCTGATCGCCCGGGTGGCCACCAGCAGTGAGCTGCCGGTGGGCATGGTGACCGCCTTTCTCGGTGCGCCGCTGCTGATCTGGCTGGCCCGCCGGGAGACGGGAGCGCAGCTGTGACCGCGGGCGCCACCTCCGGGATCGGGGCCGGCGCACCGCGCCCGGCCCGCTGGCCGGGCCGCATCCGCTTCCTGCGGCTGGGCCCGTTGAGCGTGCGCATCGACATCGTCGCCACCACGGTGACGGTGCTGCTGGTCATCGCGACGGCGGCGATCGCAGTGGTCTCCCTGGGCGTGAGCACCACCAGCTCACCGAATCTGGGCTTCGCCGAAACCCTGCAGGTGCTCACCGGGCAGATCGGCGGCGCCCCCGCCGACCGGGTGGCGCATGCCCTGCCCGCGGTACGCACCGCTGTCCTCGGCGGCATCTCGCTGGCACTGTCCGGGGCGATCTTCCAGACCATGACCCGCAATCCGCTGGGCAGTCCCGACATCATCGGCTTCACCACCGGCGCCAACACCGGCGCGCTGATCGCCATGCTGGTCTTCGGTTTCGGCAGCGGCGGTGCCACCATCGGCTCGCTGATCGGCTGTCTGGTGACGGGCATGGCGGTGTATCTGCTGGGCATGCGCGGGGGCACCGGCAACTACCGCTTCATCATCGTCGGCATCGGCATCTCGGCCATGCTCGTCTCGTTCAACGGCTATCTGATCGCCAACGCCAACCAGCAGAACGCGGCGGTCGCCGCGGCCTGGGGCATGGGCAATCTGCGCAACATCACCATGGCCGACACCATCCCGGTGTGGATCACCCTGGCCGTGCTCATTCCGGCGATGGTCACCTTCGCCCCGCGGATGCGGATGTTCGAGCTGGGCCCGGATTCGGCGCAGAGCAAGGGCGTCGACACCGAACGCACCCAGCTGATCCTGCTGGTGATCGGGGTCGGCTTCGCCGCGGCCACCACCTCGATCGCCGGCCCGATCGCCTTCGTCGCACTGGTCGCCCCGCAGCTCGCAGCCCGGCTCACCCCGAGCGCCGGTATCCCGCTGGTCACCTCGGCGGCGGTCGGAGCGGCACTGCTGGTCTCCAGCGATGCCATCGCCCGCACCCTGCTGGCGCCGACCACCCAGCTGCCGGTGGGGGTGGTGACCACCGCCCTCGGCGGCGCCTACCTGTTGTTCCTGTTGCTCGCCCAATCCCGGAAGGCCCGCCCATGACCGCCACGGATCCCGTCGCCGGCGACCGGCCGGCCGAGACCGCCGCACGCCTGACCGGCTCGGGTCTGCGCGTGGGCTACGGCCAGCGGACCATCATCGCCGACCTGGACGTCCTGATCCCCGACGGCTCGTTCACGGTGATCGTCGGCCCCAACGCCTGCGGCAAGTCGACCCTGCTGCGGGCGCTGTCGCGGCTACTGGCGCCCGAGCACGGAGACGTCCTGCTCGACGGCCGGTCCGTGCGTGACTTCAAAGGCAAGGAGTTCGCCCGCGAGCTGGGTCTGCTGCCTCAGCAGTCCATCGCACCGGAGGGCATCACGGTGATCGATCTGGTCTCCCGCGGCCGGTTCCCGTACCAGAAGATGTTCCAGCAGTGGACCGACGACGATCAGCGCGCGGTGGACCGCGCCCTGGACGTCACCCGGCTCACCGATCTGTCGACGCGGCCGGTGGAGGCGCTCTCCGGCGGTCAGCGCCAGCGGGTGTGGATCGCGATGGCGCTGGCCCAGGAGACCCCCATCCTGCTGCTCGACGAGCCGACCACCTATCTGGATCTGGCCCACCAGCTCGAGGTGCTCAGTCTGTGCGCCGATCTGAACGCCCAGGGCACCACGCTGGTGGCGGTGCTGCACGACCTGAATCAGGCGGCCCGGTTCGCCAGCCACATGATCGCCATGCGCAGCGGCGAGATCCTGGCGACCGGCTCGCCGGCCGAGATCCTCACCGAGGGCCTCGTCGAACGCGTCTTCGGGGTGCGCTCGCGCGTGGTGCCCGACCCGGAGACCGGCACCCCGATGGTGGTGCCGCTGGCCGTGGACCCGGTGAGTCTGGGCGATCTGCCCGGCGACACCGCCAATCTCCGTGCCGGAGAACCCGAATGACCCCGCTCTCCCGTCCGATCGTCCCGTCGTTGAAGGAAGTCTCATGAAGCTCCGTCGCCTGACCGCCCTGCTGGCCGCGCTGGCCGCCGTCCTGCTGGCGCTGACCGCCTGCGTGAACTCCGATTCCTCCGAGCACCCCGTGTACTCGGATCCGTCGGCCTCCCCCGGCTTCGAGGTCGGCGACGATGCGCGGGTGGTGGCGCTCGGCTGGTCCGACGGCGCCATCGCTCTGGAGCTGGGCGTCAAACCGGTCGCGATCTACGACTGGATGGGTCTGGGCGAGGCCACCAAGGGCGTCGGCGAATGGGATGCCGCCAAGTTCGGCGACGATTCGCCGACGCTGATCTCGGCGGCGAGCCAGGGCGACTTCAATTACCAGCAGATCGAGGAGCTGAATCCGGATCTGATCCTCAATGTGCGCGGGTCCAGCGATACCAAGGTCACCGACCGGCTCCGGCAGATCGCACCGGTGGTGGCCGCTCCGGCCGGCAGCGGTGATTTCGCGGTGAACTGGCGGGTGCAGACCCAGCTCATCGGTAAGGCGCTGGGCAAGAGCGAGGCGGCCGACGCGCTGATCTCCGACACCGACGGGACGATCGCCCGGATCAAGTCCGCCAACCCGCAGTTCGACGGCAAGACCTTCGTCTACGGGGTCAAGTTCGGCACCGCCTACGGCGCCTACCTGGCCGGTGACGCCCGCTTCGACGTCTTCGCCGAGCTGGGCTTCACGCAGAATCCGCCGATCCTCTCGCTGCAGAGCTCGGGTTTCTTCGCCAATGTCCCGGTCGAGCGGGTCGGCGACCTGAACGCCCAGGTGGCGCTGCTGTCGACGATCGGGCTGCCGTTCTCGGATCTGGAGAACGATCAGCGGCTGAACTCGCTGTCGGTGGTCCGCGACGACCGCGCCGTGCGGCTGCCCGACACCGATCCGACGGTGCAGGCCCTCTCCGCGGGCACCCCGGTCTCGCTGGGCTTCGCCCTCGACCGGGTGGCCCCGCAGCTGGCGGCGGCCGCGAACCGCTGACCACCGTTCTTCAGAGGCACCCGGGTGCGGCCCCGTCATCCGGCGGGACCGGCCCGGGCGCTCGCCCGAGTGCGAAGGAACACATTCTAGTGGGTGACTCTGCGGCAAAACCGCCCTGATCGCGCCCGGCCCCGGTCGGTCTGTGACACCGGAAGAGCCGTGCGCTCGCGCCCGCCATAGGTCGCGTTATGGTGCGGATGTGAGCAGTTCTTCTCCGGTCGCGCCGGCCACCGATCCGGCCGACGATCAGGCCCCCGTAGCCCTCGACAAGCGGGTCGTCTACGTGATCTTCGCGGCGCTGGTGGCCGCGATGTTCCTGTCCTCGCTGGACCAGTCCGTGGTGAGCACCGCACTGCCGACGATCGTCGGCGATCTGGGAGCGGTGGCCGACGAGGGCTGGATCGTCACCGCGTATCTGCTGGCTATCGCGATCGTCATGCCGATCTACGGCAAGATCGGCGATCTCTTCGGCCGCCGCTGGCCGTTCCTGGTCTCGATCACCATCTTCCTGCTCGGCTCGCTCGGTTCGGCGCTGTCGACGTCGTTCGAGATGCTGGTGACCGCCCGCAGTTTCCAGGGTCTCGGCGCCGGCGGCCTGGTGATCCTCTCGCAGGCGATCATCGCCGACATCGTCTCGGCCCGGGACCGCGGCAAGTACCTGGGGCCGATGGGCGCGATCTTCGGCATCGCCGCGGTGGTCGGACCGCTGCTCGGCGGCTGGTTCACCGAAGGCCCCGGCTGGCGCTGGTGCTTCTGGCTGAACGTGCCGATCGCTGCGATCGCCCTGATCGTCGCCTTCTTCACGCTCAAGCTGCCGTCCCAGTCGAGCACCAAACGCTTCGACTTCCTCGGCACCGTCCTGCTGACGCTCACCACTTCGGGCATCGTGCTGCTCAGCAGCTGGTCCACCGTCAGCCCCACCCGTAAGTACGACTGGTCCAGCCCGTGGCTGATCCTGGTGCTGGTGGGCACGGTGGTGGCCTTCGCCTTGTTCGTCTGGTGGGAGACGCGGGTCGACGAGCCGCTGATCCCGCTGCGCCTGTTCCGCGATCCGGTGTTCTCCGTATCGGTGTCGGTCGCCCTGCTGCTGGGCATCGCGATGTTCGCGGCCCTGTCCTATCTTCCGACGTTCCTGCAGATGGCCCGCGGGGTCGGCCCCACCGACTCCGGTCTGCTGATGCTGCCGATGATGGCCGGCATGATGATCACCAGCATCGGTTCGGGTCTGCTGATCAGCAAGACCGGCCGCTACCGCCTCTATCCGATGATCGGTATGGCGGTGGCCACCGGGGCCATCGTCTGGCTCACCTTCATCACCGGCAGCATGTCGATGGTGCTGTTCGGGGCGATGATCTTCGTCCTCGGCTTCGGCATGGGTCTGGTGATCCAGACGATCGTCATCGCCGTGCAGAACGCCGTCGACCCGTCCGAGGTCGGCACGGCGACGTCGACCAACAACTTCCTGCGGGAGATCGGCGCCGCGGTGGGTACCTCGGTGTTCGGCACGGTCTTCACCAGCCGGCTGATCGGCAATCTGGACTCGGTGATGGACCGGATCCCGAAGGGCACTCTGCCGGAGCACATGCATGCCAACGACCTCACGCCGTCGATGGTCAAGGATCTGCCCGAGCCGCTGCACACCGACGTGGTGAACGCTTACGTCGACGCGATGGCACCGACCTTCTGGTATCTGGTGCCGGTGGCCGCCGTCGGCTTCGTGCTGTCGCTGTTCCTGCGCGACAAGGCACTCTCCACCCAGGCGGGCCTGCAGGCGCGCGGGGAGTCGCTCGCCTCCGGGTGATCGCCGGCTCACGTGCACGTTCAGAGCTACCCGCCGGCCCCGTAGCGCCGCCGTCAGGAGGTCGTCCACCACCTGCTCGAAGGTCCTGATCGGCGCCTCAGGCCTGTGCCCTCACCCGGCCGGCCCGGCCCGGGCACGGGCGTGTGCCTCCCGCACACCCCACTGACCGAGCCGCACCGGCACACTCACCCGGATCCGCACGTCCCGGCCGAGCACCTCGCAGTCCTGCAGCCGCGCAGCGCCGGGCTGGGCGATCACGATGGTGCGGGCCGCCGCACACGGATCACCGTCCCCGCCGGCGGCCGCCGCGGCCCCGGCCAGCGCACCCAGATCGGCCGCCGCGGCGGCCCGATGCCGGGCCAGGACCGCCGCGCCGACGACGACCACCGCGATCAGCAGCGCGGCCAGGGCCACGATCACCGCTGCGGCGGTGATCGTGGCGTAACCGTTCTGGTCAGCCGGCCACCCCGGTCTCCGGAGCCTCGACCCGATCCCCTCCTTCCCCGTCCCCGGCCCCGAGGTCCCCGGCCTCGAGGCCGCCACCTCCGAGGTCACCGCCGTCGGGTTCCCGGGCCGCGATGCTCGTGGCCGAGACGGAGGCCATCGGCAACAGCGGCAACGACGCCGACACCACCACGGTGACCCGCTCGCCGCCGCTGCTGATCTCGATCCGCGCCCCCGACGGCGCGAGCTGCGCGCCCACCGAGCCGGCGCCGTCGTCGCCGGCGGCGGCCAGCCGGGCCACTTCACGCGCCGCATCGGTGCACCGGATGTACGCGGCCACTCCGGCCACCACCTCGACGGCGACGACGAGAAAGGCCGCGATCGCCGCCAGCGCATACGCGGCCTCGACCGTCACCATCCCGGTCTGCTCCGCCCACAGCCGTCGCCGCCACGAGAACCTCATCCCACCGAGGTGCTCAGGGCCTTGGCGATGATCCCGGTCAGCGCACTGACCACGTTGTCGCCGCTGACCACGGTGTAGAGGATGGCGCCGAACGCGGCCGCCGCGATCGTCCCGATGGCGTATTCGGCAGTGCTCATTCCTGACTCGTCCGTGCGCAACCGTTCCCATCCGGCCGGAGTCCACGTTCCGCCGAATACGGTGAATCTCTTGTCCTGCATGACTTTCCCCCTGACTTTCTGTTCCACTGTTCTTCTTCCACTCGTGTGGTCTGGCGGCCTCCTCACCGGTCACAGCTGGTGCAGCATTCCACCGGCCAGACCGATCACGACGGGCACGATCCCGAGGACGACGAAGGCCGGCAGAAAGCACAGTCCCAGCGGTCCGCTGATCTTCACGCCCGCACGCTCGGCCCGTTCGGTCGCCTGGTTCTCGGCCCGTTCCCTGGTGGCGCGGGCCAGTGCGGCAACGGCGTCGGCCAGTCCCGAGCCGGAGGCGGCGGCCCGCCGGGCCAGTGCAGCCAGTTCGGAGAAGCCGCGATCGGTGTGCTCCTGTGCGGCCACAGTCCAGGCCCGCACCGGGTCGGCGCCCAGTGCCAGCAAATCGCCCGCGCGGCGCAGCGGCGTCCCGAGCCCGGCCGGGCAGTGCGGTGCCGTCACCAGCGCCGCGTCCGGCACCGGCAGTCCGGCCTGCAGGCACACCGCGAACAGGTCGTAACCGGCCGCGACGTCGAACGGGTCGACGCGGGCGCGGGGCCGCAGCCATCTCGGCTCGCGGTTGCGCGCCGGCGGCTCGACCACCCGCAGCAGCAGCCGCCCCGGCGCAGGCCACAGCAGTGCGGCAACGGCGACTGCGACGAGGGCGACGGGGACGGCGGACGGAATCATCGCAGCACCGAGCCGGTGATCGCCTCGGACCAGAGTAGACCGGCGCAGACCAGGCCCGCGCCGATCACCAGCAGCACCGAGCCGACCGGCGAGTCGATCAGAACCCGCAGCGGGGCCGCACCCATCAACTGCCCCAGCCCGATGCCGAGGACCGGCAGTCCGGCCAGCACAGCCGCCGTGGCCCGCGGACCGGCCAGGCTCGCCTGTGTCCGGGAGCGGAAGTCACTGCGCGCCACCAGATCTGTGCGCAGTTCGTCGAGCAGTGCGACCATGGGCAGGCCGGCCTGCGATGAGATGGTCCACGCCCGGACCAGACGCTGCAGGCCGGGGTGCCGATCCGGGTCGGCCTCGAGTGACCCGCCGAGTTCCAGTTCGGCGGCCATGGTCCGCAAAGCCGCACCGATGCCGCCGGACGGGCCGAGCTCGTCGGCGGCCGAGCGGCAGGCGTGCACCATCGGCGCACCGGCGCGCATGTCGGCGCTCATCACGGTCAGCGCCCGCCGCAGATCGTCGTCGTCGCGGGCCGAGGCGGTGCGGCGTCGTCGCCCGGCACCGCGGTGGGCGAGGGTCGCCGCCAGCAGACCCGCTGCCACGGCCGGACCGACGCCGACCAGCAGTGCGAGTACCGGTGCGGCCCCGAGTACCGGCAGCCGTCCGGCAGGCGACCATCGCCGCGGCCGGGTCTCCGTGCCGGCCAGAGCGCGCAGCCGTTCCGTGGCGGCCGTCGACGGCCACACCAGCAGTGCGGTCCCCAGCAGGCACAAGACGGCGCTCATCGCCCGGACTCCGCCGCCAGGATCTGGTCGACGCTCAACCGGTCCGGTCCTGTGCCGCGGCGCCACACCGGGACGACCCGCACCAATCCGTCGGTACCGGCGCGGACCACGCCGAGCTCGCTCACGCCCCGCCCGCCGCCGGGCAGCCTGGCGACTCCGACGATCAATCGCAGGGCGGCGGCCAGCTGACTGTGCAGCGCACTGCGGCCCATGCCGCCCAGGGCCGCCAGCGCCTCCATCCGCGCCGGCACCTCGGTCACCGAATTGGCGTGCAGCGTTCCGGCGCAGCCCTCGTGCCCGGTGTTCAGAGCAGTGAGCAGGTCGATCACCTCGGGGCCGCGCACCTCGCCGACGACGATCCGGTCCGGCCGCATCCGCAACGCCTGCCGGACCAGAGCTCGGACCGGAACCTCGCCTGCCCCTTCGACATTCGCGGCCCGGGCGATCAGCCGCACCACGTGCGGGTGGGCCGGGGCGAGCTCCGGGGCGTCCTCCACGCACAGCACCCGCTCCCACGCGTCCACCTCTCCGAGCAGGGCATTGAGGAGGGTGGTCTTTCCGGCGCCGGTGCCCCCGATCACCAGGAACGCCAGGCGGCGCGCGATCATCTCACTCAGCACAGGGGCGAGCGCTCCGGGAATGCTGCCGGCCGCCACCAGGGAGCCGAAGTCCTGTGCGGCGCTGCGCAGTACCCGCAGCGAGATACAGGTGCCGTCGGCCGCCAGCGGCGGAATGACGGCATGAAGCCGCACCCCGTAGCCGTGCCGGCCCAGACCGTGCAGCCGGCCGTCCACCCAGGGCTGCGCGTCGTCGAGCCGGCGTCCGGCGCCGAGCGCCAGGCGCACCGCCAGCCGCCGCACGGCGGCCTCGTCGTCGAAGGAGACGGCGGCACGGACCGGTCCTGCGCCGCGGTCCACCCACACCCGGTCGGGTCCGGTCACCAGGATGTCGGTGACGGCCGGCTCGGCGAGCAGCGGCTCGAGCGCTCCGGCACCGACCATCTCGGTCTGCAGGTAGCGCAGGGCCGCCAGCAGGTCGGTGTCGGAGAGCAGGCCTCCGGCCTCGGCCCGGACCGCGGCGGCGATGGTCTGCGCGTCGGGAGTCCCGGCGTCGGCGGCCAGCCGCGCCCGCACCTTCTCGAGCAGGCCAGGGTCGACGTTCGCCGAGGCGTTCATGCCGGCACCCGCCCCGAACGACGGGCCAGCGTGAGTGCGCTGTGCGCGGCCGCATGCAGCGCCGAGCGCCGACGGTACCGCAGCCCGCCGGCTTCGCAGCACCGCGGCAGCCAGCCCTCGCTGCGCAGGCCGGCCAGCAGCTCCACTCCGATCGCCGCAGCCACGTCCGCCGCGGTCAGCCCGCCCGGCGCAGGGCCGCGGACCACCAGCACCGTCCGCGGACCCTCGGGCAGCCGGGCGACGAGCTTGCGGGTGGCCGAGACCGCGGGCACCGTGGCCATGCACACGATCAGCAGCAACTCCACCGATTCGAGGACCGCCGCAGCCGCGCCCCCGGTACCCCGGCCGACGTCGGCGATCACCAGGTCGCCGTTGGTCCGGCCCGCATCGAGCGCGGCCAGCACGGTCTCCTCAGGCAGCGGCGCACCGTCGTCGCGGGCCCGGGTGAGCACCCCGACGCCCGGAGCCGCCGCCGGCAGCGCGGCGGCCAGCGCTGCACCGCCGATGCTGCCGGTCTGCCCGGTGACCGCATTCCAGCGCAACCCGGACCGTTGTTCGGCGCCGAGCAGCAGATCCAGTCCGGCGCCACCCGGCTCCACATCGAGCAGCAGGGCCGGCTGCCGCTCGCGGCTCGCGGCCAGGGCGATCGCCGCGGCCAGGGTACTCACCCCGGCACCGCCGTGCCCGCCGACGACGGCGATGGTGCCCGCCGCGTGCCGGCTGGGCCGGCGCAGCGCCGACAGTGCGGCCACCAGCGCCGCCTCCTCGTCAGGGAGCACATATCCGCCCCGCGCGCCTGCCAGCAGACCGGCACGCCAGGCGGCGGGATCGTCGTCGGCGCCACCGACCAGCAGCACCCCGTCGCGTTGCGGAGCCTCGCGACGGCCGAGCTCGTTCAGAGCGCCGCCGTCGACCACCACCGCCGCAGCCCGCAGCCAGTCCCGCCGGCAGTCGGCCGGGTGCCCGCGCACGATGGCGTACCCGGCCGCCGCACCGCAGCGAGCGACGTCGTCGAACCGTTCCGGCCCGGTCAGCACCAGCAACCCATCCCCCATGTCCCACAGCGTGCGCGCCGGCCGGGCCGGGCACCAGCGCGTTGTCCACAGGGAGCACCCGCACTTCCCGGTTATCCCCAACCGGTCCGCGACCGTCGTCCATCCCCCCAGAAATCCCTTGTCCCCCAAACGGATTAACCGATACGACCTGCGGATCCTCGATGTCCGAGGGCGCTGATACGACTACTGCACCCACTGATCGAACTGAATGGAGAACTGATCACCATGCACGCCAGCACCCGCCGCGCAGCGGCACTGGGCAGCGCCCTCGCCGCCGTCGGCGCCACTCTGACCGTCCTCGCCCCGTCGGCCCAGGCGGTCGGCCTGGACCAGAACGACCGGGTCCGGTACCGGATGTGCGCCGACACCGTCGTCGACATCGAGTACACCAACGCCTACGGCAACACCTCGACGCAGCGGAACATCTACTTCAAGCGACAGAAGAACGGCGCTCGCTGCGGTTTCTACGACTACACGGTCCGGGACGAGTACGGCAGCTACGCCAGCGTCTGGGTCACCGCCGAGAACGGTGGCAGCGTCTCGTGCACCATCTGGCGCAACGGCCGGGTGGTCGCGAAGTCCAACGACGAGAACAGCTTCTACAGTTCCGCCGCCTGCTACTGACCAGCCGGGCGCAGGCCGCTCATTCCTGTGCGAGCAGCGCGCGCACCCGGTCGGCGTCGACGGCGATCGGTTCGAGCCGGGTCGGGCCGGCCTCGACCGGGACCTGCGCCGCGCCGCGGCCGAGCGCCTCGATCCGGTCGGCGAGCGGTCCGGCGTCCTCCGGATCGGGAGGCAGGGATCCGGACCGCCGGGCCGCCGCGTAGCCGCTGACGGTGTCGGCCAGCCGCCCGGTCGCCGAGGCCACCGGCAGCCACGCCCGCGCAACCGTCGACGCCGGCGGCGGCTCGGCCTGGGCCCGGGTCATCCGCACCTGCAGATCCGAGAGCGCCCGGTAGGCGTCCCGGCGGGCGGCCACCAGCTGGTCGTGCCGCCGGTCCCGCGCCTCCCGGTCCTCGGGGATCGGACTCGCGGCCAGCCGCAGCTGCGCGGCGACGGCCGACATCGCGACGGCGAAGGTCTGCGCCACCCACGCCCGCCTCGAATGCGGCCAGAGTAGATAGCCGAAGACGATCACCACCGCGCCGCCGACCAGGGTGGCGAAGATCCGCTGCCAGGAGTAGTTCGCCGAGTGATCGCCCGGCGTGATCTCGTCGACCAGCAGGATCACCACCGGGGCGATCGCGACGGCCTGCAACGCATAGGAGCGCATCATGAACCAGGGGACGCACGCCGACAGCACCCCGATCGCGATGCCGATCCCGATGCCCTTGGGCACCAACGCGATCACCGCCGTCGCCAGCGCCGCCCCGACCACGGTGCCGACCACCCGCAGCACCGCCCGGGAGAAGACCGAACCGAAGTCGGGCTTCATCACCAGACAGACGGTCAACGGCACCCAGAACCAGTGGCTGTACGGGAAGTACTCCTTGGCGCCGACCGCGATGCCGTAGCAGAGCGCCAGCCGGCAGGCCGCCAGCAGCACCTCGCTGCCGATCACCGGGGTGATCAACGGCTCGGCCGGAACTCCGCGGCGCCGGCGCTTCCCGAGGGCGCTGCGCAGGCCGGTCACCGCATCACCGAGCGGCGACCCTCCCGCGGTCGCGGGCAGTGCGCCACCGGCCTGCACCGCCTCCCGCAGGCCGGACAGATCCCGCTGCGCGGCAATCAGATCCGGCTTCGACGCCGCCAGCAGGAAGGCCCGTACCCGGCCGGCCGCGGTCACCACCGACTCGTCGAGGACCCAATCGCCGGCCGAACCCGTCCGCCACACCGGCAGCTCGCTGACCCGGCCGGCGGCGGCCCGCATCGCCGCCGTCACCCGCTGCCGGGCCTGCTCGGTGCGCTCGCCGCCGTCTGCCGGCCCCTCGGCACGGGCCCCGGCCAGCCCGGCCAGCGCCTCGAGCAGCCCGACGACCACGATCCTTTGCGGCCGGCGCGGATCGATCAGCATCTCGATCGCCAGCAGCACCGCGTATCCGGCGCCGCCCACCAGGTACAGCCACAGCGGGGTCCACCAGTCGATGTCCGGGACGCCGATGGCGATCGCCGCCACCAGCAGCAGCTGCATGCCGGCGACGGAGAACGCCGGGCCGAAGCCGGCGATCACCCCGGCGAGGAAGGCCACCGCCGCCATCAGCGCGATCAGCGCCGGCAGCGGAAAGTCCGCCGCGAAACCCAGCAGATAGCCGCAGGCGGCGATCGGCGTGGAGACCGCGATGATCCAGAAGTTGAGCCGGTAGGAGCCCTCCCGTTCACCGGCGGCCAGCAGGAGCGTCGCCAACCCGATCCACATGCCGGTCAGGATGTGGCCGGTGGCCGCGCCGACGACGAACGGCACTCCCACACTCAGACCCGCCCGGATCGAATGTCCCACCGGCAGCGGTGCCGGGGCGATCTGGAAGTTCTCGGCCAGCCAGGATGCCGGCCGGGCATCGGTGGTGATCGACGGGTGGGCGGGGTCGCCGGTCACGGCGCAGTTCCTCTCTCGTCCAGGCCGGGCGGGAGCGCCGATCAGCCGGTGAACGGCGGCACGAACTCGCACGGCACCGTCACCGGATGCGCGGGGTCGAGCGCGTTGAGAACGGTGTATGCGGCGCGGCGCGAGCCGGCGATCGCCAGATGATCACTGTAGTCCTGCGCGCAGGTGTCCTGCATGACGATGTTGGTGACGTCCTCGCCGCGCCGGCCGGGAACCTGGCCGCTGGTGTACGGCAGCACCAGTTCGTCGTAGCGGGTGGAGATGTTGGTGTAGGTGACGCCCTTGACGTACGGGCTGCCGCCGCGCCAGATCTTCTCGTTCATCGCCGAGCCGGGCATCATCTGGCCGCACGCCTCGCACACCGGCAGCGGCACCCGGTCGAAGAACTGGCCGAAGTACTTCGCCTCCGGAGCGATGTTCCCGGTGCCGCGCCACAGCGGCGCCAGCGAGACGTAGTTGGTGACCTTGTCCGCGCCGCCGAGGTACTTCAGGTAGTACGACGGCATGTACGTGCCCTGCGAATGCCCCACCAGGTCGACGGTCTGGGCACCGGTGGCCCGCAGAACCCGGTCGACGAACCGGTCGAGCTGGCCGGCGCTGCGCTCGATCCGGGTCATGCCGCCGATCGCGGTGACCGGCCACGGCAGGTTGGGGACGGCACCGTAGGTGAGCGCATAGACGCAGTACCCGCGGTTGGCGAGCATCGGCGCGTAGGCGCCCCAATTGGTGGTGCGCGAACCGCCGGTGCCGTGCACCAGCACCACCGGCCGCGGGTGCGCGGCGCTCGGGGTGCAGCCGAAGTCGTTGGTGCCGGGCAGATCACCGCCCGGATTCGCCAGCTCCGGCGGGATCCCGGCGAAGAAGTTGTAGTTCTCCGGCAGCCGCTGCTGCGGTGCCGCGGCAGCAGGCCCGGCGGCGAACATCCCGCACACGGTCAACAGTGCGGCCATCGCCGGCACCAGCATTCGACGGATCATCCCCCGGCCTCCTGACCAAGCAGTTGCTGTGGCTTGTGAGTGTAGGCACCGTCCCGGCGCCGCACGGCCGGTCAGCCGGAAAACGGCGGAACCGGCTCGCAGGGCACCGTCACGGGATGCGCCGGATCGAGTGCGTTGAGCACCATCAGGACGGTGCGACGCGACCCGGCGATCGCCAGGTGGTCGCTGTAATCCTGGGGGCAGTGGTCCTGGACGACGATGTTGGTCACGTCCTCACCGCGCCGGCCGGGCACCTGGCCGCTGGTGTAGGGCACCACGATCTCGTCGTAGCGGGTGGAGATGTTCACGTGGGTCACCCCGGGCAGGTACGGGCTGCCGCCCCGCCACACCACCTCGTGCACGTCGCCGCCCGGCCGCATCCCGGTCCGCGGCGGATCGGTCTGGCTGCCGTTCCACAGCGGTGCGAGCGCCACCAGGGTGGAGATCCGCTGCGGGCGGCCGGCCGTCTTGAGGTGATAGACCGGCACATAGGTGCCCCGTGAATGTCCGACGACGTCGGCCGAGTCCGCCCCGGTGGCGGCGAGCACCGCATCGAGGAAGTCGCCGAACTGTTCGGCGCTGCCCGGGATCTCGCCGAGCCCGCCCAGCGCCGACAGCGGCCACCGCCCGTCGACGGCACCGTAGGTCAGCGCATAGACGCAGTAACCGCGGTTGGCCAGCACCGCCCCGTAGGCACCCCAGTTGGTGACCCGGCCACCGCCCTGCCCGTGCACCAGAATCACCGGCCGGGGATGGGCGGGGGTGGGCCGGCACGCCCAGTCGTTGGTGCCCGGCAGGCTGCCGCCCGGATGCGCGAGCTCATAGGGGATGCCGGAGAAGAATCCGCGGGGCTCGACGAGCGAATCCGGCGGGGCCGCGGCGACCGGCCCGGCACCGGCTGCCGCCACCGTCAGGGCGGCTACCAGCAGCGTCGTCACCCGCACCGCGGGGCGGCGCCAGCCCCGCCGTCGTCTGCCCCAGCCCGTGAACTGCACGAGATCAGTGTTAGCACCACGGCCGACCTCATGCCCGGAAATGGCGATGACCCCGGCCAGGGGGGAGGAGGCCGGGGTCATCAGCGTTCAGCCCCGGGGGGTCGGGCTGAACACACATCCAGCACGAATGCCGGATAACCCGAAGGTACACGCGCGCGAGCGACAATTGCAACTCAAACTAATGCCGAATTCCGCTCTGTTTCCGGATGTTTCCAACACCCTCGCCCGACGATCCGGAACGCAGTAATGTCAGTTGTGTGGCCACGACGTCACCCCACCGCATCGCAGCCTTCTTCGATCTGGACAAGACGGTCATAGCGCGCTCGAGCACGCTCATTTTCACCCGCCACTTCTACGACGGCGGCCTGCTCACCAAGCGCGGAATGCTGCGCTCGGCCATCGTTCAGCTCCAGCTCCTGCTCACCTCGGCCGGTCCCGATCACGTGGCGAAGCTCCGCAAGCACGTCACCGACATGTGCACCGGCTGGCACGCCGGCACCGTCCGCGCCATCGTCTCGGAAACCCTCGACGAAGCCGTCCGCCCGGTGATCTTCGCCGAGGCCGCCGACCTGATCGCCGGCCACCAGGCCGCCGGCCACGACGTGGTGCTGATCTCCGCCTCCGGCATGGAGATGGTCGAACCCATCGGCGAGCTGCTCGGCGTGGACGCGGTCCGGGCGACGGTCATGGAGGTGGTCGACGGCCACTACTCGGGCGAGATCGAGTTCTACTGCTACGGCGAGGAGAAGGCGCACATCGTCCGCGAGCTGGCCGCCGAATACGGCTACGACCTCGAGAGCTGCTACGCCTACTCGGACTCGTCCACCGACCTGCCGATGCTCTCCGCCGTCGGGCACCCGGCGGTGGTCAACCCGGACAAGTCGCTGCGCGCTGCGGCCCAGGACCAGGGCTGGGAGATCTTCGACTTCCCCAATCCCGCACCGCATCTCGAGTGGCTGCGCCCGGCGAAGGCCGCCTGGTGTGCGGCCGGCGTCGGCGCCGTGGCCGCCGCCCTCATCGCCTACGGCGCCGCCCACCGTCACCTTCCCCGCCCGGCCGCGGCTTGACCTCCGCCAGTTTGCGCGAACCCCTTGATGTGATGTTCATCACGGTATATAAAGTAGGTACGGAGTCACCGAAGGCCAGGTTCCACCCGGAGGAGAAGGGTCGAACTCCCGGAGGCACGACTCCCAGCACGGGCGGCTAGTACCCACGCGGAGCTCGCCGCATTGGCAAAAAGCGTTGTGCGCCTGCGATATCGGTTCCGTTTCCGGATCCGGTCGCCGAGGCGGTACCCACAACCCACCTTGCACGCTTGGTAACTTGCGTCCGTGCTTGCGGGCGGCAGCCCTGATCGTCACCGATCGGGCGCCGCCCGCATATATGTCTGCACCCCGGCAGCCGGCCGCACCGGCGTCCGGCCGGTGAGTCAGCTCGGCCGGGCCGCCTCCGCGATCGACATCGCCTCGGCCGCACCGGCTTCCATCGCCTCGCAGCAGAGCACGATCCAGGCGGCCAGCGCCCCCGGATCGCCGGTGCCGAACAGGGCCGACGCCTCCCGGTACTCCCCCAGCCGCCGCAGCCAGTTCACCTCCGGCACCCCGAGGAGATGCGGATCGAGTCCGGTGGCCGCCGAGACCAGCCGCGACGCGCCCCGCGCCACCACCCCGTTGCCCTCCGTGAACGGCGCCAGCGTCAGCAGTTCGCCGTGCACCACCGCGGCCAGCACGGGCGCCGGCACCGACGACGGCGCGACCACCAGCTGCACCAGCGCCTCGAGCCGCGGACCGATGTGCGGTTCGTCGCGTGGACGGCCGAGCAGCGCCGGATCGTCGACCAGGTCGGCGGCCGCCAGCGTGTGCAGCCGCGCCAGCGACTGCGCCGGCGCCCGCCGGAACACCGCCACCTCCCGGTCCAGCGAATCCGGGTCCAGCGCCTGCGCCACCCGGATCGCCCCGGCCATCACCGGATCGTCGAACTCGTGCTCGCGATTGAGCTCGGTGGTGGCGCCCTCCATCGCGGCCGACGACCGGCCGCCGCGCCAGGACGCCTCCCGGGAGGTCTTGTCCCAGCCGCGCAGGTTGACCCGATGCCGATGCACCGCGCCGAGCGCCTCGCGGGCCGCCTCGGCGGCCGGCGCCACGCCGGGCAGGTCGGCCAGGGGACTCAACGGATCAGCAGTCACCGTTCCAGCGTACGAGTCCGGCCTCGGCCGCCACCGGCAGGCCTTCCCGCCCGCCACCGGCCGCGCGGCACCGACCGTTCGTCGCGTGCATCCCTGCGGCAACCCCGCGGCCTGCACACTGACATCCCTGAGTGATTACGCTCACAGATACAGGGAGATGTGGCGCCGGACCGGCAGATTGAGATGGCACCCGAACCCCACAGCCGAACAACCGACACCGAAAGGTCGACACGATGTCCTCGAATGCCCAGACGGTCTTCCCGCCCTCCGCCGACTTCGCCGCACAGGCCAACGCGACGGCGGCGATGTACGAACGGGCCGAGGCCGATCCGCAGGAGTTCTGGGCCGAGCAGGCCCGGCGCCTGGACTGGGACACCCCGTTCACCCAGGTCCTCGACTGGTCCAACGCGCCGTTCGCCAGCTGGTTCGCCGACGGCAAGCTGAACGTGGCCGTCAACTGCGTCGACCGGCACGTCACCGCAGGCAAGGGCGACCGGGTGGCCATCCACTGGGTGGGCGAGCCGATCGACGACCACCGCGACATCACCTACAGCCAGCTCAAGGACGAGGTGAGCCGCGCCGCCAACTACCTGGCCGGGATCGGGCTGCAGGCCGGCGATCGGGTGGCCATCTACATGCCGATGGTTCCCGAGGCCATCATCTCGATGCTGGCCTGCGCCCGGCTGGGCCTGACCCACTCGGTGGTCTTCGCCGGCTTCTCGTCGGCCGCGCTGCGCTCGCGCGTGGACGACGCCGAGGCCAAGGTGGTCATCACCACCGACGGCCAGTACCGGCGCGGGGCGCCCGCGCCGCTCAAGGCCCAGGTCGACGAGGCCCTCGGCAGCGGCGCCGACGCCGCCCCCTCGGTGGAGAAGGTGATCGTGGTGCGCCGCACCAATCACGACCCGGAACTGCCGTGGGTGGACGGCCGCGACGTGTGGTGGGAGGACACCGTCGGCGAGGCCTCGCCCGAGCACCAGCCGGAGGCCTTCGACGCCGAGCACCCGCTGTTTCTGCTCTACACCTCCGGCACCACCGGCAAGCCCAAAGGCATCGTGCACACCTCGGGCGGCTACCTCACCCAGGCCTCGTACACCTTCCACAACGTCTTCGACCACAAGGAGGGGCGCGACGTCTTCTGGTGCGGCGCCGACATCGGCTGGGTCACCGGCCACTCCTACCTGGTGTACGGCCCGCTCTCGAACGGCGCCACCGAGGTGATCTACGAGGGCACCCCCAACTCGCCCGACGAGCACCGGCACTTCCAGGTGATCGAGAAGTACGGCGTCACCACCTACTACATCGCGCCAACCCTGATCCGCACCTTCATGAAGTGGGGACGGGAGATCCCGGCCGCCCACGACCTGTCCTCGCTGCGGCTGCTCGGCAGCGTCGGCGAGCCGATCAACCCGGAGGCCTGGCGCTGGTACCACGAGGTGATCGGCGGCGGACGCTGCCCGATCGTCGACACCTGGTGGCAGACCGAGACCGGCGGCATCATGGTCTCCCCGCTGCCCGGCGTCACCGCCTGCAAGCCCGGCTCGGCCATGCGCCCGCTGCCGGGCATCAGCGCCAACGTCGTCGACGACAACGGGGTGCCGGTGGCCGACGGCGAACAGGGCTACCTGGTGCTCGACCAGCCGTGGCCGGGCATGCTCCGCGGCATCTGGGGCGACGAACAGCGGTTCAAGGACACCTACTGGTCGCGCTTCGCCGAACAGGGCTGGTACTTCGCCGGCGACGGCGCCCGCTACGACGAGGACGGCGCCCTGTGGGTGCTGGGCCGGGTCGACGACGTCATGAACGTCTCCGGTCACCGCATCTCCACCGCCGAAGTGGAGTCGGCGCTGGTCAGTCACAGCGCGGTGGCCGAGGCCGCGGTGATCGGCGCCGCCGACGAGACCACCGGCCAGGGCATCGTCGCCTTCGTCATCCTGATGGAGGGCGCCGCCGACACCGGCGAGGAACTGATCAAGGCGCTGCGCGACCAGGTGGCGGTCGACATCTCGCCGATCGCCAAACCGCGGGAGATCAACGTGGTGCCCGAACTGCCCAAGACCCGGTCGGGCAAGATCATGCGCCGGCTGCTCAAGGACGTCGCCGAAGGACGCGAACTCGGCGACACCTCCACCCTGGTGGATCCGTCGGTCTTCGAAGCCATCCGGGCCCGCCGCGGTTGAGAGCTTTGCCCGAAGAAATCTCCCTCCGGCCGATGGTCCGCTGCGACCGGTGAAACCGGCATGGCAACATGAGGGGCACCACAATCGACCCAAGGGAGATTTCGTGAGCGGCAATCAGGACACCTGGCCCAACCAGCCGTCGGGTCCGCGCGTCCCGTCGATCCCGATGGCGGATGCCAACCTCGGTGCGGGCGGCCAGCCGACGATCGGCAACCTCGTCAAGGATGCCAGTGCCAACGTCTCGACGCTGTTGCGCGCCGAGGTGAAGCTGGCCAAGTCGGAACTGATCACCGAGGCGAAGAAGGCCGGCGCCGGATCCGGTCTGATGATCGTCGCCGGCGTGCTGCTGCTGTACGCCAGCCTGTTCTTCTTCGTCTTCCTCGGCTTCCTGCTCGACATCTGGCTGCCGGCCTGGGCGGCGTTCGGGATCGTCTTCCTGCTGCTGCTGTTCATCGCGATCGCCGCGGTCCTGGTGGGCTATCTGCTGTTCAAGAAGCTGCAGAAACCGGAGAAGACGATCGACTCGGTCCGCGAGGTCAAGAGCGTGCTGCCCGGCAACCGCGGCGACCAGCCGCCGGCGGGCGGCTTCGCGCACCCGCAGATCCCGCCGGCCCAGAACCCGCCGGCCCAGAACCCGGCGAGCCAGATCCCGCCCGCCCAGGCACCGGTCGGCCGCCCGCAGCGGGGCTGAAGTGTGACGACCGGCGAACTCGCCGCGTCGACCCCGCCGGATCCCACCCTGGTGCGGTTCGACGGGCCCTGGGAACACCTGGACGTCCGCGCCAACGGACTGCGTTTTCACGCCGTGCAGGCCGCCCCGGCCGCGCCGGTGGGCAGCCCACTGGTGCTGCTGCTGCACGGCTTCGGCGAGTTCTGGTGGTCCTGGCGCCATCAACTGCAGGTGCTCACCGAGGCCGGCTACCGCGCGGTCGCCGTGGACCTGCGCGGTTACGGCGACACCGACAAGCCGCCCCGCGGCTACGACGGCTGGACCCTGGCCGGCGACACCCACGCGCTGATCCGGGCGCTGGGCCACACCGACGCGAGCCTCGTCGGTCACGCCGACGGCGGCCTGGTGTGCTGGGCGACGGCCACCCTGCATCCGCGCTCGGTGCGCCGGATCGCGGTGCTCTCCTCCCCGCATCCGCGGGCCCTGCGCCGCTCGGTGCTGCGCAACCCGGAAGAGCGCTCCGCCTTCCTGGCGCCCTTCCTGCACAACCAGCTGCCGCGTCTGGGTGAGCGACGGCTCACCCGCGACGACGGGGCCTACCTCGAGGAGTACTTCCGCGAGCGGGCCGGCGCCCTCTGGCGGAGCACCGACGACTTCGCCGACGCGCTGACCCGGAACCGGATGGCCGTGCAGATCCCGGGGGTGGCGCACTGCAGCCTGGAGTATCGGCGCTGGGCGTTCCGCTCCCAGTTCCGCGGCGACGGCCGCCGCTTCATGGAACTGATGAACGCCCGGCTGCACATTCCGGTGCTGGCCCTGCGCGGCCGGGACGACGAGTACATCCTCGGCTCACTGATGGCCGACAGCGCCCACTGGGCCTCGGATCTGCGCTACCGGGTGATCGACGGCGCCGGGCACTTCGTTCACGAGGAGCAGCCGGCCGCGGTCAACGCCCGGCTGCTCGACCTGCTCGCCCACTGACCGGACCGCTCAGCCGCCGTTGACGATGCACGCGCCGGTCGCCACCGCCGCCGTGCGCTGCTCCGATTCGGCGACGTCGTCGCGGATCTGCTCGGCGGTCAGCACGAAGCCGGTGGCATCGGCCGGGTCCACCGCCGAACCGAAGACCAGACCCAGGACCTTTCCGTCCGGGTCGATCATCGGCCCGCCGGAGTTGCCCGAGCGGATCTGCCCGCGCACCGTGTACACCTTGCGCTGCACGTCGTGCGGGTTCTGGTAGATGTCCGGACCCACCAGGTTCACCACATTGCGGATCCGCACCGGGGTCACCGTGAACGGGCCGTCCTCGGGATAGCCGAGCACGATCGCATCGTCGCCGGTCGACGCCCGGTCGGTGGCGAAGTCGAGGGCACGCGCCCGCAGCCCCGGCACGTCGAGCACGGCCACATCGTCGCGCGAGTCGTACCAGACCACCGTGGCGGTCAGTTCGCGGCCGCCGACGGTGCGCACGGACAGCTCATCGGTGCCGGCCACCACGTGGGCATTGGTGATCACCCGTTCCGGCGAGATCACGAAACCCGATCCCTCCAGCGCCTGCCCGCAGTCGTGCGCCACCCCGAGCACCTTGACCACGCTCGGCCGCACCTGGGCGATGGACTGCCGCTGCTGCAGAGCCGGATCGGGCGCGTCGACGTTGGCCACCTGGGTCTGCCCGAACGGTCCCATCACCTCCTTGAAGCCGGAGGTGTCGAGCAGCTCGGTGAAGTCCGACGGCAGATCGCGCATCCATTGCGGCGCGATCGCGTCGACCGCCCGGATGACCGTCGAATCGGTGACCGCCTCGGCGATCCGGGGCTGCTGGGAGCTGCGCAGCGGGATCGCCAGCAGCCAGACCGCCATCAGGATGGCGACCACCTGCAGCACCGAGCCGACGAGCGAATCCACCCGGCGCAGCCGCACCGAATGCAGCCCCGAGCGCGCGGCCCGGCCGAGCACCATGCCGGCGATCTCGCCGATGATGACCAGCCCCACCAGCAGCAGCAGCGCCACCACCAGCCGCAGCCGCGAATCGTCGATCCGGGAGACCACGTGCGGGGCGATCAGGATCCCGGCCAGCACCCCCACCAGCACCCCGATGAAGGCCAGGGCCGAGGCGGCGGCGCCCTGGCGGTAGCCGCTCAACGCGGCCAGGATCGCCACCGCGAGCACGATCAGATCCACCCACAGTGCTCCGGTCATGTCACGGCGCTCCCGGTTCTTCCGGCAGGGTGAACCCGGAGACCTGCCGGTTCCCGGTCGCGGCGATCATCTTCTCCAGCGGTCGCACATCGGCGGTGTCCCAGGGCACGTCCCAGCCGGCGGCCTCGCTGATCGCGGCGATCAGTCCGCCGGTGAAACCCCAGACGAGCATGCCGTCGTAGAGGAAGGCCGGGCCCTGGTAGGCGGTGGCCCCGGCCAGCGAGCGGCGCACCTGGAAACGGTTCTCCGGGGCGAGGAGTTCGCGCAGATTCACGCGCATCACCCGGGAGGTCTCGGCGTTGACCACGCCCACCTCGCTGGCGGTGACCCAGTGCCCGAGCACCGGAACCACCTCGAATCCGGAGGGCACCGGGAACGCCGGCAGCTGGGCCAGAGCCCGCACCCCGTCGGGCAGCAGACCGGTCTCCTCGCGCGCCTCCCGCAGCGCGGTACCCACCGGGAAGTCGTCGCCGGGGTCGCGGCTGCCGCCGGGGAAGGCCACCTGCCCGCTGTGCGTGCGCATGGTCGGGGCACGCTCGGTGAGCAGCACGTCGGCGTCGGCGGGCAGCCCGCCGGGATGATCGAGTGCGGCGTCGAACGCGCCGCCGAAGAGCACCAGCACCGCGGCCGAGCGCTGGGCGCGGAAGGCTGCAGCGGCACGCGCCCGGCCGCCCCCACGGTTGAGGACCTTCTCGTTCACCGACTGCGGATCGTCGGTCACGATCCGCAGCCAGGGCGGGATCAGCGCGGGCTCGGCCAGCGGGCCGGGCACCGGAGCCGGATCCGGATTCCGGCGGAAGACGCTCATCGGCCCACCCCGTTCAGGTCGACGCCCAGTTCGTCGCGGACGACGCCGGTGAGCTCCTCGTACGAGTCGAAGACCGTCGGCAGGATCTCGGCGACGGTGCCGTCGGCGCGGACCAGGATGGTCGACGGGAACACCCGCGGCGCCCCCAGGGCTTTGGCGACAGTGCCGTCGACGTCGGCGATCACCGGGAGATGCACGCCCACCTCGGCGAGGAAGGTGAGGATCGCGTACTCCTTGCGGGCCCCGTCATAGGCGTGCACGCCGAGCACGTTCAGCTGATCGCCGGCCTGCGCGTAGAGCCGGTCGAACAGCGGCAGCTCGCGGCGGCACGGCTGGCACCACACGGCCCACAGATTGATCACCGTCGGCCTGCCCGCGGTCGCCGCCCCGACGTCGATCGTCGCGCCGTCGGCCAGGCACTGGGCCTGCACCCCGGCCAGCACGGCACCCGGGGCGGCCGGACCGGTGCCGGTCGGGCACGGCGGCAGCGCGGCATCGGCGCGCGCTTTGCTCATCATCTCCGTCGTGACCGGCTCGTCGGAGATCCCCTGGGTCGACGAGGCCGCCGCACCGGTGGTGCTCACCGGCGCCGTGGGGCCGTCACCGCGCGGCCACAGCGCCACCACCAGGGCCACCGACACCACCACGAAGGCGATCATCGCCTTGGCCGCGGGCGTCTTGAGGGCGTTCACCCGCTCACCCCCGCCAGTGCCAGCAGATGTTCGGTCTCCGGACCTTTGACCAGGGCGGCGGCCGCCCCCTTGTCGACCGGGCCGAGTCCGTACGACGGGCAGTCCCGGGCCAGCGTGCACACCCCGCACGCGGGCGTGCGGGAGTGACACACCCGCCGGCCGTGAAAGATGATCCGGTGCGACAGATCCGTCCACTCCTTACGTGGGAACAACTCCGCGACGGCGCGCTCCACCTTCACCGGATCCTCCTGATCGGTCCACTCCCAGCGGCGCACCAGCCGGCCGAAGTGGGTGTCAACGGTCAGTCCGGGCACCCCGAAGGCGTTGCCGAGCACCACGTTCGCCGTCTTCCGGCCGAACCCCGGCAGCGTCACCAGATCCTCGAGCCGGCCGGGCACCTGGCCGTCGAAGCGTTCGACGAGCGCCTGCCCGAGCCCGATGATCGAGTTGGCCTTGTTGCGGTAGAAGCCGGTCGGCCGGATGAGCTCCTCGAGTTCGGTCCGGTCGGCGCCGGCATAATCCCAGGCCGTGCGGTAGCGGGCGAACAGCGCCGGGGTCACCTGGTTGACCCGGACGTCGGTGCACTGAGCGGAGAGGATCGTGGCCACCGACAGCTCCAGCGGATCGGTGAAGTCGAGCTCGCAGTAGACGTGCGGGAAGGCCTCGATCAGTGTCCGGTTCATTCGCCGCGCGCGCCGGACCAGACCGAGGTGTGTTTCCGGCTTGCGTCTGCTCACAACGTTCCAGGCTACCGACCGCGCCGCCACACGGTCCCGGCACCGGGCAGGTCACAAATCGATGACGACGACACCGCCGGTTTCGGCTCCGGGCGGCGGGTGTGGATACTGGGGAACCATGCAGGGTTTGGCCGTGATCGTCTTCCCGTTCCTTCTGATGCTGTTCGCTCTGGCGATGGAGAAGGTTCAGGGGAGCCTGGATCGACTGTCCGTCGGTCCGGCGCAGGTCGAGGAGTTCCTGGAGGGCGCCGACGCCACCGACCTGGACAATCTGGCCAAGGACGGCCTGCCCGCCGCGCTCGACGAACTGCGCAACCGCCGCGCCAACTGACCTCGACGACCGGCCCGCGGAGCCCGTCCGGCCCGTCGCTCGTGGCGTTTACGGCCAGTCGTTGCATCCTGTGATCATTTCAACAATTACACTTCTCTCCAGTAGCGTGGGTCACTGACCGCGGGTTGACAAAGGAGAGAGGGTCGTAGGTGGACGAGGTACTCGCACGGGCAGGCATTTTCCAGGGGGTCGAGCCCGCTGCCGTTGCGGCACTGGCTTCCGAACTCGAAGAGACGGAGTTCCCTCGCGGCCACGTCATCTTCCACGAGGGCGAACCTGGTGACCGGCTCTACATCATTCTCTCCGGCAAGGTGAAGCTCGGCCGCCGCTCCGCGGACGGCCGGGAGAACCTGCTGACCATCATGGGCCCCTCGGACATGTTCGGCGAGCTGTCGATCTTCGATCCGGGCCCGCGCACCTCGTCGGCCACCACGGTGACCGAGGTGCGGGTGGCCACCATGGACCGCGACGCCCTGCGCAAGTGGATCAAGGACCGCCCGGAGATCGCCGAGCAGCTGCTGCGCGTACTGGCCCGCCGCCTGCGCCGCACCAACAACAACCTCGCCGATCTGATCTTCACCGACGTGCCCGGCCGGGTGGCCAAGCAGCTGCTGCAGCTGGCCCAGCGGTTCGGCACCCAGGAGGGCGGGGCGCTGCGCGTGACGCACGACCTCACCCAGGAGGAGATCGCTCAGCTGGTGGGCGCCTCGCGGGAGACCGTGAACAAGGCCCTGGCCGACTTCGCGCAGCGCGGCTGGCTGCGCCTGGAGGGCAAGAGCGTGCTGATCGCCGACTCCGAGCGGCTGGCCCGCCGGGCCCGCTGAGGCCGGCTCCGACCCGAGAACGCACGAAAGAACCCGCGGCGGGTGCCGCGGGTTCTTTCGTTCTCGCCTGCCGACCGGCCGGGCGGCGCGTGGCGCTACTGCTCGTGCCGGCGCAGATACTCCAGCTGCGCCTTGACCGACATCTTCGCGGCCGGCCACAGACTCTTGTCGACGTCGGCGTAGACGTCGCGCACGATCGCCTTCGGCTTGGCCTGTGAAGCCGACACCCCGAGCCGGTCGAGGGCGGCCACGATCTGGTCGAGCCGTTCCTCCCGGTGCGCCTTGTAGAACCGCGCCACCGGGATCAGCTCCGGATGGTCGGGGCCGTGCGCCGGCAGCAGCACACAGTCCTCGCCTTCGACGATCAGCCGGTTAAGCGAGTTGAGGTAGTCGGTCAGGGTGCCGTCCTGCGGATCGAGCACCGTGGTGCCGCGCCCCAGAATGGTGTCGCCGGTGATCATCGCGCGCCGGCCGTCGTGCTCGACCAGGAAGCTCACCGAGTCGCCGGTGTGGCCGGGGGTGAACAGCACCGTGATCCGGAGCCCGGCCGCCTCGATGACCTCGCGGTCGCGCAGCGTCGGCGCATTCCGGCAGAACTCACGCGCCCGGGCCCGGGTGGGTGCGCCGGTGCGCCGGTACAGCCGGTCGATGCCGCCGGTGTGATCGAAGTGCCGGTGCGTGATCAGAACCAGCGCCACACCGGGCTGCCTGGCGAGCGCCTTGACATGCTTCTTGTGCCGCGGCGGCCCCGGATCGACCACCACGCACTCGTCGTGCCCGGGCGCCCGCAGAATCCAGCTGTTGGTGCCGTCGAGCTCCATCACCCCGGGGTTGTCGCAGAGCAGCACCGAGGCGAAGTCGGTGACCGGGCGGAGCGTCTCGTACGCCGGGTGAACCGGCGCGTCCGGATCGGTGTGCCCGGCCATCAGCGGACCGCGACGATCAGCTCGACCTCGACCGGCGAGTCGAGCGGGAGTTCGGCCACGCCCACCGCGCTGCGCGCATGCACGCCGTCGTCGCCGAAGATCTCCCCGAGCACCTCGGAGGCGCCGTTGATCACCTGCGGCTGGCCGCCGAATCCCGGTGCCGAGGCGACGAATCCGGTCACCTTGACGATGCGGGTGATCGCGTCCAGCCCCACCAGTGCGTCGACGGCCGCCAGGGCGTTGAGCGCGCACTGCCGGGCCGCGGTCTTCGCATCGTCCGCGGACACCAGGCCCGGCCCGTCGCCCACCTTCCCGGCGGCCGGCAGCGCACCGTCGACGAAGGGCAGCTGTCCGGAGGTGTACACCAGATCCCCGTGCCGGACGGCCGGGACGTACGCGGCCACGGGCGCGGCGACGGCCGGCAAATCGATGCCCAGCGCCGCCAGGCGGCCGGCCCAGTCGTTGTTCGCTGCAGCGGTCATCGGCTCAGCCCTTGGGCCGCTTCAGGTAGGCCACGTGCTGCTCACCGGTGGGGCCGGGCAGGACGCTGACCAGCTCCCAGCCGTCGCCTCCCCACTGATCCAGAATCTGCTTCGTCGCGTGCGTGAGCAGCGGAACGGTGACGTACTCCCAGGCAGTGGCTTCACTCATGAGTCCAACCTTATCGGTTGGTGAACGGCCTGAACACGGCAGTCGCTAAGGTGATCGCGTGAGCACAGATGCGTCGACCGCAGTAAGCATGCGCTGGCCGACCCCGGCCGCACAGGCCCGGCTGCACTTCGTCTCCGGCAAGGGCGGGACCGGCAAGACCACCATGGCGGCCGCGCTGGCCATCGCCTTCGCCGCCAAGGGCGAGAAGGTGCTGCTGGTCGAGACCGAAGGCCGCCAGGCCATCGCGCAGCTCTTCGACGTTCCCCCGCTGCCTCCGGTGGACACCCTCGTCGAGTCCACCGGAAACGGCGGCAGCGTCTCGGCGCTGGCCATCGACATCGAGCACGCACTGCTCGAGTACCTGGACATGTTCTACAACCTGGGCTTCGCCGGCCGGGCGATCAAACGGGTCGGGGCCATCGACTTCGTCACCACGGTCGCGCCGGGTCTGCGTGATGTGGTGCTGACCGGCAAGATCAAGGAACGCGTCATCGCCACCGCCCCCGACGGCGGCCTGCTCTACGACCGGATCGTCGTCGATTCGCCGCCCACCGGACGGATCGGCGCCTTCCTCGACGTCACCGCGGCCATGCGGGATCTGGCCAAATCCGGTCCGATCCGCGCCCAGAGCGAGGGGGTGGTGAAACTGCTGCATTCGCCGGAGACCCAGGTGCATCTCACCACCCTGCTCGAGGCCATGCCGGTGCAGGAGACCGTCGAGGCCGTGGAGGAGCTGCGCTCCAAGGACCTGCACGTGGGCGTGATCCTGCTGAACCGGTGCAGCGCCCACTATCTGCCCGACGATCAGCTCGACGACATCGCCGAAGGCCAGCTCGACACCGCCCGGCTGCGCGAGTCGCTGGCCGCGGCCGGTCTGGAGACCAGCGAGGCGGATCTGGCCGGATTGGTCTCGGAGACGGTCGATTACGCCCGGCGGCTGCAGGCTCAGCAGCTTGCGCAGGCCCAGCTCGACGAGGTGGAGGTCCCCGAGATCGAACTGCCCGAGATCGAGCGCTCGGTGGATGTGGGCGCGCTGTACGAGCTGGCCGGGGTACTCAAGGAGGCGGGCGTCTAGATGACCACCGATCTGCAGATGGGCGCAGTGCTGTCCGACCCGAACACCCGCGTGGTGATCTGTTGCGGCTCCGGCGGTGTCGGCAAGACGACGACGGCCGCCGCCATGGCGCTGCACGCCGCCGAAGCCGGCCGCACCGTCGCCGTGCTGACCATCGACCCGGCCCGCCGGCTGGCCCAGTCCCTCGGCGTGGACGCGCTCACCAACGAGCCGCAGCCGGTGCCCATCGAGGGCTCGGGGACGCTCGACGCGATGATGCTCGACATGCGCCGCACCTTCGACGACATGGTGGTCGAGCACTCGACACCCGAACGCGCGGAAGCGATCCTGAACAACAGCTTCTATCAGACCGTGGCCTCGTCGTTCTCCGGCACGCAGGAGTACATGGCGATGGAGAAGCTCGGCCGGCTCCTCGAGGAGAACCGCTGGGATCTGATCGTCGTCGACACGCCTCCGTCGCGGAACGCCCTGGACTTCCTGGATGCGCCGCGACGGCTCGGGTCGTTCCTCTCCGGCCGGCTGATGCGGATGCTGGTCGGCGGCGGACGCGGCGTGGGCCGGGTGGTCACCGGCGCCATGAGTCTGGCCATGCGCGGCATCTCCACCATCATCGGCGGCGAGATCCTGCGCGACGTGGCCACCTTCGTTCAGTCGCTCGATTCGATGTTCGGGGGCTTCCAGGAGCGCGCCAACCGCACCTACGAGCTGCTGCAGCGGCCGGGCACCCGGTTCGTGGTGGTCGCCGCGCCGGAGGCCGACGCCCTCCGCGAGGCGGGCTTCTTCGTCAGCCGCCTCTCCCAGGACTCGATGCCGCTGACCGGGCTGATCGTCAACCGGACCCACCCGAACCTGACCGGCGTCTCCACGCCCGCCGCCTATGCGGCGCTCGAGCGGACCGACGATCCGGTGGCGCACGGTGTGCTGCGGGTGCATGTGGACCGCGCCGACACCGCGCAGCGCGAACAGCATCTGCTGGGCCGGTTCACCTCGTCGCACCCGAGCGTGCCGATCGTCGGCGTGCCCGCCCTGCCCTTCGAGGTGGCCGATGCGCAGGCGCTGCGCGCGGTCGGGGAACAGATCACCCGGCTCGGCTGAGCCGGGCCGGCACTTTCCGGCGCCGGCCGGGCCCAGCAAAACGGCTCCCCACCCGATGGTGAGGAGCCGTGCCGGTCAATCTCGCGCCGTGCCCTGCTGGGGGACGGCGGCCACCCGCTGTCGCCGCCGCTGGGCTTCGAAGAAGGCCGCCCAGGACGTGACTTCCGGGTGCTGGCGGAGCAGCGCCCGGCGCTGCCGCTCGGTCATGCCGCCCCACACACCGAACTCCACGCGATTGTCCAGTGCGTCCGCACCGCACTCGAGCTGCACCGGGCAGTGCCGGCAGATGGTCGCCGCCTTGCGCTGCGCGGCGCCCCGGACGAACAGATCGTCGGGATCTCCGCCGCGGCAGCGCGCTTGCGACACCCACGCCAGTCGAGCTTCCGAATCACCAGTAGACAACGGGGCCAGAGTCATTGCGGTATTCCGCCTTTCGCAAACCCATCGACGCTTCCCCGTCGTTCGGGGGCGCATAAGATCTCTTGTGACACTTGTCTTGCACTTCAGTCGAAGTGTTAGCCGTATCACCACAATCAATCTATTGAGATTGCCCTCACAAGTGCAAGTCACAGTTCGGAAAACTGGCCACAGCCCCGGCAAATCAGACGATGGACCGACACGCGGCGGGTCCGGGGGAACCGGCGCTCCGCCGCCCCGGCGCCTTCGGCACGTATCCTGACCGGGTGCGCAAGACTTCGAAGCTGCTCAGCCTGCCGCTGGCCTGCGTCATGGCCGGTGTGCTGGTGGCCGCACTGCTCTTTCCGTTCGCCAGCGGACTGGCCGTGCTGTCCAACCGGGCCGCCGCGACGATGGAGAACAGCTCGTCCGAGCTGCTCAACGGCACCGTTCCCGAGGTCACCACGGTCACCGACGTCAACGGCACGCCGATCGCGCAGCTGTTCGACCAATACCGGCTGCCGGTCGGCTACAACGACATCTCCCAGGACATGGTCCGGGCCATCATCTCCATCGAGGACCGGCGGTTCCTCGAGCACGACGGCGTGGACTGGAAGGGCACCATCCGGGCGGCGCTGAAGAACTCGTCGTCCGGCGAGGTCCAGCAGGGCGCGTCGACGCTCGATCAGCAGTACATCAAGAACTATCAGCTGCTGGTGCTGGCCCAGACCGAGGCCGACCGCGACGCCGCCGTGGAGACCACCCCGGCGCGCAAGCTGCGCGAGGTCCGGATGGCGCTGACTCTCGAGCGCTCCCTCACCGACCAGGCCATGCACGACAAGGGCCTCGACCGTGACGCCGCCAAGCAGGACGCCAAGAAGCAGATCGTCACCCGCTATCTGAACCTGGTGCCGTTCGGCAACAACGCCTACGGCGTGGAGGCCGCCGCCCAGACCTACTTCGGCCATTCGGCCAAGGAACTCACCCTCGAACAGTCGGCCATGCTGGCCGGCATGGTGCAGTCCAGCTCCGCGCTGAACCCGTACACCGACCCCGAGGCCACGCTGGCGCGCCGGAACACGGTGCTCGAGACGATGATCGAGAACTTCCCGGACCGGGCTCCCGAGATCCGGGAGGCGATGAAGCAGCCGCTGGGCGTGCTGCCCGACCCGCAGACCCCCAAGCAGGGCTGCATCTCCGCCGACAGCAACGGCTTCTTCTGCGACTACCTGCTGCAGTTCCTCGCCGAGAACGGGATCTCCCGGTCCGCCGTCGCCCGCGGCGGCTACACCATCCGGACCACGCTCGACCCCCAGGTGCAGGGCAATGCACAGCGCGCCGCCCAGGCGCAGGCCTCCCCCGACGTCGACGGCATCGCCAATGTGATGAGCATCGTCCGGCCCGGCGACAAGTCGCACGACGTGCTGGCGATGGTCTCGAGCCGCAAGTACGGCCTGAACACCAAACGCGGTGAGACGGTCCAGCCGCAGCCGTTCTCGATGGTCGGTGACGGCGCGGGCTCGGTCTTCAAGGTGTTCACCGCCGCCGCGGCGATGGAGAAGGGCATGGGCACCGACACGGTCCTGAGCATCCCGTCGAACATCGCCCTGTACGGCATGGGCAACAGCAACGGCGCCTTCGGCTGCCCACCCGGCGCCTACTGCGTCAAGAACGCCGGCCCCTACCCGGCGGCGCTGCCGATGCCGCTGGCCCTGGCCCAGTCGCCGAACACCGCCTTCGTGCAGCTGCTGCAGCAGGTCGGGGTCAAGCCGACGGTCGACATGGCCGTGCGGCTGGGACTGCGCTCGTACGCGGCCCCGGGCTCGTCCGGATTCAGCGAGCAGAGCCTGGCCGACTACATCAAGAAGGGCAACTTCGGCTCGTTCACGCTGGGCCCGTTCGCGGTGAACCCGCTCGAGCTGTCGAATGTGGCGGCCACCATCGCCTCCGGCGGCGTCTGGTGCCCGCCGAATCCGGTCGTCGCGATCGAGCAGGTCAAACGCGACCAGTACAACAACACGGTGATGGATCCGGACGGCACCCCGGCGATGACCACCGTGCCGTTCAACCCGCCCAAGTGCGAGCAGGTGGTGGACAAGGGCCTGGCCAGCACCCTGGCCAATGCGCTCAGCCACGACGATCAGCCGGGCGGCACCTCGGCGGATGCGGCGCGGGCGGCCGGCTGGTCGCTGCCGATGTCCGGCAAGACCGGCACCACCGAGGCGCACCGGTCGGCGGCCTTCCTCGGGTTCACCAACCAGCTCGCCGCGGCGGCCTACATCTACAACGACGGCCCCAACCCGGCCGGCATCTGCACCAGCCCGCTGCGCCAGTGCGGTGAGGGCGACGTCTACGGCGGCTTCGAGCCGGCCCGCACCTGGTTCGCGGCGATCAAGCCGGTCGCCACGAAGTTCGGCCCGGTGCGGCTGCCGGCGAACGATCCGCAATACGTGCGCGGCAGCAGTAAGGGCCGGATCCCGCAGGTGACCGGTCTGCCCATCAGTCAGGCCACGGCACGGTTGCAGGAGGCCGGTTTCAAGGTCAACGAGCTCGAGACCGACAGCAGCCGGCCCCAGGGCACGGTGGTCTTCACCGCTCCCGCCGAGACCGCCATGCCGGGCAGCACCATCGCGGTGTACGTGAGCAACGGCAAGGGCACGGGCAGTGGTGGTGGCGGAGCGCCGGCCGGCACCACCTCCAAGACCGTCGAGGTGCCCGGCGTGGGCCCGGTGGTGATCGAAGTCCCCGAGGGCTGAGCCCGCGTATCCTCGAGGGCATGGCTGCTGTCCCGGGCTCCGCCCGCCCCTCCGATCTGCTGTCGAGTTCCACTGCGCGGCTGGCCGCCGGTGCGGCCGGTGCCGCTGCCGCCGGGCTGCTGTACTCCACCGTCATCGAGCGGAACGCCTTCGCGCTGCGGCATGCCACCCTGGCCGTCCTCGAACCCGGTTCGTCGCCGCTGCGGGTGCTGCACATCAGCGACATCCACATGACCCCCGGCCAGCTGCTCAAGCAGGCGTGGATCTCCGAGTTGGCCCGGCTCGAACCGGATCTGGTGGTCAACACCGGCGACAACCTGGCGCATCCGGGAGCGGTGCCGGCGGTGGTGCAGTCCCTCGGCGACCTGTTGTCGTTGCCGGGACTGTTCGTCTTCGGCTCCAACGACTACTTCGGACCCACACCGAAGAACCCGCTCAAGTACTTCCAGAAGAACCACAAGCGCACCCACGGCGAGCCGCTGCCCTGGCAGGATCTGCGGGCGGCGTTCAACGAGCGCGGCTGGCTCGATGCGACGCATACGGTGCGCGAACTGGAAGTGGCCGGGGTGCGGGTCGCCGCGGCCGGGGTCGACGATCCGCACATCGGCCGGGACCGCTACGAGACGGTCGCCGGCCGGCCCAACCCGCTGGCCCAGCTGCGGCTGGGCCTGACCCACTCCCCCGAGCCCAGGGTGCTCGACGAGTTCGCGGGCGACGGCTACGACCTGGTGATGGCCGGGCACACGCACGGCGGACAGTTGTGCCTGCCGGGCTACGGCGCGCTGGTCACCAACTGCCATCTCGACCGGTCCCGGGTCAAGGGCGTCTCCAACTGGGGATCGACGATGAAGCTGCACGTCTCGGCCGGTCTGGGCACGTCACCGTATGCCCCGGCCCGATTCTGCTGCCGGCCGGAGGCCACCCTGCTGACCCTGACCGCCACCCGCAACGGCGGCGGCGACGCCGAGGTGGACCAGCAGCTGCCGCAGCTCGAACACCAGATGAGCTGACCGGGTGCCCGCCAGAACCGAGCGGGAGCGGATGCTCTCCGGAGAGTTGTACGCCGACGGCGATCCGGAACTGGTGGCGCTGCGCCGCGAGTGCGCGCGGCGGATGCAGCGCTTCAACGCGCTCGACGCCGACGACGAGGACGGCCGCAGCGAGATCCTGCGCGGCCTGCTGGGGGCCTTCGGCCCGGACTCGCGGATCGTACCGCCGCTGCGCTGCGACTACGGCGAACAGGTGCGGATCGGCCGGGAGAGTGATCGTCTGCCCCGGGGTGACGATCGGTGAGGACGCGGTGATCGGGGCCGGTTCGGTGGTGACCCGCGATGTGCCGCCACGGGTGTTCGCCGCCGGCAATCCGGCGCGGGTGATCCGGGAACTGGGGAGTACTCCCGGCACTGCGCCGGCCGACTGCTAAACATGACTGCTATGAGCAGTTACAGCGTCGAAGAGATCACCGCCGAGGAACTGGCCCGGATCACCCCGGTCGCCGAGGGGCTCGCCGGGCAGGTGCGTGCGCTGGTGGATGCGACGGTGCGCACCGAGGTCGACGCCGATGCGGTCGCCGAGGCCCGTGAGCACATCGCCGCGGCCACCGAGATCCTGCGGCGCCGGCAGCTCGACGGCGCCTTCGGCGTCCGGTTCTCCGAGGCGGCGGGCAAACGGAACTGGGGCAATGCGGTATGCGGCGTGCGCAATCCGATCGCCCCGCCGCTGGAGATGAGCTACGACGGCGAGAAGCTGACCGGGACCGCCCACATGGGCGCCGCGTACGAGGGGCCGGCCGGTCTGGTGCACGGCGGAATGATCGCCGCCATGCTCGATCAGGCGCTGGGTTCGGCGGCCGAGAGCGCCGGGGCTCCCGGGATGACCGGAACACTGACCATCCGCTATCGGCAGGGCACCAGACTGGGCCCGATCACCGTCAGCGCCTGGCTCGACCGCGTCGAGGGCGTGAAGTCCTTCGCCAAGGGCACCGTGAGCACCGCCGACGGGGTGACGGTGGAGGCCGAGGGCGTGTTCATCCTGCCCCGATGGGCGCGCGGCGAGGTGCGCGAGGCGATGATCCGGGCCGTCGGCGAAGGCTGAACCGACCGGCTGTAGTGCATTCTGCACACCGGTGGACAGGTGTCCAAGCGTCCCCGGTAATGTCCCCGTCACGACCACCTTCCGACGATGGGACACCCCGATGGCGCTGATCACGCGGGACGACATGGAACACCACTACTTCGAGCCCGACGGCGAGCTGTTCCGGCCGCTGAGCCTGGCCAAGAGCGACTGGAATCCCCAGCAGATGCACGGGGTGGCGGTCAGCGGCCTGCTGGCGCGCGGCGCCGAACACGCCCTGGCCGGGCTCGGCCGCAGCGATATGAGCCCGGCGCGGTTCCACGTCGACCTCTTCCGGCCGGCCGCGATGGCGCCGACCTCGGTGGAGGCGACGGTGCTGCGCAACGGCCGCCGGATCGTGCTGATCGATTCGGTGCTCCGCCAGGACGGCGAGCAGGTGGCCCGGGCCACCGCGTCGTTCCTGCAGACCGCGCAGGCACAGACCGGCACGGTGTGGTCGAGCGACGACCGGGCGACACCTCCGGACCAGGATCTGCCGCCCGAATCCGAGCCGATGGTGGCCAGCGAGAATCCGTGGTCGGTGGGCTTCGCCGGGCACCAGAACGCCGGCCGCCACGCCACCTGGCAGACGGCGATCCCGGCCGTGCGGGGCGACGAGCCCAGCCCGTATCAGGCGATCGCGCAGCTGGCCGACATCACCAACCTGATCTGCAACTGGGGCTCCGCGGGCGTGGAGTTCATCAACACGGACGTCTCACTGGCCCTGGTGCGCCGCCCGGACAGCACCTCGGTGGGCGTCCGCGCCACCGATCGCCTCGAGCACGAGGGCATCGCGGTGGGCACCGCCGAACTCTTCGACCGCTCCGGCCCTCTGGGCACGGCGACGGTCACCGCCGTCGTCAACACCCTGCGCACCATCGACCTGACCTGACCTGAGCTGAGCTGAGCCGGTCGGTGGGAGTACGGCCGCGGAAGGCGTACAGCGTCAACGCGACACCGAAACCGATACGCGCGCCTGCGCAGTGTCGCGTTCCGGCTTTCCTGTCGCGTAGTGGATTCGATGTGGCGGGGAGCAGGCGGTATCGGTGAGACGAGTGAGGCCCTGACCAGATTTCCCTGGTCAGGGCCTCAACTGCGATCTCAACCATTGCGTCGGGGTAGCGGGATTCGAACCCACGACCTCTTCGTCCCGAACGAAGCGCGCTACCAAGCTGCGCCATACCCCGGTGTCGTCTTCTCTCGAAGGCAACGTCGTCAAGAATACAACGACGGTTCTCGGTTCACGAAATCGGGTCGGCCCCTCAGACGGACAGCGGCGCCGAACTCATCCGCCCGTCGGCGATGGCATCGACCAATCGCTGATGGTCGGCCTCGTTGATCTGACTGTAGGCCACGGCGAAGTCGGCGACGGCCCTGTCGAAGGCCTTGCCGAAGCCGCTCAGCAGGGCCGCGATCGGCGCATAGGCGGCCGTGCGCGCATGGGCCTGCGCGAGCACCCGGCCGCACAGTTCGCCGTAGTACTCCATGCCGTCCGGCCGCAGCCCCTCCACCACCACCGACCCCTTGCCGTCACGGAGCTGGCGCACATAGAACTGGTTCGGCGTGCCGTCGAAGTTCGGTGCGGTGACCCAGCCGAGGAAGATATCGCTGGAGGCCTGCATCAGCTGCTGCCCGGCCACCACGCGACGCCCCTGATGGTCGCCGGCGCGGGCGGTGACGTACGGGCTGAGCACCGATGGCCCCGCCTCCTTGATCTGCAGAAAGAGCGGCGACGCGCCCACCTCGCTGCCCATCAGGACGATCCAGCAGCGGGTACCGACGCTGCCGACGCCGACCACCTTGCGGGCGGCCTCGATGAACCGGTACTGCGCGAGCACGCTCGCCACCTGTTCGGGCAGAGATCGGGCGTAGGCGGCGATCCGGTCGGTGAAGGCCATCGCGAGCTGTTCCCGCGACATCCGGGTCATGATCTCCTCGGCCCGCATCAGCAGCGGCGGATCGCTGCGGATGTGCGCCCCGGCCAGATCGAAGTAGCAGAGCTTCTCCAGCGCCTGGTTGCTGTCCCGATGTTTGGCCTTGTTCAACAGCTTGGCCATCCGGTCGCCGGTGGCGGTGTCGAGGCGATCGCCCAGTTCCCCGGCCAGCGACTCGGCGTCGACGTGCCGGTACCAGTTGTCCAGCGGGGAGCGCCCGGCCGCCGCGAGCATCTCCTTGCGGTAGGCACGGACCGAGCGGCGGGCACAGCGGCTCACCTCCCGCTCGTCGAAGCCGTTGGCCTGCGAGGCGATGACGATGCTGGCGGCCAGCCGCTTGACGTCCCATTCGAACGGGCCCGGGTGGGTTTCGTCGAAGTCGTTGAGGTCGAAGACCATCCGTCGCTCCGGCGAGCGGAAGAGTCCGAAGTTGCTCAGGTGCGCGTCGCTGCACAGCTGGGTGTCGATTCCCGACGACGGGGTGGCCGCCAGATCGGCGGCCATCACCGCGGCCGCCCCGCGGAAGAACGTGAAGGCGGTCGCCGCCATCCGCTCGTGCCGCACCGGCACCAGGCCGGGAATCCGTGTCGCGTCCTGTTCGTCGAGGATCTCGAGCGGGTCGCGCCGCTGCGCGGTGGCCGGCACCGCGGCCAGCTCCTCTATCCGGATGGTCATCGCGTCCCCGTCGTCGATAGGAGTGAAGTGTTCTGAACTGTCGCCTGAGATGTCACTGGTAGGAGATGAACCACGGTCTCGGCTTCACCGACATCGTGCGCGCCGGGGAGAAGATCGGTGTGTCCTCCGTGTAGAAATTCTTCCAGCCCATCCAGATCCCGGGCGGCAGACCGGTGATCAGCCGGTGCCAGGTGTCGAGTTTGACCCCGGGCACGCCGTGACCGTCGGCGTGCACCACCGTCGCCAGCTCCGGATGCCCGGTGTCGAGCCGGGCGCGATCGCCGAGCATCGCCTCGTCGAACTGGTGCAGCACGAAGGCCTTCTGCGGCAGATTGCGGCGGCGCACCAGATCCGCCAGCCAGGCCGCGGTCCGGTTGACCTCCGCCGGACGCACCGCACCGATCTGCGCCAGGTGCACCTGATCGGGGGCCAGCCGCCATTCCGGATCCAGTGCCAGCCCCACGTTGGGCCGTTCGAGGAGCCGCTCGTACATTTTTGCCTGCGCGAGGAAGTCCATCCGGCCCGGCTGCAGATCCAGGGTGACGTAGATGCCGGCCTTCTCGGCCGCGTCCACCCACGGCTCGAGGACCTTCACCGGTACCGGCCGGGTGTAGGCGCCCCGGAAGTCGGGCTCCTCCGAGGCGATCGTCGCGATGATCTCGAAGCCCGGGATCACCGGCACCGAGGAGAGTGAACCGTACTGTCCGGCAACCTCTTTGGCGCGCTGAACGGTGGACGGCAGGTCCTGCCGGCCGAGCGGTCCCAGCGTGCGCGAGTCCGGTGAACCGTAGAGGGCGACCACCCGCCGCGACGGGAACAGCAACTGACCGCCGCCGGGCAGTTCGGGCACCGTCCGGGCCGCCTGGATACGGTCGGTCAGCACGCCGCGATCGCCGAAGCCGGCACCGACCGCCCGCACCGCCGAGTCGTCTCTCTTGAGTGCGGCCACCGCGGCCCCGCTGGCCCGCGGATCGGGAACCGGCAGCACGATCACCGTGGCCCCGGCCGCACGGCCGGTGGCCGCGGGAACCGCCGACGGTCCCGACAGCAGAAGCACCGGCGACGAACCGGCGGGCGCCGGACCTTCGATCAGTTCCTTCGGGTCAGCGCTGGTGCGCCGCCGGAGGTCCGGGATCGGACCGCCGACGGTCACCACCCGGCGCACGCGCAACCGGTCGAGTTCGGCCGCCACGGCCGGTGCGGTGGCCGCGGACACCCGGTACACCGGCACCCGCCGGGTGGCGCTGAGTTCGACGGCCCGGCCCAGGACCGCCGGCGAGGCGTCGGCCGGCACCACCAGTGCGCTGTCGGCCGCCTCGAGCAGGGTGCGCGAGACGAGCACCTCGTCGGGTACGTCCTCGTCGGCGATCACCTCGACCGAACCGTCGGCCAGTGCGGTGCGCGGCCAGGTGCCCACCGAACGCACCGGAGTGGCGGCCACGGACGCGGTGGTGAGCACCGCAACCAGCAGCAGCA
Source organism: Gordonia sp. VNK21 (assembly GCF_046098115.1). NCBI lineage: Bacteria > Bacillati > Actinomycetota > Actinomycetes > Mycobacteriales > Gordoniaceae > Gordonia > Gordonia sp. VNK21. The sequence continues at coordinate 124,760 of NZ_JBJURU010000003.1, read as the reverse complement.
CGATCAGCGCAGCCCAGCGGCTGGCCGGTCGCGGCTGCGGTGCAGCGTCAGTCGGTCTCGTCATCCTCGCCGGCCGCGTAGGAATCGGCGAAGGAGACTCGCGGCGTGGTCGCCGCCGCGAAGGCGGCCAGCACCAGATGGATCACGGTGGCGACGCCGAAGACGACGGCCGCCGCCAGCGCCACCACCCAGAGGGTCACCGCCACGGAGCCCTCGAGACCGTCGAGCAGCAGTGCCGCGGCTCCGGTCAGCGCCACCCCGAGCAGCGACCAGGCGGCGCTGCGCAGCCGCGGTCCCACCGCGTTCGCGTAGAAGAGCCGCTGATAGACGGTGATCTCGAATTCGTCGACCGCCGCCAGCCTAACCGGGTCACCGGACGCCAGGGCGCGCAGTCGTTCGGCCAGCTCCGCGTCGCGCAGCAGCGATGCGTTCTCGTGCTGCCGGTTACGCACATAGGCGACGACGGCGGCGACGGCGGCGATCAGGCCGAGTGCGGCGAGAATTCCCCAGTTGTTCACGGCTCCCCACGCTACCCGACCTGACGCCGGTCACATGACCACGGTCACACCGTGGCGGTCACCGTGTGCTCGATGTTGCCGCGGGTGGCCTTCGAGTAGGGACAGAAGGCGTGCGCGGCCTCGGCCATCGCGGTGGCGGTCGGCTGGTCGACGCCCGGCAGGTGCGCGGTGATGTCGGCGTTCAGCTTGAAGCCGCCGTCGGCGGCGTCCTTGCCGATGCCGATCTTCACGGTGATCGTCGCGCCGTCGGGAACGGTGTGGCCGTTGGACTTCGCGGTGTGCCGCAGCGCGCCCATGAAGCAGGCGGCGTAGCCGGCGGAGAACAGTTCTTCGGGGTTGGCACCCTGACCGTTGCCGCCCATTTCGGTCGGCGGCGCCATCACCAGATCGACGTGCCCGGCGTCGGACGCGACCTTGCCGTCGCGGCCGCCTCCCGTGGAGGTGGACGACACCGTGTAGATGGGATCGCTCATGGACTTCCCTCTCTGCGACAGTCCGCCGGTCGGTCCGGCGGTCTGTGGCCCACGCTACCCGCCGGGGATCAGCCGCGGCCGAGCATGCGACCGGGCTTGACCCGGTTACTGGTGGGCAGCCACTGGTTCACCGCCCGCCGGAAGACCATCAGCAGGGTCAGCAGCAGCGCCGCGAACTGCACCCACGGCAGCGCCCGCACCACCACGTTGATCTCGTCGTAGGAGAAGAGCAGGTCGCCGATCACCGGGGTGAACAGCGCGGCGACCACCACGACCGCGGCGTACATGCTGCGCAGGTTCCGGCTGTGCTGGCCGGCGATGCCCACCAGCAGGGGGTAGCTGAGTGCCATCAGCACCACCATGCCGATCAGCAGGGCCGGCGGCCAGAACTGCGCCATGGACTGTGCCCGGTCGGCGGCGTCGCCGGCATCGGCGTCATTCACCTCGGCCAGGCCCGGTTCGAGGCGGCCGGCCAGCAGGTCGGTGATCGTGCCGCGCTGGACGAAGCCGGCGACGACGTAGGCGGCCGCGGCGGCCGCGGCGATCCACCAGACCACCCGGACCGAGTGAGCCAGCACCCGCGGCGCCGGACCCGGGTCGTCGCGGCGGCGCGGATAGCGGTCGACGATGTCGGCATCGCGCGAGGTGCGTTCGAGTTCGGCCAGGTCCTCCGCGTCGAGTTCGGCCTGCGTCGGGATGCGGTCCGGGTCGTCCGGGTCGCCCCGGTGTCCGGGATCAGTCATGGCTCGATCCAAACACACCGGCGCCCCCGCCCGGCACACATGGTTCGGGCGGAGGCGCTCGATGCGGGGTTCAGCTGTTGAACCGGTTCAGCAGGAAGCTGCTCGCCGGGAGGAGGAACTCGAGCATCGGCAGTGCGTGGTTGATCACCATGCCGGGCAGAATCGACGGCAGGTGGCCGGTCGCCAGCTGCACCCGCGCACCCTGGCTCCGCCAGTCCCGGTACAGCTGGTTGACCTGGCCGTTCGGAATGACGTCGTCGGCGACGCCGGTCGAGATCAGCACCGGCGCGTTGGGCTTGAGCCGCCCGATGCGCTGGTCGTCGACGATCTCGTGGACCGCCGGGTAGCGCTTGATGACGGCCGACAGGGAGGTCCCGGTGCGGGTCCACTGCCGGCTCCGCTCGAAGCCGTGCAGCAGCCCGGTGTCACCGATGCATTCGGTGGCGGTGGCCTTGAGGACCTGCTTGCCGTGGGCGTTGGTCTCCTTCTGGACCACCGTGCCCAGTTCCGGATGACGCGCGGCCAGGCCGTTGATGGCGTAGCCGATGGCGCCGGAGATGAAGGTGCCGTCGATCTGGTCGATCACCTTGTTCAGGTCGGCCGGCGGGGCACCGGCGTAGGTGCCCTTCACATTCAGTTCGGGAGCGTAGCCGGCGGCCAGTTCAGCGGCCGAGGCGGCGGCGCCGCCCCCCTGGGAGTAGCCCGAGAAGCCGACCGGGCTGCTCGCCGGCACCTTGGCGACCTTCAGCGCGGCGCGGGCGGCGTCGAGCATGGCGCGGCCGGATTCGAGCCGGTTGACGTACGTGTGGATGCCGGGGGTGCCCATGCCGATGTAATCGGTCACGGCCACGCGGACGCCGTTGAGCAGCAGCAGATTCATCTCCAGGCCGGCGTAGTTCACACCGATGCTGGGTTTGGCGGGATCGACCGAGAGCGGCAGCGAGAGCATCTTGGAGCCGGCGCACTGGTCACCCTGGCCCACGGTGCCCGGACCGATCACGACGGTCGGTCGCGGCCCCTTGCCGTTCCAGGGCGCGGTGGGCTCGACCACATAGCCGGTCACCGCGGCGGGCTTCCCGTCGTCGCGGGTGGAGGTGTACATCATCCGCTTGGCGGTGCCGGGCCACTGGCCCTTCACACCGGGGATCTGCAGGAGCAGTTCGGTCTGCTGGGTGCGGATGACCGATCCGGGGTCGGCGGCGAACCGGGCAGGCGGCGTGTAGAAGCCGCCGGCGGCGCCTGCCGGTGCGGCCGCCGCTCCGGTGGCGACGGTGGTGGCGGCCATCGCCGCGGTGACGACCAGGGCGCCCGCGCGGCGGCGACGGCCCATGATCCTGGCTGAAACGAATTCCCGACTGAGTCTCATGGGCAGCACTGTAGCACACAATGTTACTCAAGAGTAGTCTGGGCCACACTGCAGCTCAGAGCGTGAATACGCGCACCGGTGCGTCAGCGGACCACCAGGCTCCGCTTGGCCAGTCCCATCCAGAATCCGTCGATCACCTGCTCCGGCGCCCGCTCCGGATCGTCGGCGGCGCCCAGGGCCACGAACAGCGGCGCGAAGTGCTCGACCGTCGGATGCGCATACGGCATGCCCGGCGCACGGCGCCGGAAGTCGATCAGGGACTCGAGATCTCCGGCGGCGAGCGACTCGCGGGCGAAGGCGTCGAACTCCACCGACCACGACGGCGGCGTCGCCTCCGGGCTCCAGTCGCGCAGGTACGGCAGTCCGTGGGTGGTGAATCCGGAGCCGATGATCAGCACGCCCTCGTCGCGCAGCGGCGCCAGGCGACGGCCCAGCGCGAGCAGCGCCTCCGGCTCGAGCGTGGGCAGGGACACCTGCAGCACCGGGATGTCGGCGTCCGGATACATGACGGTCAACGGCACATAGGCGCCGTGATCGAGCCGGCGACCCTCGTCATGCGCGACGGTCGCACCGTCGGGCATCATCGCCGCGACCCGCGCGGCCAGATCCGGCGCGCCCGGCGACCAGTACACGGTCTGGTAGTAGCGCTCCGGGAAGCCCCAGAAGTCATAGGTGAGCGGAACCGACGGGTCCGTCGCGCCGATGGTCAGCGGTGCCGCCTCCCAGTGCGCCGAGAGCACCAGGATCGCCGACGGCCGGGGCAGCAGGCCACCGGCCAGCGCGCCGAGTTCGGCCACCCAGGGTTCGCTGTCCACCAGCGGCGGAGCCCCGTGGCTGAGGAATAGGGCGGGCATCCGCTCCACGGTCGTCTCGTTCATATCCCACCCAACCGGACCGCGGTCCGATTAATTCCGGGCCGGTCCCCCGCCCCGGTGCGACAGGTCTCCGGGGACGGCCGGTCCGGCTCAGACGAGCAGCTCGGCGATCTGGATGGTGTTCAGAGCGGCACCCTTGCGCAGGTTGTCGCCGGAGACGAACAGTGCCAGGCCGCGCCCCTCCGGGGCACCCGGATCCTGCCGGATGCGGCCCACAAGCGAGACGTCGCCGCCGGCGGCGCCGAGCGGTGTGGGCACATCCACCAGCTGCACGCCGGGAGCGTCGGCGAGCAGCGCCCGCGCCTCGTCCGGGGTGATCGCCGCGTCGAACTCGGCGTTGATCGAGAGCGAGTGTCCGGTGAACACCGGCACCCGCACACAGGTGCCGCTCACCAGCAGTTCCGGGATGTCGAGGATGCGGCGCGACTCGTTGCGCAGCTTCTGGTCCTCGTCGGTCTCCTCCGAGCCGTCGTCGACGATCGCCCCGGCCAGCGGCACCACGTTGAAGGCGATCGGGGCGACGTACTTGTCGGGCTCGCCCAGGTCCACCGAGCCGCCGTCGTAGACGAGCTGCCCGAGGTCGCCCTGCGCGCCCCGCTCCACCTGCCCCTGCAGTTCCCGGACACCGGCCAGTCCGGAACCGGAGACGGCCTGGTAGCTCGAGACGATCAGCCGGCGCAGCCCCTTGGCGGCGTGCAGCGGGCCGAGCACCGGCATCGCGGCCATGGTGGTGCAGTTCGGGTTGGCGATGATGCCCTTCGGCGGGTTCTTCGCGAGGTGACCGTTCACCTCGGAGACCACCAGCGGGACGTCCGGATCCTTGCGCCAGGCCGACGAGTTGTCGATCACGGTGACGCCGGCCTCGGCGAACCGCGGCGCCTGCACCCGGGACATGGTGGCCCCGGCCGAGAACAGAGCGATGTCCAGACCCGTGGGGTCGGCGGTCGCCGCGTCCTCGATGACGATCTCGCCGTCACCCCACGGCAGCGTCGATCCCGCGGACCGCGCCGAGGCGAAGAACCGCACCTGATCGGCCGGGAAGTTCCGTTCGGCGAGCAGGGTGCGCATGACCCCGCCCACCTGGCCGGTGGCTCCGACCACTCCGATGTTCACCATCGCTGCACTCCTCCTATCGGCCGGTGCCGGCGTAGACCACGGCCTCTTCCTCGCCGCCGAGGTCGAAGGCCTGATGCAGGGCGCGCACCGCGTCGTCGAGTTCGTCCTCCCGGCACAGCACCGAGATGCGGATCTCCGAGGTGGAGATCAGCTCGATGTTGATCCCGGCGTTGCTCAGCGCCTCGCAGAACGTGGCGGTAACGCCCGGGTGGCTCTTCATGCCGGCGCCGACCAGCGAGACCTTGCCGACGTTCTCGTCGAGCACCACATGCGAGAAACCGATCTCGTCCTTGAGTTCGGACAGCTTCTCCACCGCCAGCGGCCCGAGTTCCTTGGGCAGGGTGAAGGTGATGTCGGTCTTGCCGGTCTCCACGGTGGAGATGTTCTGCAGGACCATGTCGATGTTGATCTCGGCGTCGGCGGCGGCCCGGAAGACCTTCGCGGCGTAGCCGGGCTTGTCCTCGATACCGAAGACGGTGACCTGGGCTTCGCTGCGGTCGTGTGCCACACCGGTGAGAATCGCTTCTTCCACGGGGATGTCCTCCATCGATCCGGACACCATCGTTCCGGAGTTGGTCGAGTACGACGAGCGCACGTGTACGGGAACGTTGTAGGCGCGTGCGTATTCCACGCAGCGCAGCATGAGCACTTTGGCACCGCACGCCGCCATCTCCAGCATCTCCTCGAAGGAGATCTGATCGAGGTGACGGGCGTTCGGCACGATGCGCGGGTCGGCGGTGTAGATACCGTCGACGTCGGTGTAGATCTCGCAGACGTCCGCCTCCAGGGCCGCCGCCAGCGCCACGGCGGTGGTGTCGCTGCCGCCGCGGCCGAGGGTGGTCACGTCCTTGGTGTCCTGGGAGACACCCTGGAAACCGGCGACCAGCACCACTTTGCCCTCGTCGAGGGCGCTGCGCACCCGGCCCGGGGTGACGTCGATGATCTTGGCCTTGCCGTGGCTCGAGGTGGTGATCACACCGGCCTGCGAGCCGGTGAAGCTCTGCGCGTCCTCGCCGAGCGACGAGATGGCCATCGCCAGCAGCGCATTGGAGATGCGCTCGCCGGAGGTCAGCAGCATGTCCATCTCACGCTGCGGCGGATCCGGGTTCACCCGCTCCGCGAGGTCGAGCAGTTCGTCGGTGGTGTCACCCATCGCCGAGGCGACGACGACGACGTCGTTACCTGCTCGTTTGGTCTCCACGATGCGCTCGGCGACACGCCGGATCCGTTCAGCGTCCGACACCGACGAGCCACCGTACTTCTGGACCACCAATGCCACGTCGGGGCCTTCCTGTACTCGTGCTTCTCACGTGCTGACTTCCGGGACGACTCTACCGGGCGGCCCGCCCGGACCCGAACCACGCCTCCGCCGCGGCACCTGCGGCTGGCTACCATCGGACCCCGATGACCACCATCCGGACCTCCCCGCTGCGCGGCGCCGTCACCGCCGGCGGCCTCGCCTCGGCGGCCGTCGCCGTACCGGTGTACCTGGCCGTCCGGACGGTGGGGCTGGCGGTGCTGGCGGTCTTCGGCGCCGTGCACGACGTCTCACTGCGCTCGCTGCTGAGCAAATGGGACGGCGAATGGATGCTCGCGATCGCCGAGCACGGCTACCGCGATGTGCCGTCGACGCTGGCCGACGCGCAGGGCGTGCACTCGGATGTGACGGCGTACGCCTTCTTGCCCGGCTTCCCGGAGGTGGTGGGCGCGGTGGCGGTGGTGCCCGGGGTGAGCGTCTTCGCCGCCGCCATGATCGTCAACGTGATCGCGGGCTGCGCCGCCGCGGCCGGGGTGGCCCGGCTCGGTGCGCGCACCGCCGAACTGCTGCCGGACGGAGCCGGCGCCGGGCGCCCCGACCCGGGGCGCACCGGACTGATCCTGGTGGTGCTCTTCGCCGCCACCCCCATGTCCGTGGTGCTGAACATGGCCTACACGGAAGCCCTGTTCTGTGCGCTCGCCGCGTGGGCGCTGGTCGGTGTCCTCGAGCGCCGATGGTTGCTGGCCGGCACCGCCGCCCTGCTGATCGGCACGGTCCGCCCGACCGGTATCGCGGTGATCGTGGTGGTGATGATCGCCGCCGCGGCCGACTGGCGCCGCGGGCCGCGCGCCTGGGCCGCCGTGGTGATGGCCCCGCTCGGCTATCTCGGGTACCTGCTCTTCGTGGCCGCCCAGACCGGCTCGCTCACCGGCTGGTTCACCGTGCAGACCGACGGCTGGGACACCACCGTCGACTTCGGCGCGGCCGGCGGCAAGTTCGTCTACGACTCCCTCACCGCGGCACCGGACTTCGCGTCGGTGGCCACGGCCCTGGTGATGCTCGGCTGTCTGGGCCTGGTGATCTGGTCGATCGCCGCACGACTGCCGTGGCCGGTGCTGGTGTACGGCCTGCTGGTGACCGCCTCGGTACTGCTCTCGAGCGGGCTGATGCACAGCCGGCCGCGGCTGCTGCTGCCCGCCTTCGTCCTGCTGATCCCGTTCGCCGCGCTGCTGGCCCGGGCCAGGCCCGCTACCGCGGCCGGCGTGCTGGCGCCTATCGTGGCGCTCAGCGCCTGGTTCGGCGCCTACATGCTCGCCGTCTTCCCGTACGCGATCTGATCCGGCACCGCCGGGCGGACCGCCCGGGCCGCCCTGTCAGGAGTGCCGATGACCGCACCGGTCCGCCGGGAACACCCCCGGTGGGGTCTGGCGGTGCTGACCCTGCCGGTGATCCTGGTCTCGATGGACTTCTCGGTCCTGTATCTGGCGATGCCGACCATCACCGAGGCACTGGAGCCGTCGGCCACCGCCGAACTGTGGGTGCTCGACATCTACGGATTCCTGATCGCCGGCCTGCTGATCACCATGGGCAATGTGGGCGACCGCATCGGGCGGCGCCGCATACTGCTGGCAGGCGCCGCCGTCTTCGGAGTGGCGTCGGTGCTCGCGGCCTTCGCACCGAGCGCCGGTTTCCTGATCGCGGCGCGGGCTCTGATGGGTGTCGGAGGGGCCACGCTGCTGCCGTCGTCGCTCTCGCTGATCGCCAACATGTTCCCGGACCCGGGCGAGCGCGGGCGGGCCATCGGGGTGTGGACGGCCGCCTTCGCCGGCGGGGCCGCCGTGGGGCCGGTGATCGGCGGCGTGCTGCTGCACCACTTCTGGTGGGGCTCGGTCTTCCTGATCAACCTGCCGGTGCTGGCCGTCCTCTTCCTGGCCGGACCGGTTCTGCTTCCCGAGTTCCGCGCGGCCACCACCCATCGCTTCGACGTCGCCGGCGTCGCGTTCTCCCTGCTGGGCATCCTGCCGGCCGTCTACGCGGTGAAAACGATCGCCGCCGAGGGCTTCTCACCGACCCGGCTGGGCGTGGGCATCGTCGGTCTGGTGATGCTGGCGGTCTTCCTCGGCTGGGAGCGCCGGGTGGACGACCCACTGCTCAAGCTCTCGCTCTTCGGCAATCCCGCCTTCTCGGCGGCGGTGGCCGCCGCGTTCTTCGGCATGTTCGCCCAGGGCGGCATGGCCTACCTGGGCAATGTCTATCTGCAGTCGGTGCTCGGGCACGACGTGCTGGCCGCCGCCCTCGCAGGGCTGCCGATGGCGGTGACCGTTGCCGTCTTCTCGGTGGGCGCCGACCGGGTCAAACGTCTGCTCGGCGTGCGCACCGCGCTGGCTGCGGCGGTGCTGCTGGCCGGGCTCGGCAATCTCGGCTTCCTGTTCCTGAGCCCCGGCACGCCGATCGCCGTCTTCCTGGCGACCACGGCACTGGCCGGTATCGGCTACGGCGTGCAGTTCGCCCTGGTGAGCGACGTGGTGGTGGCTGCTGCACCACCCGAGCAGTCCGGGGCCGCGGCCGGCACCTCGGAGACCTGCTTCGAGTTGGGCACGGCGATGGGGCTCGCGGTGCTGGGCTCGGTCGCCACCGCGGTCTTCCTCGCCGGTGACCACGGCCGCGGCTTCGGCGACTCTCTCGGCGAGACCCTGCACCGGGCCGGCGATGCCGGACCGGCCGGGCAGGCCCTGGCCGAGGCCGCGCGCAGCGCCTGGGTCGACGGCCTGCATGTGGCGGCCGGGGTCAGCGGCGGGGTGCTGGTCGTGCTGGCCGCCGTGGTCGCGATCGCGCTGCGCCGCCTGTCCTGAACCGCCGGCCCCGAACCGCCGACAGTCGCTCGACCAGCCGACTGCGCGATGTCCGAGCACGCATCTAGGTTGTGGTGCATGATATCTGGATCTCCCTTTCCGCCGCAGGCGGCACCGGCCCAGCCCGCACCGGGCATGGACGGCGTCGCCGTCGTCGTTCCGCCCTCCGGTCAGCTCTACCGGTTCGACGGCGGAGCGGCCACCTGGGTCGGCACGCAACTCCTCGGACTGCTGATCACGGTCTGCACCCTGGGGATCTGCTACCCGTTCGCCCTGGTTCTGAAGGAGCGCTGGCGCGCCAAGCACACCTACCTGCACGGCCGGCAGCTTCAGTTCTACGGTTCGGCCTGGGGACTGTTCGGCCGCTGGTGCCTGTGGCTGCTGCTCATCGTGGTGACGCTGGGCATCTACTCGTTCTGGGTGGTGCCGCGGCTCACCCGCTGGCGGATCGAGCAGACCGGCTACGCCGTCGGCGCCTGAGCCGCCCGCGCAGCCGCACCCGCCGGGTACCGCCTACCCTCGGTAGCCATGGAGAACGTGACCACCGGTACCGACCTGAACGAGCTGATCGCGGGTCGGTGGAGCGCCCGCGGCTACGACGGGCAGGCCGCCATCGACGACGAGGATCTGCTGACCGTTCTCGAAGCCGGGCGTTGGGCCGCCACCTGGGGCCGCATCCAGCCGGTCCGCTTCGTGGTCGGGCGCCGCGGGGACGAGACCTTCGGCGCGCTCTTCGACACCCTCAACCGGGGAAACAAGAGCTGGGCCGGCAACGCGGCGGCCTTCGTCCTGCTGTGCACCAGCAACGACCCGGACGATGAGAACCTGCACGAGTACGGAGCCGTCGACCTCGGTCTGGCGCTGGGACAGATGAGCATCCAGGCGCAGGCCCTGGGCTTCAATCCGCATCCGATGGCCGGCTTCAGCAAGGCCGCCGCCCGGGAGGCCTTCGGTATCCCCGAGGACAAGCGGCCGATGGTGATTCTGGCCCTGGGCCGGCTGGCCACCGATCCGTCGGCTCTCCCCGAGGAGATCGTCGAACGCGACGCCTGGCCGCGAGAACGCCTGCCGCTCAACGAGATCGCCTACACCGGCCGCTGGGGACTTCCTCTGTCCGAGTGAATGTGCCGCCCTCCGCTTTGCCGAGCCGACCGGCCAGGAGTAACATCGCCACCATGCAGCGTGCGCTCCTTCTCGGTTGCCGCGGCGGGGTCTGATCCGACCGGCCCTCCGTCGCGGGCCTTGTGACGCGCCGGTCAACCCCAGATTTCTCACTCTGTAGGAGATTGACCTGTCATGGCAGCAGCAGACGCTTTCACTTCCGGCCCGAGCCGTATCGTGACCCCCGCGGGCCCCATTCCCGCCGACCAGCCCGCCTGGAATCCGCAGCACAACTCGGCGATGCCGGTGCACCGCTACCGCAGCTTCGCCGACGAGGTGGAGAAGATCAGCCTGCCGGACCGCACCTGGCCGGACGCGGTCATCGAGCGCGCCCCGCTGTGGTGCGCGGTGGATCTGCGCGACGGCAACCAGGCCCTGATCGACCCGATGAGCCCGGCCCGCAAGCGCCGGATGTTCGATCTGCTGGTCCGGATGGGCTACAAGGAGATCGAGGTGGGCTTCCCGTCCGCCAGCCAGACCGACTTCGACTTCGTCCGCGAGATCATCGACGACGGCGCCATCCCCGAGGACGTCACCATCCAGGTCCTGACCCAGGCCCGCCCGGAGCTGATCACCCGCACCTACGAGGCGTGCAACGGCGCACCGAACGTGATCGTGCACTTCTACAACTCGACGTCGATCCTGCAGCGCCGGGTGGTCTTCCGTGCCGACACGGAGGCGATCACCACCATCGCCACCGACGCGGCCCGCCTGTGTCTGGAGACCGAGAAGAACTACCCCGACACCAACTGGCGCTACGAGTACTCCCCGGAGTCGTACACCGGCACCGAGCTGAGCTACGCCAAGGAGGTGTGCGATGCGGTCTCCGAGATCATCGCGCCCACCCCGGAGAAGCCGCTGATCATCAACCTGCCGGCCACCGTGGAGATGGCCACCCCCAATGTCTACGCCGACTCCATCGAGTGGATGAGCCGTAATCTGGCGCGCCGCGACTCGATCATCCTGAGCCTGCACCCGCACAACGACCGCGGTGAGGGTGTGGCGGCCGCCGAGCTGGGCTACATGGCCGGCGCCGACCGCATCGAGGGCTGCCTGTTCGGCAACGGCGAACGCACCGGAAACGTCTGCCTGGTGACCCTGGGCATGAACATGTTCTCCCGCGGCGTGGACCCGCAGATCAACTTCTCCGACATCGACGAGATCCGTCGCACTGTGGAGTACTGCAACCAGCTGAACGTCCCCGAGCGCCACCCCTACGGCGGCGACCTGGTGTTCACCGCCTTCTCCGGCAGCCACCAGGACGCCATCAACAAGGGCCTGGACCAGATGAAGATCGACGCCGACGAGCAGGACAAGGACGTCGACGACATCCTGTGGCAGGTCCCCTACCTGCCCATCGACCCGCACGATGTGGGCCGAAACTACGAGGCGGTCATCCGGGTCAACAGCCAGTCCGGGAAGGGCGGCGTGGCCTACATCATGAAGGCCGACCACGGCATGGAGCTGCCGCGGCGGCTGCAGATCGAGTTCTCCCGGGAGATCCAGAAGATCACCGACGGCGAGGGCGGCGAGGTCAACCCGAAGGAGATGTGGGACGTCTTCTCGCAGGAGTACCTGCTGCCGACCACCCCGATCGAACGCATCAAGCAGCGGGTGGACGCCGCCGAGGAGGACAGCGGCGAGGATGCCGTCACCGCCACCGTGAAGGTGAACGGGGTGGAGAAGGAGATCAGCGGCTCCGGCAACGGCCCGTTGGCCGCCTTCGTCGACGCGCTGAGCACCATCGGCTACGACGTCCGGGTCCTCGACTACAGCGAGCACGCCCTGACCGCCGGCGGCGACGCCAGCGCCGCGAGCTACGTGGAGGCCGAGGTGAACGGCGAAACCGTCTGGGGTGTGGGTATCGCGTCGTCGATCACCGTCGCCAGCCTGCGGGCCGTGGTCTCCGCGGTGAACCGGGCGCACCGGGTGACCGGTGAGGCCGAGGTCGAAGAGGCCGCCGAAGGCGCCCGCACCTACGCTCCGTGACCGCCCCTCTGTGATCGCCTGATTCGGCGTCACACGATCCTGTAGCCCGGATCCCGGTACCGCCGGAATCCGGGCTACAGCCGTCTCTGCGGCCCGCCACCGCACCGAGATCTAGCTCACAAAGACCCCTGCCGGCCATAGATAGCCCTACCGATTGCTTGTTCGGCGAGGCATGATCGCATCGTCACAGTCCCTACATATATGAGGTATGAATCATGCGCGATGCAGTCATCGTCGACGCCGTCCGCAGCCCGATCGGCAAGCGCAACGGCTCCCTGGCCGAGACCCACCCCGCCGACCTGTCCGGCCACGTCCTCAAGGCGCTGGCCGAGCGCACCGGCTTCGACCCGAGCATCGTCGAAGACGTGCACTGGGGTTGCGTGAGCAATGTGGGCGAGCAGGCCATCAACGTCGGCCGCACCGGCGTCCTGGCCGCCGGCTGGCCCACCAGCGTCCCCTCGGTCACCATGAACCGGGCCTGCGGCTCGAGCCAGCAGGCCGTGTCGGTGGCCGCGGCCACCGTCATCTCCGGCCAGGCGGACATCATCGTCGCCGGCGGTGTGGAGTCGATGACCCGCGTTCCGATGGGCGCGGCCTCGCAGGGCGGTGACGCCAACCCGCCGAGCGTGCTCGAGCGGTTCGGTGTGGACGGCTTCAACCAGGGGCTCGGCGCCGAGATGGTCGCCGAACGGTGGGGCTTCTCGCGCACCTTCCTCGACGAGTACTCGGCCCGTTCGCACGAGCTGGCCGCCCAGGCCACCGATGCCGGAGCGTTCACCAAGCAGATCGCCCCGATCGCGGGCCTCGAGGTCGACGAGGGCATCCGCCGCGGCTCGAGCGCCGACAGCCTCGCCAAGCTCAAGCCGGCCTTCAAGGAAGACGGCGTGATCCACGCCGGTAACGCCTCGCAGATCTCCGACGGCGCGGGCGCGCTGCTGATCTCCACCAGCGAGATCGCCGAGCAGAACGGTTGGTCGCCGATGGCCCGAATCCACACCGCGGTGGTGGCCGGCGACGATCCGGTGATCATGCTGACCGGCCCGATCCCGGCCACCGCGCTGGCCCTGCGCAAGTCCGGCCTGAAGATCGACGACATCGGCGCCTTCGAGGTGAACGAGGCCTTCGCACCGGTGCCGCTGGCCTGGCAGACCGAGACCGGGGCCCCGATCGAGAAGATGAACCCGCTCGGCGGCGCGATCGCCGTGGGACACCCGCTCGGCGGCTCCGGCGCCATCCTGATGACCCGTCTGGTGCACCACATGCGCGACAACGGCATCCGCTACGGCCTGCAGACCATGTGCGAGGCCGGCGGCATGGCCAATGCCACCATCCTCGAACTGCTCTGATCGTCGCAGTCGCGCAGTCGCGGCCCGGTACCCGAGGGTGCCGGGCCGCGCTGTCTGTCGGGGCGATCCGACTCGGGCGGGCGCGTCAGTGCGCGGCGACGTCCCAGGCGTGGTGCGTCACATCGTGCAGGCAGTACTTCGCGATCGACTCGACCGTGAAGGCGGCGCCGTCGCTGCGCCGGCCGGGGCGCGAACGCTGCCCCGGTGACACGAGTTCGAGCGCGACGGCGAGCGCCTCGCCGGCGGCCCCGAGTTCCCTGGACACCGTCGCCGGGGACTGTGCGTTGTACCGCTGCTCGACCTGTGTCGCATCCTGGCTCCAGTCGAGCACCTGTGGATCGTCGATCACCAGCATCAACTCGACGCGCGAGAGGATGATCCGGAAGACGTCGCGCACATGTGCGGCGTACTCGAGTGGTGACCAGGTCGCCTCGTCGGGCCGCCGGGTGAGCGTCTCACCGCCGTCGGCGAGCACACGCTGCCATCGACGACTGTTGGCGCGCAACGCCGCCGGGATCTCGTCGAAGACGACCGTCGCGGCATCGAAACCGCAGTCGGCGCACGGACGCTCGAGCACCCAGGTCCAGTCCTTCGTCTCGGGCTCGATCGCCATGGCACCCAGGTTAGCCGGTCATTCGGCTCAGGCGGTCACTCGACCGGCATGGCCTCGACGATCGCCGCACCCATCCGGGCGACCTCTTCCCGGGCGCTGGGGCTGATCAGGGTCATGTTGATGAAGCCGTGGATCAGGTTTCCCGCCCGCCGCAGGGTCACCGGCACTCCGGCGGCCCGCAGCTTCTCGGCGTAGGCGATGCCCTCGTCGCGGAGCGGATCGAAGCCGGCCACCACCACGTAGGCCGGCGGCAGACCCGAGAGGTCCTCGGTGAGCATCGGCGAGACCCGCGGGTCGGTGAGCGAGGCGCGGTCCTCGATGTAGTGGTCGGTGAAGTAGTCCATGCCCTCCTGGGTGAGGAAGAAGCCCTCGGCGAACTCGGCGCGGGAGGCCGACTCGCCGCCCAGGTCGGTCACCGGATAGATCAGCAACTGCAGGCACGGGGTCACGTCCTCACCGCGCACCAGCTGACTGACCACGGCGCTCAGATTGCCGCCGGCCGAGTCGCCCGCGACGGCGATCCGGTGCCGGTCGAGCCCCCATCCGGACGCTTTGTCCACCGCGAACCGCCAGGCGGCGAGCGCATCGTCGACCGGCGTCGGGAACGGGAACTCCGGAGCCAGCCGGTAGTCCACCGACAGCACGTCGGCACCGGAGGCCACGGCCAGTGCACGCACCGCCGAGTCGTGGCTGGCACGACTGCCGAGCACGAAGCCGCCGCCGTGATAGAAGACGACGAGCCCTCGCGAGGGGCCGTCCTGGGCCCGGTACCGAGTGGCGCCGATGGTGCCGCCGGCCACGTCGATCGTCAGATCCTCTTCCACGGCGAACGGCGGGAAGGTCTGGGCCATGGCGGCCGCGGTGACGTCCATGCGTTTGCGCGCCACCGGCGGCGGACCGTCGTGCAGCGCCATGCCGGGCACCCTGGCGGTGGCCACGGTGACGGGCAGCATCTCCGCTGCCAGCCGCTCGCCGTCGGAGTTCACCGGGCCGAGCTTCCCGGCAGCCCGCAGCACGGGCGGCGGAAGCAGTCCGGCGGCACGGAACACCCGCCGCTGCAGACGATCAGGCAGGGACAGGTTCACAGTGGTAGCGCGGCTCACAGGGGCCGACGTTACCATCAGCCGGTGTCATGTTTCATATGACAGACTCACTGGCATGCCTCTGCCTCTCCGAACCCGCACCGCACTGGCCGCCGCAACGGCTGCACGCTGGGCTTCCCGAGCCGCCGGCCGCGGCAAGGGATCGATGATCGGCGGACTGGTGGCCGCCAAGATCGACCCGTCGATCATGGCTCGGCTGGCCGACGGCAAGCGCACCGTGCTGGTGACCGGAACCAACGGCAAGTCCACCACCACCCGGATGGCGGCGGCGGCTCTCGCCGGTCTCGGCGAGGTGTGCACGCAGGCCGACGGCGCCAATATGGATGCCGGCATCATCGCCGCGCTGTCGCTGGCCCGAAGCGCACCGATCGCCGCGCTCGAAGTGGACGAACTGCATGTCCCGCATGTGGCCGATGCGACCTCCCCGGAGGCACTGGTGCTGCTGAACCTGTCCCGCGACCAGCTGGACCGGGTCGGGGAGATCAATGCGATCGAGCGCCGGCTGCGCGCCGGCATCGAGGCACACCCGGAGACGGTGGTGATCGCCAACTGCGACGACGTGCTGGTGACCTCCGCGGCGTTCGGTGCCCGCGAGGTGGTCTGGGTGGCGGCCGGCAGCGGCTGGGTGGGCGACTCGGTGAGCTGCCCGCGCTCGGGTGAACCGATCGTCCGTCGCGGCGAGGACTGGTATTCGACCGGCGACGAGGGCTTCCGGCGACCGGCCCCGCAGTGGTGGTTCGACGACGAGAACATCTACGGCCCCGGCGGTTTCCGGGCGCGGCTCACCCTGGCGGTGCCCGGCCGCGCGAACCGCGGCAACGCCACCCAGGCGGTGGCCGCGGCGGTGGCGATGGGCGCCGACCCGGCGGCCGCGGTCACCGCGGTGGGGACGGTCGGCGAGGTGGCCGGCCGCTACGGCAGTCACCAGCTCGGCGAGCATCGGATCCGCACGCTGCTGGCGAAGAATCCGGCGGGCTGGCAGGAGGCGCTGTCGATGATCGATCAGGACGCCGACTCACTGGTGATCGCGGTGAACGGGCAGGTGCCCGACGGCGAGGATCTGTCCTGGCTGTGGGATGTGCGCTTCGAGGCCTTCGAGACGATGCACGTGATCTCGTCGGGCGAGCGGGCCGCCGATCTGGGGGTGCGGCTGCTGTACGCGGGCGCCGAGCACACCACCGTCGCCGATCCGCTCGCCGCGATCGAATCCTGCCCGCCCGGGCGGGTGGAGGTGCTGGCCAACTACACCGCCTTCCGTGACCTGAACACCGCACTCGAACGCGCCGGCGCGCAGCCGCTCGATCCGGCGGCCGCCCCGGAGAAGCAGGAGCCCCGCCGATGAGCGAATCGACTCTCCGTATCGGCCTGGTGCTGCCCGATGTGATGGGCACCTACGGCGATGGCGGCAACGCCCTGGTGCTGCGGCAGCGCGCCCGGATGCGCGGCATCGACGCCGAGATCGTCTCCATCACCCTCGACGACGAGGTCCCCGACTCGCTCGACGTCTACACGCTCGGCGGCGCGGAGGACTTCGCCCAGCGGCTGGCCACCCGGCATCTGTCCGAGCACCCGGGGATGCAGCGGGCCGCCGAACGCGGCCGCCCGGTGCTGGCCATCTGCGCGGCCATCCAGGTCCTGGGCCACTGGTACGAGACCGCGGCCGGCGAACGCGTCGACGGCATCGGCATGTTCGACGTCACCACCTCCCCGGGCCCCGAGCGCTCCATCGGCGAACTGGTGACCGCGCCGCTGCTGGAGGCGTTGACGCAGCCGCTGTCCGGCTTCGAGAATCACCGCGGCATCACCGCTCTCGGCGCCTCGGCCCGGCCGCTCGGCAGCGTCCGGCACGGCGTCGGCAACGGCACCTCCGACCGCGTCGAGGGGGTGGTGCAGGGCACCGTGATCGGCACCTACATGCACGGTCCGCTGCTGGCCCGGAATCCGGAGCTGGCGGACCATCTGCTGCAGCAGGCCACCGGCACCGCGCTGGCCCCGCTCGATCTGCCCGAGGTCGAGCAGCTGCGCCGGGAACGCCTCGCGGCCGCCCGATAGCATCTGTAACGTTGCCGACGGGGTTTCCGACAAGCCCGTCGCACACCATCGAAAGGAATCCGCGCTGCCCGATCGCTGACTGATCTCACTCCCGGACGACACCTCGCAGGAGAGGTGTATCCACAGGAGATGGGAGATCAGGATGACCGATCGACGAGTTCAGCTGGCGGTGGCGATGGTCCAGGCCCGTACCGCTGCGCACCGGGCCGCAGGCGACAAGCGCTGCGGTTGCGGACAGTGCGCCCACTGGGTGCTGGTGGCCGCCCGCCGGGCCGGAATCAGCCGGGAGCGGCTCGAAGCCGCGCTTCCGCCGCGGGCCACCGCCGAACCGCGCCCGAAGCGCAGGCCGCGACCGCACGGAATGCGGACCCGGATCTGCGAGTCCGGCACCATCCGGCTGCGCGGCGGCGACCACACCGAGGCCGCCGGGATCCGGGCTCTGCTCGACCGGATGTATCACGAGGATCAGTGAGCCGCTTCGGGTTCCGGTCCGGGTTCTCGCCCGGACCGGAACCCCGCGTCAGTCAGTCCACTCGCCGTTGCCGGCGGACGTCCCACCGATTGCGAAGTACGTGTTCCGTTCAGATGGCATGAAGGGGGCTTCGATCTCACTCGGCGGAGTCCGTCTCGAATGTCGTAGGGCAGTCGTACTCTGAACTCAAGAACATCAGATCGGGCTGTTTCACCAGGTGAGAGCAGGAAACTCCATACCCGGAAATACAGCGGCGAATGCACAACGAGATAGTCGACACAGCACTTCGGGGGAGGTGAGCACGCGATGACGAGCAGCATCGACGACACCAGCACAATGGTGCTGCCCGATGATCCGATCACACTCGACGCCCTCGCTGCGGCTATCACGGGCGCCCGACGACCATCTCCCCAGCATCCTGCACCTGCAGCTCTAGTGCTTCTCGGCCGGTCGCCGCGCGGAATTCCGACCATCCGCCGCAAAGAACCACGACCGCCGTAAGGATGTCAGAGGTCAGTCGTACTCTGAAACCAAGAAAATAGTTCGAACATTTTAGCGATACGGGAACAGAACACATCACACCATCGTTGAACTAGTAAGACAGGGCACAGCGCAGCCCGACCAGCACGACCAACGCACAACGAGATAGTCGGCACAGCACTTCGGGGGAGGTGACCACGCGATGACGACCAGCATCGACGACACCAGCACAATGGTGCTGCCCGACGATCCGATCGCACTCCAAGCCCTGATCACCGCCGCCGTCGCCAAGCAAGCCCGGTTGACCCGCGCCGACTACACCGGCTGCACCGACCGGCAGCTCACCGACCTCACCGAAGACCGCGAACGCGCCCGCCGCCTCATCAGCGCCGCCGACGCACCCCTCCTCGTCGAGATGAGCGACCGCGGCTCGTATCAGCAGGCCGGTGGAGCGAGCCTGGGCGGCTACCTCGTCGGCACCTTGCACCTCTCCGCCGCCGAAGCCCGCCGACGCCGTCTCCTGGCCGAAGCCGTCGGACAGTTCACGTCGATGACCGGCGAACCACTCCCACCACGCTGCCCGACCGCCGCCGAAGCGTTGAGTGCCGGGACGATCGGCGCCGACCACGTCACCGAGATCTTCAAGACCATGCAGAAAGTGCCGCATTCAGTTGATGTGGACCAACGTGCACGCGCCGAGGCAGATCTGACCGCGTCTGCGGTCACGTTGACGCCGGAGCAGACGCGGATGGTCGGGCACCGTCTGCTCTCCCTCCTCGACCCCGACGGCGAACTCGCCGACGACACCGACCGCCAACGCCGCCGGTCCGTCACGTTGTCGCCGCAGGATCAGCAGTTGATGACCACACTCCGCGGCGCGATCACCCCAGCCCTGCGCGGCCTCCTCGAAGTAGTCCTGACCAAATGGGCCGCACCCGGCATGAACAATCCCGACGACCCCGACAGCCCCACCGGACCGGTCGACACCGACGGCTTGGATCCGGAGTTGCTCGACGCCGCCCGCCGGCGCGACCTACGCTCAGCCGGGCAACGGAACCACGACGCCCTGGTCGCCCTGTGCCGCTTCGCGCTCGGGCATGGGGCGCTCGGTGACCCCACGCGGTTGCCGGCCGAATTCGTCGTCACCATCGACCACCAGGATCTGGCCGAGTTGGCCGGGACCGGGTACACCGCCACCGGCACCCACATCCCCGTCCCCGACCTGATCGACATGGCCGCCGACGCCACCTGGCACCTCGCCGTGTTCGCCCACCACAGCGCCGAAGTGCTGTACTTGGGCCGGTCACGGTTCGCCAACAAAGCCCAACGCCTGGCCCTGTTCGCAAGGGATCGCGGCTGCACCAGACCCGGGTGTACGAGACCGTTCGCTCAATGCGAGGCCCACCACGCCGACCTGGACTACGCCGACGGCGGCACCACCGACATCAACAAACTCGGCGGCGCCTGCGGCGGCGACAACCGCCACGTCAGCACAGCCCCCCGGCCACTGGGAAACCACCATCATCACCGACGGCCCCCACACCGGCCGGGTCGGCTGGCGCATCACCGGCACCAGACACGACTACACCGTCAACCCCATGCACCACATCGGACGCCGGACCACCCACAGTCCCCACTCACCACCCACCGACCCCTGACCCGCCCCCGCGGGCCGGCCAGTCATTCCGCGGACGGCCGTTCTGCGACCGGCGGAGCGTCCAACACCACGCAGCGCTCACGGGTGCCATCGACGGCGAACCAGCCGTACTCGAAGTCCTGCCACGCCTCGAGCTGTGGCCGTTGGTCCTCGCCGTCGCGCGCCACGCTGCGCTCGAGCCGTTCGGCCCGATCCGGTCCGTCGAGCCAGTAGGCGTGATCGAGCCGGTCGGCGACGGCTGTCCGGGCGGCGGTGACCCCTTCGATGATCAGCAGAGGCTCCCACCGGTACCGCACCGGCGGCCCCACCTCCGGGACACCGGCGGTCCATACGCGCGGCGTGATGGCGATGTCGTGGCTGCGGGCGAACGGGGCCAGAACGTCCCGTTCGAGTTCGTCCCACCAGGCGGCCGGCTCATCCCAGGTGGCGAACTGGTCGGTGCGGATCAGCAGCGACCGTCGGCGCCGGGAGTCCAGTTCGGCCACCAGCGCATCGGCGAAGGTCGACTTCCCGGCACCGGACGGGCCGTCGATCGCGATGATCCCGGCACGCAGATCGTCGTCGGCCACGACGCGGCGGGCCAGACCGGCCACCCCACCGGGCATCCGACTCGTCATCAGGCCAAGGCGCGACGTCCGGACAGGGCCCGGCCGAGCGTCACCTCGTCGGCGAACTCCAGGTCACTGCCCATCGGCAGACCCGACGCGAGACGCGTCATCGACAGCCCCGGGAAGTCCTTCAGCATGCGCAGCAGATACGTGGCCGTCGCCTCGCCCTCGGTGTTCGGGTCGGTGGCGATGATGATCTCGGACACGTCCACGCCGTCGGCCTGATTGCCCAGCCGCTGCAGCAGCTCCCGGATCCGCAGCTGATCGGGGCCGATGCCGTTGAGCGGATCCAGAGCCCCGCCGAGCACGTGATAGCGGCCGTCGAACTCCTTGGTCCGCTCGATCGCGTAGATGTCCTTCGGCTCCTCCACCACGCAGATCTTGGTGGCGTCGCGGCGCGAGTCCGCGCAGATCCGGCACAGCCGGTCGGCGGCCACATTGCCGCATTCGGCGCAGAAATTGACGTTGTCGCGCACCTCGATCAACGCCGCCACCAGCCGGTCGATCTCGCTGGTCTCACCGGCGAGCATCGCGAACGCGATGCGTTGGGCGCCCTTGGGCCCCAGCCCGGGCAATTTCGCCAGCTGGTCGATCAGTACCTGGATCGGTCCCTCGTACATGTGGCCGCGTCAGCCTGCTCAGCCCAGCCCGGGCAGGCCGCCGCCGAGGCCACCGGCGAGCGGTCCCATCTTCTGCGAGGTCAGCTCGTCACGCTGGCGGGCCAGATCGGCGAGCGCACCGACGACCAGATCCTGCAGCGTCTCCACGTCGGAGGGATCCACCACATCCGGCGAGATGGTCACCGCGGTCACCTCCCCGGTGCCCTTACCGGTGACGGTTATCAGCCCGTTGCCGGCGCTACCGGTGATCTCGCTCGCCGCGATCTCGTCCTGCGCCTTCAGCAGCTGGCTCTGCATCTCCTGCGCCTGCGCGAGCAGACCGGCCATCGGATTGTCGGAACCTCCACCGAACAGGGCGGACGGGTCGAATGCATCAGTCACGACACCCAGGGTAGTCGCTGCGATCAACTCAGCAGGCGGTCGACATGCTCGGCCAGCTCGTCCACCGTCTGACCGTCGACCGCCTGCACCGTGAAGGAGAGCAGTTCATCGGCGAAGAGCAGCGCCGCGCGCCGGGTGAGGGCGAACTCGAAGCGGTCGCCGTCGCGCCGCCGCCACTGCTCCACTCCGCCGTAGACGGGTGCGCCGGCGCCGGTGGTCACACAGTATTCACCCGGTCGCGGGCCGCCGGGCAGATCCCGCTGGATCTGGAAGCAGGCGTCGGATTCGGAGTCCATGAAGACCAGCGCCTCACACCCCAGGTCGGTGTGCCGCTCGTACGAACCGACGATCGTCATGTCTGTGGACGTTACCGGTCCGGGCCCGGCCGCAGTAGCGCTGCGTTCTGCGGCGGTTGCGCCCCGAACTCCCGTCCGGCCCGAGCCGAGGTGAAACGGCGGCGGTTGCCGGAGCACGGATCGGTGAACTCGAGCACTGCCGCCACCAAGTGCAACGGCGAGGAGAAGTCGCCGTTTCCGGGCGCCGCCAGCGCCGCCGCATCCACCTCCGGATACAGCGGATCGCCGACGATCGGCAGCCCCAGACCGGCCATGTGCACGCGCAGCTGATGGGTGCGGCCGGTGTGCGGCACCAGCCGGTACTCACCGAGCCCGTCCGGGCGCACCCGCTCCAAGGTGATGTCGCTGACCGCGTTCGGCGGGCCGCTCACCACCTGCGACCGCAGATCCCCCGGCCCCTTCTCGATCCGGTTGCTCACCCGCAGCGTGGTGGTCAGCCGCTCGTCGGCCGGTGCCAGCGCCCGGTATTCCTTATGCGCCTCGCGGCGGGCGAAGATCTGGTGGTAGGCGGCACGCACGCCCGGACGCTGGGTCAGCAGCAGCACGCCGGCGGTGAGCCGGTCCAGCCTGTGCGCGGGAGCGAGTTGATCGTTGCCCAGCTCCCGGCGCAGCCGCACCAGTGCCGTCTGCGTGACATGCGTACCGCGCGGCATGGTCGCCAGAAAGTGCGGCTTGTCGACCACCACCAGGTCGGCTAGACGCCAGCGTCCACCACTCGCCGGGCGGCTTGCGCCAGTCGCTGTAGTGGAACCTCGCCCACGCGGGCCTGCCCGAGCCACTCATGGCCGACCACGGCGTGTGGCCGGCGTGGGTAGTCGACGCG
>NZ_JBJURU010000003.1:99974-101888 GCF_046098115.1 Gordonia sp. VNK21 | reverse complement strand
CGCCGTCGCGCCGCCGCCACTGCTCCACTCCGCCGTAGACGGGTGCGCCGGCGCCGGTGGTCACACAGTATTCACCCGGTCGCGGGCCGCCGGGCAGATCCCGCTGGATCTGGAAGCAGGCGTCGGATTCGGAGTCCATGAAGACCAGCGCCTCACACCCCAGGTCGGTGTGCCGCTCGTACGAACCGACGATCGTCATGTCTGTGGACGTTACCGGTCCGGGCCCGGCCGCAGTAGCGCTGCGTTCTGCGGCGGTTGCGCCCCGAACTCCCGTCCGGCCCGAGCCGAGGTGAAACGGCGGCGGTTGCCGGAGCACGGATCGGTGAACTCGAGCACTGCCGCCACCAAGTGCAACGGCGAGGAGAAGTCGCCGTTTCCGGGCGCCGCCAGCGCCGCCGCATCCACCTCCGGATACAGCGGATCGCCGACGATCGGCAGCCCCAGACCGGCCATGTGCACGCGCAGCTGATGGGTGCGGCCGGTGTGCGGCACCAGCCGGTACTCACCGAGCCCGTCCGGGCGCACCCGCTCCAAGGTGATGTCGCTGACCGCGTTCGGCGGGCCGCTCACCACCTGCGACCGCAGATCCCCCGGCCCCTTCTCGATCCGGTTGCTCACCCGCAGCGTGGTGGTCAGCCGCTCGTCGGCCGGTGCCAGCGCCCGGTATTCCTTATGCGCCTCGCGGCGGGCGCAGATCTGGTGGTAGGCGGCACGCACGCCCGGACGCTGGGTCAGCAGCAGCACGCCGGCGGTGAGCCGGTCCAGCCTGTGCGCGGGAGCGAGTTGATCGTTGCCCAGCTCCCGGCGCAGCCGCACCAGTGCCGTCTGCGTGACATGCGTACCGCGCGGCATGGTCGCCAGAAAGTGCGGCTTGTCGACCACCACCAGGTCGGTGTCGCGGTAGAGGATGGGCAGACCGAACGGGACCGGCGGCTCCGGCTCGAGTTCCCGGTACAGGTACACCGGCACCGGCCGGCGCACCGGCGCGTCCAGCTCCACCGGCCGGCCGTCCGCGTCGACCACTGCGCCGCCGGCTGCCTGCCGCCGCACCTCGGCCGGGTCGACGCCGGCCATGACCGGTGCCGCGAGCAGCGCCTGCAGCACCGTCGGCAGCTCGGGCGACGGCCAGAGATCCGGGCGCAACACCACCCTGGTGGCGTCCACCCCGTCCCGCGCCGGCAACGGTTTGGTCCGGCGACGACCGCGGCGGCTCAGCGGATCAGGCTTCCAGACGGGTCTTCAGGTTGCCCAGCAGTACCGCCTGGATGCGGGCCAGGCCCTTGGGCGCGAAGGTCTTCTCGAAGAAGCCGCCGATCCCGCCGGCGCCCTTCCAGCTGGTGACCGTCTGCACCCGCGAGCCGGTGCCCGCAGCGGTCACGGTGTAGGTGGTGACCATCGACGAATTGCGGTCCGTCTCGGTGATGGTGCCGCCGGCGACGGTCACATCGGCGAGCACGTCACGCTGGCGCTTCTCGGTGGCCTGCAGGATCCAGTGCACCACCGTGCCGGCACCGGTGCCGCCGTCGTCGAGCCGGTAGTCCCGGTAGTTCTCCGGCAGGATCGCCGGACGCGGTCCGCCATGACGACCCGTTGGACTTCTGGGCAGACCTTCGGACTAGGCGACTCGGCGGCGCCAGCAGCGGCCTGGTTTGGCAACGGCCGCGCCCTGCCCCACCTGCGGTGGTCCCACCACAACGCGGGCCTAGAGACCGGCAGCGGGCTCGACGGCTGCCACGACGTCCGCGACGAGCGCCGTGGCCAGTACCGGCCGCAGCTGGGCCGGCTCCACGCCGCCGTCCGTCGGCCGCCGCGTCACCAGCTGCGCCTGCCGGCCGGCCACCTCGACCTGCGCGGCCACGCGGCCGGCCACGGCCACATGGACATGGCCCTTGAGCTCGGCCTCGGCGGCCAGGG
>NZ_JBJURU010000003.1:77853-99964 GCF_046098115.1 Gordonia sp. VNK21 | reverse complement strand
CATGGTCGCCAGAAAGTGCGGCTTGTCGACCACCACCAGGTCGGTGTCGCGGTAGAGGATGGGCAGACCGAACGGGACCGGCGGCTCCGGCTCGAGTTCCCGGTACAGGTACACCGGCACCGGCCGGCGCACCGGCGCGTCCAGCTCCACCGGCCGGCCGTCCGCGTCGACCACTGCGCCGCCGGCTGCCTGCCGCCGCACCTCGGCCGGGTCGACGCCGGCCATGACCGGTGCCGCGAGCAGCGCCTGCAGCACCGTCGGCAGCTCGGGCGACGGCCAGAGATCCGGGCGCAACACCACCCTGGTGGCGTCCACCCCGTCCCGCGCCGGCAACGGTTTGGTCCGGCGACGACCGCGGCGGCTCAGCGGATCAGGCTTCCAGACGGGTCTTCAGGTTGCCCAGCAGTACCGCCTGGATGCGGGCCAGGCCCTTGGGCGCGAAGGTCTTCTCGAAGAAGCCGCCGATCCCGCCGGCGCCCTTCCAGCTGGTGACCGTCTGCACCCGCGAGCCGGTGCCCGCAGCGGTCACGGTGTAGGTGGTGACCATCGACGAATTGCGGTCCGTCTCGGTGATGGTGCCGCCGGCGACGGTCACATCGGCGAGCACGTCACGCTGGCGCTTCTCGGTGGCCTGCAGGATCCAGTGCACCACCGTGCCGGCACCGGTGCCGCCGTCGTCGATCCGGTAGTCCCGGTAGTTCTCCGGCAGGATCGCCGGACGCACGTTCTGGTAGTCGCTCAATGCGGCGAGCACCGCATCCGGAGCAGCGGCGATGTCGATGGACGAAGTGGCGGAAACCTGACCCACGGCGGATGACTCCCTCATACGGCGAGCGCTCGTCGGCACCGAACCCTCGCATGGCTTCTTTACGCGCCCGATACCGGCCGCCCCTCCACGGTACTGGGCAGCGCGCTACGGTGAGAACGTGGCTTCTGAACCCCTCGAGTATGGCGACGCGGCGTTCTCTCAGGGGGTGACCCGACTACTGGAGAGTTACCGGGCCATTCCCGACGGCGCGACCGTCCGGCTGGCCAAGAAGACCTCCAACCTCTTCCGGAAGCGGCCGGGCACCTCGGCGCCGGGTCTGGACGTGTCCGGACTGGACCGGGTGATCTCGGTGGATCCGGTCACCCGTACCGCACAGGTCGCCGGCATGTGCACCTACGAGGACCTGGTCGACGCCACGCTCCGCTACGGGCTGGTTCCACTGGTGGTGCCGCAGCTCAAGACGATCACCCTCGGCGGTGCTGTGACCGGGCTGGGCATCGAATCCACCTCCTTCCGCAACGGACTCCCCCACGAGTCCGTCCGTGAGATCGAAATCCTCACCGGGGCAGGCGATCTAGTGATCGCACGTCCCGACAACGAGCATCGGGATCTGTTCTTCGGGTTCCCCAACTCCTACGGGACGCTCGGCTATTCGGTACGGCTGCAGATCGATCTGGAACCGGTGCCGCCGTACGTGGAGCTGCGCCATGTGCGCTTCACCTCGGTGGCAGGCCTGCAGGCGGCGCTGATCGACATCGTGGCGGCCCGCAGCTACCGGGACGAACGCGTCGACTATCTCGACGGCGTGGTCTTCTCCGGCGACGAATGCTATCTGGTGCTCGGCCGGCAGACCGACGAACCCGGGCCGGTGAGCGACTACACCGGTATGGAGATCTTCTACCGGTCCATCCAGCACGGCGATGTGACCGAACCCACCCGGGACCGGCTCACCGTCCGCGACTATCTGTGGCGCTGGGACACCGACTGGTTCTGGTGCTCGCGGGCCTTCGGCGCACAGAATCCGCGGATCCGGCGGTTCTGGCCGCGCCGTTATCTGCGGTCGAGCTTCTACTGGAAGCTGATCGGGCTGGACCAGCGCTGGGACATCGGCGACCGGCTCAACAAGCGCAAGGGTCTGCCGCCCGGCGAGCGCGTGGTGCAGGACATCGAGGTGCCGGTGGAACGGACCACCGAATTCGTCGAGTGGTTCCTCGACGAGATCCCCATCGAGCCGATCTGGCTGTGTCCCTTGCGACTCGCCGACCCCTCCCCCGCAGGTCCGGATTCGCCGCAGCCGTGGCCACTGTATCCGCTCAAGCCCCACAAGACGTACGTCAACGTCGGCTTCTGGTCGGCCGTGCCGGCCACTCCCGGTCAGCCGGGTGCCGCCAATCGCCGGATCGAGCGCAAGGTCAGCGAGCTCGACGGCCACAAGTCTCTGTACTCCGAGTCGTTCTACCCGGAGGACGAGTTCGACGAGCTGTACGGCTCGGTCGCCTACCGCGAGCTCAAGCGGATCTACGATCCGCGCGGCCGGCTGCTGAGCCTCTATGAGAAAGCGGTGAAGAACGCATGAATCTGGCGGAGATCTTCCAGACGTTGATCGGCCGTGATCTGAAGATCCGGTTCACGGCGTACGACGGAAGCAGCGCCGGCCCGCAGGATGCGAAGTACGGACTGGATCTGCGCGACCCCCGCGGCACCACCTACCTGGTGACTGCGCCCGGCGATCTGGGACTGGCCCGCGCGTATGTCTCCGGCGACCTGGAACTGGTGGGCGCCCATCCGGGCGATCCGTATGAGGCGCTGCACGCCCTCGCCGACGACCTGCAGTTCTCCAAGCCGGGCCCGCTGGCGATGGCCCATGTCGCCAAGGCCATCGGCATCGAGCACTTCAAGCCGATCGCCCCGCCGCCGCAGGAGTCGCTGCCGCGCTGGCGCCGCTTCGCGGAGGGACTGCGGCACAGCAAGACTCGCGATGCCGAGGTGATCCACTACCACTACGACGTCTCCAACCGGTTCTACGAGCTGGTGCTGGGACCGTCGATGACCTACACCTGCGCGGTGTATCCGGACCGGGATGCCTCCCTGGAGACGGCGCAGGAGAACAAGTACCGGCTGATTTTCGAGAAGCTGGCCCTCAAACCCGGTGACCGGCTGCTCGACATCGGTTGCGGCTGGGGCGGCATGGTCCGCTACGCGGCCAGTCGCGGAGTGCACGCGCTCGGCGTCACCCTGTCTCAGGAGCAGGCCGAGTGGGGACAGCAGGCCATCCTCGACGACGGGCTGAGCGAGTTCGCCGAGATCCGGCACAGCGACTACCGGGACGTCCCCGAGACCGACTTCGACGCGGTCAGCTCGATCGGCCTCACCGAGCACATCGGCCTCGCCAATTATCCGGCGTACTTCAGTTTCATCCGGGACCGGCTGCGGCCGGGCGGACTGATGCTCAACCATTGCATCACGCGGCCGGACAACAGGACTCGCAGCAAGGCCGGCGCCTTCATCGACCGTTATGTCTTTCCCGACGGGGAGCTCACCGGCTCGGGCACCATCATCTCCAAGCTGCAGGACGTCGGCGGCATGGAAGTGCTGCACGAGGAGAACTTCCGCGAGCACTATGCAATGACCTTGCGCGACTGGAACGCCTACCTGGTGGAGAACTGGGATGCGGCAGTCGCCGAGGTGGGTGAGGGCACCGCCAAGCTGTGGGGCCTGTACATGGCCGGCTGCCGGATCGGCTTCGAGAACGACATCGTTCAGCTGCACCACGTGCTGGCCGTCAAACTCGACAAGGACAGGGCCCCGAACTCTCCGCTGCGCCCGTGGTGGCAGCCGTAGCCGGTATCGCCTGAACCGCAGACGGCGCCCGCAGCCTCACCGGCTGCGGGCGCCGCTGTCGGTGCAGGACGCTGTCGGTGCAGGACGCTGTCGGTGCAGGACGCCGCAAACGGCGGTCAGTCGACGGGACGGGCGCCGAGTTCGGATTTGAGGAGCTCGAGCGCCACCTGGTCGGGGTCGAGCCGCGCATCCGGAGCGCCGGTGTGCGCCTCGGCGACCATCTCATCGCGTTCGGCGTCACTGAGTTCCTCGTCCGGCCGGGGTTCCGGCGGCGGTGCCGAGACCGGTTCCGGCTCGGGTTCGGGGTCCGCCGGCGCCTGATCACCACCCACGGCGGGTCCGCTCCGGCTCGGCCGGCTGAACGTCTGTTTCTTCGGCTGCGCCTGTGCCACACGGGGATTCGCCGCGGCCGGGGCCGGGCCGTCGCCCTGGATCACCCGCACCTGCCACTGCGGTCCGAAGACCTGAGCGGAGGCCGCGTTCAGGATGCGGCTTCCGCGCTCGTCGGAGAGCCGGCCCACCAGCGCCTGGTGCGGATGCCCGAGCACGATGGTGTTCCCGTCGACGGCCTGCACGGTGACCGCCGAAAGCATGGCCTCGAGCACCTTCCCCGAGCCGGACGGCTCGCTGCGCACGGCGCTGCGGAAGTCGCCGAGCTGCGCGGTGACCTGCGCCGGATCCAGCCCGGCGGGTTCGGGTTCGGGCCCCGGCTCGGGTTCGGGGGCCGGGCGGGACGCGGCCGGACGCCGGACGTCCTCGGGCATCGGCTCGTAGGCGGGCTCCTCCGGCGGCGGAACGTCGTCGTAGGGATCGGCATACACCGGTTCGGCAGCCGCAACGTCAGGTGTCGCGGATTCGGCAGCAGCCGGTTCGGCGGGCCGAGCGTCCGGTGCGGGCGCCGCCGGCCGGGCGTCCGGTGCGGGCGCCGCCGGCCGGGCGTCCGGTGCGGGCGCCGCGGGCCGGGCGTCCGGCGACGGGGCCGGTGACGCCTCCGGCGCAGGCGCTGCCACGGGTTCCGGGTCCACCACGTTCTCTGAGACCTGAGCAGGCGCCGGCTCGGGCACCGGCTGCGGCTCCGGGACCGGACTCGGCTCCGGCTCCGGACTGGGCGCGGGCTCCTGGCTGTGTGCCGGTTCAGGGGACGGTGCGGGTTCAGGGGACGGTGCGGGTTCCGGAACCGAGTCGGGTTGCGGCTCCGGGGCGGCTTCCGGCACCGCGTCGACCGCAGTCGTCCGTTCCGGTTCCGGCTCAGGCGAAGTCTCCTCCGCGACAACCGCTTCCGCTCGGTCAGGCGCCACCGACTGCGGGGCCTCCATCGCCGGGGCCTCCATCGCCGGGGCCTGGGCCGCCTCCGCGGCAGGACCCGGTTCCGGCGCCGCCGGGGTCTGCTGCTGCGCCTGCTCGTACTGCGCGCGCTGGGACGGCCGAACGAAGCGCGGCGGGGGCTCGTCGGCCGCCGGGGCGGCCGGAGCCGGGGCCGCACCGCTGCTCTGGGCACCGGAGTTCTGGGCACCGGAGTTTTGGGCGCCGGGGGAAGGGGACGGCGCGGGCCCGGTTCCGGCGGGCCGGCGTTCGAGTTCTTCGATGCGCGCGAGCAGGGCGGCGTCGTCGGCGGCCGCGGCGGGCAACAGCATCCGCGAGCACATCACCTCGAGCAACAGCCGCGGCGAGGTGGTGCCCCGCATCTCGCCGAGCGAGCTGTGGGCGATCTCCGCGTACCGGGTGAGGGTGGCCGGCCCGAGATAGTCGACCACCGCCCGCATCCGGGTGACCTGGTCTTCCGGGGCTTCGACCAGCCCGCGTTCGGCCGCGTCGGGCACGGCCTGCAGCAGCAGCAGGTCCCGGAACCGATCGAGCAGGTCGATGGCGAAGCGTCGCGGGTCGTGTCCGGCGTCGGCGACCCGTTCGACCACCTCGAACAGCGCCCGCCCGTCGTGGGCGGCGAGCGCGTCCACGGCGCCGTCGATCAGTGAGGTGTCGGTGACCCCGAGCAGGGCCAGCGCGCGGTCGTAGGTGACGCCTTCGTCGCCGGCGCCGGCGAGCAACTGGTCGAGGATGGAGAGCGAGTCGCGCGGAGAGCCGCCGCCGGCCCGGATGACCAGCGGATACACCTCGGGTGCCACCACCACGCCCTCGCGGGCGCAGATGCTCTCCAGCAGGCCCCGCATGACGGGCGGTGCGAGCAACCGGAACGGGTAGTGGTGGGTGCGCGAGCGGATGGTGGGCAGCACCTTCTCCGGCTCGGTGGTCGCGAAGATGAAGATCAGGTGCTCGGGCGGCTCCTCGACGATCTTGAGCAGCGCGTTGAAGCCGGCCGACGAGACCATGTGGGCCTCGTCGATGATGAACACCCGGTAGCGGGATTCGGCCGGCGCGTAGAACGCGCGGTCGCGCAGGTCGCGGGTGTCGTCGACGCCGCCGTGACTGGCCGCGTCCATCTCCACCACGTCGAGGTTGCCGGGTCCGCCGGGGGCGAGGGAGACGCACGAGGCGCACACCCCGCACGGGGTGGAGGTGGGGCCCTGTTCGCAGTTGAGCGAGCGGGCCAGGATGCGGGCCGAGGACGTCTTGCCGCAGCCGCGGGGTCCGGAGAACAGGTAGGCGTGGTTGATGCGTCCGGTGTCCAGTGCCCGGCTCAGCGGCGCGGTGACGTGCTCCTGCCCGACGACCTCGGCGAATGTTGCCGGACGGTAGGTGCGATAGAGAGCCACGGCTGCAAGACTACCGGCGGGGTGCGACCGCGGTCGTCGTCGGCGTCGATCGGCGGTCGGCGATCAGGTAGGTGACGATCACGGCGACCGAGACGATCAGCAGGATCATGTTGTACGGCTGCACGACGAACCACCGGTACCAGTGGCCGACCCCCTTGAAGAACAGTCCGGTGAGGTAGGCGTCGTCGACGGCCCGGTTGACGTACCAGATGGGGTGGCCCAGATAGTGCCGCCAGGCCACCGAGAGGGCGAATCCTCCGGCCGTGGCCAGGGCCACCGCGATCCGGCCGGCCGTCGACGGCAGAGACAGGACCAGGTGGATGGCCACCACCAGCAGCGGCACCAGCCACACCCAGTGGTGTCCCCAGGCCACCGGCGAGACCGCGCAGGAGGTCATGCCCACCAGACTCAGGGCGAGCAGTTCCTGCTCGTGCCGGTGGGCGAGGACGGCGGCGCCGAGGCCGAGGGCCAGGGCCGCCAGGCACAGCACCGCCCACCAGAGGGTACTCGGGTCGTCGGTGTGCCCGAGGTTGGCCAGGGCGCCGCGGATGGACTGGTTGCCGGCGGTCTGCGGGGAGGCGACCCGGTCGGAGTCGAAGAGGGTCTCGGTCCAGTAGTCGCGGGAGGCCGACGGCATGAGGATCGCGCCGATGCCGATGGTGACCAGGAAGGTGACCCCCATGGTGATCGCCGCCCGCCACTGCCGGATGGCGACCAGGTAGACGCCGAAGAGCAGCGGGGTGAGTTTGATCCCGGCGGCCAGACCGGCACCGGCGCCACGCAGCCGGGAGTCGTCGCCGCGCAGCAGGTCGGCCAGGACCAGCCACATCAGGAAGACGTTGATCTGGCCGAACCAGATGGTGGTGCGGACCGGTTCGAGCAGGATGGAGACGGCCACCAGACACACGGCGATACCGCGCAGGATCCAGGTGGTCTCGTGACCCAGGCTGCGCAGGCCCAAGATGATGACGCTGTAGAGGGCGACGAAGATCGCCACGCTCCACACCACGTGCGCCACCCCGGCGCCCATCCAGGCGAACGGAGTGAACACGACGATGGAGATCGGCGCATAGGTGTAGTCCATCTGGCCGAGCAGTTTGGTGCGGTAGAGGTCGCCGCCGTCGAGGACGGTCTGCGCGCCGGCCCGGTAGACGTCCAGATCGAGCTGATAGTCGAACAGACCCCAGAAGGGTGTGCTGAACGGGATGATCGCGTTCTGCGCCCACAGCGCGAGGGCCGCGAGCACGGTGAAACCGATGAGCGCCGGGACGGACCGCTCCAGCCTGGTGGCCACCGTCGACCGCCGTTACTGCCGGTCGAGCAGTACCTCGGAGGCGGCCAGCAGTGCGCAGGTGGCGACACCGTCCATGGCCACGGTCAGCTCGTCGATCGGCGGGAAGGTGGGGGCGAGCCGGATGTTGCGGTCGTCGGGGTCGTCGTGCAGCGGGAAGGTGGCGCCGGCGCCGGTGAGGGCGATACCGGCGTCCTTGGCCAGCGCGACGGTGCGCGCGGCGGCGCCGTCGATCACGTCCAGGCTGATGAAGTAGCCGCCCTCGGGACGGGTCCAGCTGGCGATCTTGGCGTCGCTGAGCCGGTCGTCGAGGATGTCGAGCACCCGCGCGAACTTGGGGGCGACGAGGGCGCGGTGGCGGTCCATGAGTGCGCGCACGCCGTCGGCGTCACGCAGGAACATCAGGTGCCGCAGCTGGTTCAGCTTGTCGGGGCCGATGGTGGCGATGGACGCGTGCGAGGTGTACCAGTCCAGGTTGGCCTGCGACGAGCCGAAGAAGGAGACTCCGGCGCCGGCGAAGGTGATCTTGCTGGTGGAGCCGAAGACGTAGACCCGGTTGGGATGGCCGGCGTCGGCGGCGAGGTCGAGGATCGGCAGCGGCTGCGGCGCCTGGTCGACGAGGGTGTGCACCGCGTAGGCGTTGTCCCAGTAGATGCGGAAGTCGTCGGCGGCCGGCATGGCGACGAGGCGGCGCGCGACGTCTTCGGTGACGGTGTAGCCGGTGGGGTTGGAGTAGGTGGGGACGAGCCACATGCCCTTGATGGACGGGTCGGCGGCGGTCAGCTGCGCGCACGCCTCCACGTCGGGGCCGTTCGGGTTCATCGGGACGGGGATCATCTCGATGCCGTACTGCTCGGTGATGGCGAAGTGCCGGTCGTAGCCGGGGACCGGACAGAGGAACTTGATCGGGCCGGCCGACCACGGCTGCGCCGAGTCGACGGTGCCGCGCAGCAGGGAGAAGACGGTGATGTCGTGCATGATCTGCAGGCTGGCGTTGCCTTCGGCGACGAGGCGGTCGCCGCCGACGCCGAGCAGTTCACCGAAGATCTCGCGCAGGCCGGGCAGGCCCGTCATGCCGCCGTAGTTGCGGCAGTCGGTGCCGTCGGGGCTGGTGTACGCGTCGCCGGGCAGAGACAGCAACGGGAGGGAGAGTTCGAGCTGGTCGGGCGCCGGCTTGCCGCGGGTGAGGTCGAGCTTCAAGCCGGCCGCGCGCAGGGTGTCGTAACGCTTTCGCAGGTCGTCTCGGGTGTCGCGGAGCTGGTCGGCACTCATCGAGTGAAAGTTCAACGTGGAACCTCTCATGGACCCGCGTAAGTCCTCGTCTTACATAAGAAGTATGAGGACCCCGCGCACCCGAGAGAGCCCGTTGACCCTTGCTGCCTTCCGGCCCTGGGGGAGTTCACAGGATGCACGCCGCGCGGGATCCGGAATCTAGTGTAGCGGGTCGTTTTGGGTTCGCCGTAGCCGACCCGTTACGATCTATACCGCCTGGAGGATTCGCCTAGTGGCCTATGGCGCTCGCCTGGAACGCGGGTTGGGTTAACGCCCTCAGGGGTTCGAATCCCCTATCCTCCGCCATGTGAAGTGCCCCCCGTCTAAGGAACGAAGACGGGGGGCACTTCACATATCTGCAGGCACAGCGATTCGAGGAGGCCTGCGAGGTACGAGCGGGCCGGAGTCCCCTATCCTCCACTGCCTTCCACTCCCCCTTCCCGCGACACTCAAACGCTCGCGCTCCCGATCGACGGGGAGCGCGAAGATCTGAGAGTCGCGTGACCTGGTCGACGCGCGCCTCGCCGTCCGCCCCTTTCAGCACCCCTGTCACCGCTCGCGCCCCATCCCAGTTCACACCCGTTGCCATTTCCAGCCTTACGCCATACACTTACGCCATACGCATATGTCATAAGTCTGCTGCGAGGAGCCGTATCGTGCCCGAATCCGTCCACACGCCATACGCCGGGAGGTGGCTGACGCCCACCACACCGCGCCTCGAGCCACTGGCGCCCGCGGAGCTGAGCCGCCGGGATCGGCTGGTCCTGGCGGTCATCCGCAAGCGGACCAGGTCCGGGTTCGACTTCACCGTCTTCCGGACCCTGGCCAGGCTGCGCGGGGTATTCGGAGTGCACGCCGCCCTAGTGGGTCAGCTACTGCGTCCCGGCCACCTGAACGCCGACGAGAAGGAACTCGTGATCCTGCGGAGCGCCTGGCGGCTCGGCTGCATCTACGAGTGGGCCCACCATTCGCATATAGCCGACGAGCTCGGCGTCGAACCGGACCGGCGCGCAGCCGTCACCTCGGACCCGGTGAGGGGTCTGGATCCGAGACTGACCGCGATGCTGCAGGCCGCCGACGTGCTGATCGCCGAACGCCGGCTCGACGACGACGCCTGGACCGCGGCGAGTCGGGTGCTGACCGGCGACGAGATCCTGGAGCTGTGCTTTCTGGTCGGGCACTACGCGATGGTCGCCATGACCATCAACAGCGTCGGCGTCCAGCTCGAGGAACCGTTCCTGCCGTACGCCACCCCGTACCCCGGCCCGGGTACGGCCGAGAGCGATGCGGGATCCGAGGTGACCCGATGAGGCGGGCCACTAACCGGTTCGACGCAACCGGCACCTACCGGATGATGGCGCGGATGCGCCTGGTCGAAGATGCGATCGTGCGCGCCTGGGACGAGGGACTGGTACCGGGCGAGTACCACTCGGGAATCGGAGAGGAAGGCATCAACGCCGGCGTCCTCACCCACCTGGGCGCCGACGACTCGGTGTCGCTGGACCACCGCAACACCGCCGGCTTCATCGGGCGCGGCACCGACCCGGCCGACCTGATGCTGGAGGTCTTCGGATCCGATCAGGGCATGAACGCCGGGATGGCCGGTCACATGCATCTCCTCGACCCGGATGTGCGTGCGGCGTGCGACGGGATGGTCGGCGCCTCCGGGCCGCTCGCCGTGGGCAACGCCGTCGCCCATCTGCGGCAGCGTCCGGGCGCCGTGGCGGTGGCCTTTCACGGTGAAGCCGCCATGAACCAGGGCATGCTGATGGAGTCCTACAACATGGCCGTCGCCTGGAACCTGCCGGTGCTGTTCGTGTGCAAGGACAACAAGTGGTCCATCACCACCTACTCGGCCGATGTGACCGGCGGCGACGTGGTGGAGCGCGCAGCCTCATTCGGTCTGGCCACGGCACGCGTCAAGGGCCATCGGGTCCAGGACGTGCATCGGGCGGCCGGACGATTGATCGATCGCGCCCGGCGCGGCGGCGGCCCCGGATTCCTCTATGCGACGTGCTTCCGGCCCGGCGGCCACTTCGAAGGCGACCCGATCGTCCGGTTGATCGACGACCCGGCCGGTCAGGCCGCGGCCCTAGGCCCCGGGATCCGCAGCGGTGCCACCGCTGCCGGCGGTAGCCGCGGCGATCGTCTCGGCGCACTGAAAGACCTCACCACCGTCGCGGTCCGCGCCAAACGCGACTGGTCCCTCCAGCGACGCAAGGATCCTGTGCGCCGGGCCCGGACGCTCCTGCCGCCGGAGGTGGCCGACCGGATCGACGCCGAACAGGCCACCGTCGTCCGCGAGGCGGACCGGCGCGCTCGCGCCGCGGTCGCCGGACGCCCGACCTTCGGACTGTCGGGAGCCACCGCATGAGCGCCCCGGAGAGCATGCCGACCGTCCCCCCGGCCACCCGGATGATGGGCTACGACGAAGCCGTCGATCACGCCCTGGCCCAGGCGATGACCTCCGACGACCGCGTCGTCACCTGGGGTGAGGATGTGAAGCTGCTGCGCCGCAACCTGCTCGCACAGTTCGGTCCCAAGCGGGTGCTGGACACCCCGATCAGCGAGTCCGCCTTCATGTACGCCGGCATCGGCGCCGCAATGGCCGGCCTCAAACCGGTTGTCGAGCTGTACATGATCGACTTCGCCGCCGTCGGCTGGGCCGCGATCGTCAACGGCGCCAGCAAGTTTCCGGATTTCTCGGGAGGCCGCGTCACGGTTCCTCTGGTGATCCGCGCGGGCTACGGCGGCTGGTACACCGACGGGGGCCAGCACGAGCAGGCGTTCTGGGGCGCGGCCGGGTCGTATCCGTCCACCAATGTCGTCGTACCCGCCACCCCCGCCGATGCGGCCGGCCTGATGACCGAGGCGCTGCGCCGCGACGAGTTCACCGTCTTCCTCACCCCGAAACTGCTCGACGCCCAGATGCTGGACTACCTCGGCGGCGACAGTCGTCCCACAGTCGACTTCAGCGCGCTCCAGCCCACGGGCGGCGCCACCGGCGAGGTGCCGCTGACGATCGAGCCGATCCCGTTCGGCCGGGCCACCGTGCGACGTGACGGCCCGGACGTGGTCCTCATCAGTGTCGGGGTCGGCGTCCACCGCTGTCTGGAGGCCGCCGAGGCACTCGCCGGCCTCGGCATCGGCGCCACGGTGCTGGATCTGCGCACCGTCGCCCCGCTCGACACCGACGCGATCGTGCAGCACGCCGCGCGAACGGGCCGGATCGTCGTCGTCGACGAGGACTACCGGCGGGCGGGGCTCACCGGCGAGATCGCCGCGCTGCTACTGGAGAGCGGCATCCCGGCGGAGTACCGCAGGGTGGCCGTCGAGGAGACCATTCCGTTCGCACCGCACCTGGAGTACGAGACACTTCCCAACGTCGAACGGATCATCGCCACCGTCGAAGAGATGACCGGTGACGGCAGGACAGAGAGGGACTGACTCCATGCCCCCACGTAAGAGCAAGCGCGGACCGCTGAGCCGGGACGAGATCATCGACGCCGGTCTGGACCTGGCCGACGAGATCGGTCTGGAGGCGCTGTCGCTGCACAAGCTCGGCGCCCGGCTCGGGGTCAGCACGATGTCGCTGTACCGCTACATCGACGACAAAGACGATCTGCTCGACGCCATGGGCGACCGGCTGTTGACGGCCATTCCGCTGGGCGATCCCACTGCGGAGCCCTGGGAATCGGTCCTGCGCAGAGTCGCTCGTGACTTCCGGACCGCGGCGATCGGCCATCCACGAGCCGCGCCGCTGCTGCTCACCCGCAGGCTCAACGCCCCGACCCTGCTACCGATCGTCGAGATCGCCCTGGCAGCACTCGAGGAACTGGGATTCGACCAAGACGAGCGGGTGCACGTTCTGCGCACCTTCATCGCCTACCTCGTCGGCACCCTGATGCGCGAGACGGGGACGGCCCCGAGTCTCGCCGCCGACAACAGCTCCCTCATCGCCAGCAGCGAACAGGCACTGCGTGAGGCCGGGCTTCCCCATGTGGCGGCCAATGCGCCGCAGCTGGCGCTGTGCGACCACGAGGCCGAACTGGAATACGGCCTCGACCTGCTGATCGCCGCCATCCACCACAAACTACAGACGAAAGCAGCCATGTCATGAGCACCATCACCGTTCTGGAAACCGGCACCGTGGCGATCCGCCCCAGCCACCGCACTCAGTCGGCCCGGCGCCCCGTCCTGTTGCGGCGGGCCCGGGTTCTCACCGACCGCCGCTGGACCCGACCACTGCCGATCAACACCTACCTCATCGAGCACGCCGACGGACCGGTCCTCTTCGACACCGGCGAATCGCCGCTCGCCAGTCACGGCCGGCACGGCTACTTCCCGTGGTGGCAGCCGTTCTTCCACGTCGCCGTCGACATCAAGGTCGAGCCCGACGAGTCCGTGGGTGCCCGGCTCAGGCAGCACGGCCTCACGCCAGGGGATCTGCAGGCCGTGGTCGTGAGTCATCTGCACCATGATCACGGAGACGGCCTTCCCGACCTGGTCGGCGCCCCGGTCTATGTCAGCGCCGAACACTGGAACACTTTCAAGCACCCGTTCCACGCCACCGCCGAGGGCATGGTGCCGCAGCATTGGCCGGACGGTTTCGCTCCCCGGCTGCTCGACCCGTCGGGACCGGCCGCCGGGCCGTTCGAGCGGACCTA
Source organism: Gordonia sp. VNK21 (assembly GCF_046098115.1). Classification (NCBI taxonomy): domain Bacteria; kingdom Bacillati; phylum Actinomycetota; class Actinomycetes; order Mycobacteriales; family Gordoniaceae; genus Gordonia; species Gordonia sp. VNK21. The sequence continues at coordinate 86,413 of NZ_JBJURU010000003.1, read as the reverse complement.
TCCGATCACTGCCGACGGCACGATCTACGCGATCGACACCCCCGGCCACATGCCCGGACACGTTTCCCTGGTCGCCGAGGTGGACGGGATCTCCTACATGTTCCTCGGGGATGCGACCTACGATCAGAATCTGCTCGACGCCGAGCAGACCGACGGCGTGAACACCGAGCCTGCACAGGCGATCGAGACTCTGCGCAAGATCAAGGAGTTCGCCCGTGAACGCCCCACCGTGCTGCTGCCGGCCCACGACCCCGATGCGGCGCGCCGGCTTGCCGAGTCGGAGGTCTACCGGCCCAGCCCCTTGCGGTGATCCAGCCCCTTGCGGTGATCCGGCGATCCCGTCATGGCCCGGCGGCGCGCAGACGCGCTGAACAGACCTGCGCCCACCGCGGCCAGGCCGATCACGGCGCAGCCGACCACCGTGCCCAGGACGGGAGCACGCACATCGGTGAAGACCGCCTCGTCCGGATCCGGATAGCCGGTCACCGGCGGATCGAGGTTCGCCGTCCCGCGGGTCAGGGCACCGATCGCCGCCCACAGGGCCACCAGCAGCAGCGTCGCCGCCACCGCGAACAGAGCGGTGGCGGCCGTCTGCCGGATGCCCGCCGACTCCGCGGCGCGCTGATCCCTCATCAGTTCCACTCCTCCGGATCTGCAGCGTCCCGGTTCTGCCGCGACGGCGGGGCTCGACGGCCCGGCAGGTGGCGAAAACCACACCGCCGACCACCGGAAATACCACTAAGATAGGTACGGCTAACTTACATCCGGGCGCAGGGTCCGAGCAGAACTCCGCCCGATGAGTCGGCCGACTACTCATTGTTTTTGACGTAAGGCCAGGCTTCCCGTGCGACATCTGTGGTTGCGACTCTCCGCGCTTCTCTTCTCCTTCGGTCTCATCACCGCGCTCGCTGCGGCTCCCGCGGCCGCCGCGCCGACATCGCCGTCCCGGCCCGCGGGGTCCACCACCCCCGCGCCGGCGAAGTCGGCGAAGTCGGCTCCGGCGACGAAGACCACCGGCGAGAAGACCCCGGCGCAGAAGACACCGGCACAGAAGACGCCCGCGGAGCAGGCCCCGGCGAAGAAGACCCCAGCCGAGAAGGCTCCCGCCAAGCAGGCCACCGGCGAGCGGCCCGCTGCCGAGAAGCCGGCCGCCGCACCCGCCGAGATCCGCCCGGGCATTCCCGCGCAGCTGACCCTGACCGACGGCACCGTGGTGCCGCTCTCGGCGGCGGCCTCGGACACCGACCTGGTCGCCCAGCTGCAGGGCCTGCGCGAGCGGCTCACCGAGGAGGGCATGGCACTGCTCGGCCGGCTGATGGCGCTGATTCCGGGCGGCAACGGGCCGAGCACCGGCCGTCCCGTGCTGACCGTGACACCGAACACCGGGATCCGCCCGGGGTCCACCGTGTCGATCTCCGGTAAGGGCTACCGGGCCGGCGAGGACATCTACGTCACGCAGACGATCGCGAAGCCGTCCTCCGGCTACCCGACCACCTACGCCGACGCCCAGAAGGTGACCGCCGACGGCAAGGGCGCCTTCACCACCACCCTGAAGATCACCGCGAAGTTCTCCTCCGTGGACTGCACCCGCACCGAGTGCTTCGTCGCCTCGTTCACCGCCTTCCCCAAGCTGACCGACCGCAGTCAGGACGTCTGGGTGCCGATCGCGTTGTCGGGCAGCGGCTCCGGCGACTCCGCCGGCTCCGGCGAGGAATCGCCGCGCTCGGGTGAGACCGGCTCCGGCGGCGGCGCCGCCGGCAACAGCGCCGGACCGCGGGTGAGCGTCGACCGGGCCAGCGGCCTGAACCCGGCCGGCGACACCGTCACCGTGCACGGCTCCGGCTTCTCCACCTCCGGCCCCGGCGTCTACGTCGGCATCGCGCAGACCGACCAGTTCTCGACGACCGATCAGTCGTCGTTCGGCAGCGGCACGGTGTGGGTCTCGAACAGCAAGGGCAATCTGCGCCAGGACGGCTCGTTCGACGTGCAACTGCCGGTGAAGGCGAAGTTCGGCGACGCCGACTGCACCGCGCACACCTGCGCCGTCTACACCTTCGCCGCCCACGGCAGCTCGGACCGGAGCCAGGACACCGCCACTCCGGTCGCCTTCACCGGCGGTCCCGCCGCCGACGGACCGGTGGAGGTGCCGGCGGACGGCGGCCGCTCCCGCAACCGGGACAAGCCGCAGAACGACGGACCCACGACCGCCGCGGTGTCGCTGTCGACCACCACGGTCTCGGCCACCGGCAGCACCCCGATCACGGTCACCGGCACCGGGTTCTCCACTGACGGGCCCGGCGTCTACGTCGGCGTCGCCGAGACCGGCCGCTTCTCCACCACCGATTCGAGCGTCTTCGGCGCGGTCGCCTGGGTGATGCCCACCGACATCTCGGCCGACGGCTCGTTCAGCAAGACCATCGAGGTCTCCCCGGTCTTCGGCGCCGGCAACTGCATCGAGAACCCGTGCGCGGTCTACACTTTCGCGGCTCACGGCTCGAGTGATCGCAGCCAGGACACCTCCACGCCGATCACGGTGAGCGGCACCGACGCCGAGAAGAAGGCCGCTGCGAAGAAGGCCGCCGACGAGAAGAAGGCCGCCGACAAGAAGGCCGCGGAGAAGAAGGCGGGCGAGAAGAAGGCCGGCGCGACGAAGTCCGGCGAGCAGTCCGACGGGGAGCAGGCCGCTGACGGCGAGCAGCATCACGCCGACGGCTCCGACGACTCGACCACCTGGTGGCCGTGGGCCGTCGGCGGCGCCGCCGTGGTGATCGCCGCCGGCGTGGGCGGCTACGCCGTCCGCCGACGCTCCTGACGATCACCGGCGACGAGGGTCCACCTCACCGACTTGGGTCCGCCCCACCGACTATTCGGTAGGGCGGACCCAAGTTCGTAGGGAGGAGTGCCGCTACCCGCGGCGGCGGAGCCGGGCGGCCAGACCCCGGACACCGTGATCGTGGTCGTGATCGTGGTCGTCGAACTCCTTGAGGTCGCGGTCGTGGTTGGCCTTCTTGGCGTAACCGTTCTCGGTGAGACCGCGCCGCCAGTAGCCGATGGCGAGCATGGCCTTGCGGTCCACCCCGCGCGCCCGCAGATCCTTGCGGATGGTGATCACCTGCGAGCCCTCGGCCGAGACCCAGGCGAAGGTGCCCGGTGCGAGCGGGTGCGCGGCCACCGCGTCGGCGAGCAGCGTGGTGGTGCCGCCGGCGGCGCCGTCCCGGGACAGCCAGACGATCTCGACCCCCGCGGGCGCCTGCAGGTCCTGTTGCTCGGCGGGGCCGTCGACCTCGATGTAGGCGGTCCCGACGGCATCGGCGGGCAGGTTCTCCAGGATGTTGCCGACGCCCGGCAGTCCGGTCTCGTCGCCGGCGATCAGGTACCTCTCCCCCGTACCGATCGGCCGGCCCCCGCCGCCGACGGCACCGAGGGTGGATCCGGCGACGGCGGCCGCCGCCCAGCGGCCCGCGATGCCCTCGTCGCCGTGCAGCACGAAGTCGATGTCGAGGGTCTGCTGCTGCGCGTCGTAGCGGCGCACCGTGTAGGTGCGGACCCGCTCGTGCAGATCCGGCCGGGTCCGCACCAGGGTGTCGGCACCGCAGGCCGGATCGTCGAGCTCGGGGACGTCGAAGCTGCCGTCCGCCTTGGGCAGCAGGATCTTGATGTTGGGGAACTGTCCGGTGGCGATGTACTGCGCGACGGGCTCACCGGTGAAGGTGATCCGGCGCATGTGCGGGGTGACGTCCTGCACCTCGGTGGCGGTGAACAGCAGGGCGGGCATAGTCCTTCTTTCCTCGTTCCGGATCGGTCCGGGTGGTTGGGGGCGGGGCTGGAGCGGGGTCAGGCGAATTCGCCGGCGAACTCGTCGATCTCGTCCTGGGTGAGGTCGTCGATCAGCGACTCGGCGGCGGTGGCGCCGCCCAGTCCGGCGAGCATCTCGGGCCGGGTGAGCGTGTGCAGCAACGCGGTCCAGGCGTCGGCCAGGGCCCGGGCCCGCTCGGCGCGGATCACCGTGTTCGCGTACGAGATCTCCGCCTGCACCACCGCTCCCGCCGGGCCCGGGAGGGTGACCGCGTTGATCTCGAGCGGGTGCGAGACCGGCATGCCGGGATCGCGGGTCACCACCAGCGGCCGGTGCGGCCACAGCGCGGAGAACTCTCCGCTGCCCTCGCCGGTGGTGAGCCGACCCAGGTAGTTGAAGAGCACCGGACTGGCCGGCCGCGGCTGCGCCTGCGGCGAGAGCTCGGTGATCAGGCCGTACTCGAGGCCGCCGAACTCCGGGGCGGCGAGACGCTCCTTGACCTGGCCGACGAGTGCGTCCGCGGCGCGGGCGGTCTGGTCCGGATCGCCGGGCAGTTCCATCGGCACCGGCCAGAACGCGGTGAACCAGCCGACGGTGCGCGAGAGGTCCGCGCCGGGCACCAGCTGCTCGTCGCGGCCGTGGCCCTCCAGGTCGACGAACAGGGTCTGCTCGCCGTCCGCCCCGAAGGTCCGGGCCACGGCCAGGCCCAGAGTGGCCAGCAGAATCTCCGTGGGTCCGGTCCGGTAGGCCTCGGGCAGCGCCGACATCACGGCGTCGGCCGGCAGCTCCACGGTCAGCCGGGACACCCGGCCGGCCACGTCCCGGTCGGCGGACAGCTCCGGTCCCAGCGCGAGCTGTCCCGGTCCGCGCCGCGGGTGCGTCCAGAAGCCGGCCCCGCCGAGGACGTCGTCGTCGGCGGCCCGCCGGGCGAGAGCGGTCATCCACTGCCGGAACGAGGTTGCCGGTTCCGGCAGGCGCGGCGCCGCAGCCCGCCGGGCGGCCTCGTACGCGGCCCGCAGGTCCTCGGTGAGGATGCGCCAGGAGACGCCGTCGACCACTAGGTGGTGGACGATCAGCACCGCCGCGTCGACGGTGCCGTCGACGGTGGGCACGGCCCGGGCGAGCAGCACGCCGGTCATCACCCCGGCGCGCGGATCCAGCGCGGCCGCAGCCGATTCCGTCTCCTGGACCAGCCAGTGCTCGGCGGCCTGCGCGTCGAAGCCGGCCGGCGTGGTCAGCTCCACCGGAATCGGCGGTACGACAGGGTCCTCGGGCACGGTCAGACCGTCGTCGGACAGCCGCGCGCCGAGCATCGGGTGGGCGCCGTGCAGCTGCGCCACCGCCTCGGCCAATGCGTCGGCGGTGGTGCCGGACGGCAGCCGGTAGAACCGCACCTGCGCGAAGGGGTCCAGCGATCCGCCGGCCCGCAGCACCCGGCGCATGAGCGGGGTCAGGGGCAGATCGCCGAGTGCCTCCGCCGGATCGGCCAGTCGCCGCGGCGCCTGCGCCTGCGTGCCGGCCGCAGCCAGCGCGGCAGGGGTCCGCAGCTCGAAGACCTGGCGCGGCGAGAGGGACAGACCGGCCTCGCGGGCCTTGGAGGTGAGCTGGATGGAGACGATGCTGTCTCCGCCGAGAGTGAAGAAGTCGTCGTCGGGCGAGACCTCGGGCAGTTCGAGGAGGTCGGCGATCAGCGCGCACAGGGCGGCTTCCGGCGAACCGTCGTCGGCGCGCACTGCCGGGGCCGCCCCGTGCCACGGATCGGGCAGGGCGGCCCGGTCGGTCTTCCCGGCCGGGCTGAGCGGGACGGCGGGCACCGGCACGAACACCGACGGCACCAGGTGTCCGGGGGCGACGGCGGCGAGTTCGGTGCGCAGGCCGGCGAAGTCGTCCCGGTCGGTGCCGGTCAGGTAGGCCACCAGCCGGATCGCGCCGGATCCGGTGCGCCGGACGTCGGCGACCACGGTGTGCACGGGCAGCCCGAGCCGCCGGGCCGCTGCGGTCACCAGCGACTCCACCTCGCCCAGTTCCACCCGGTGGCCGCGGATCTTCACCTGATCGTCGGCCCGGCCGAGATAGTCGAGCTGACCGAAGCTGTTCCAGCGCACCAGGTCTCCGGTCCGGTAGAGCCGGACACCGGGCTGGAACGGGCTGGCGACGAAGCGTGCGGCGGTGAGCGCCGGACGCCGGTGGTAGCCGCGAGCGAGTTGCGCGGTCCCCAGATACAGCTCCCCCACCTCACCGACGGCGACCGGCGCCAGCAGGCTGTCGAGGACGTGGAGATCCGCGCCCAGCGACGGTACGCCGATCGACGGCAGCGGGGTGTCCTCCACGCGCGAGAAGGTGATCTCGACGGTCGATTCGGTGGGGCCGTACAGGTTGTAGACCGTCACCTCGGGCCGATCGCCGAGTTCGCGCCAGAGCGCGGGCGGGAAGGCCTCGCCACCGGTGGAGAGCCACCGGGGTACGAAGCGTCCCGGCGCCGGGGTCACCAGACCGGCGCGCACATACTCGGCCTGCAGGGCGGGCACGGCGTCGATGTAGTCCAGGCGGCGCTCCCTGATGTACTCGACCACCCGCTCGGGGTCGGTCACCTCGGACCGGTCGAGCAGATGAAGCTCGTTGCCCGCACACATCCAGAAGGTGGTGGCCACCGCCGAATCGAAGGACAGGCTGTGCGTGCTGAGCAGCCGCACCGGCTCGGCCGGCATCGTGAAGTGCCGGTGCGAGCCGATCAGCGTGGACAGAGCCCGATGGGAGATCACCACGCCCTTGGGCAGTCCGGTGGAGCCGGAGGTGTAGATGATGTAGGCCGCGGATTCGGGGTGCGGGTAGCCGCTCGTCGGGTCCGCCGCGGCGGGGGCCCCGGTGCCGGACCGGGCCGAGAGATCGAGGATCACGGCATCTCCGGGCAGATGCGCCGCGGCCGGCTCCCGATTCCCCTCGGTGGCCAGCACCACCGTGGCCCCGCTGTCGGTGAGCAGGTGCGCCACCCGTTCGGGCGGATAGCCGGGGTCCACCGGCACGTAGGCACCGCCGGCCCGCCATACCGCGAGGATGCCGGCCAGTGCGGCGGCCCCGGCCTCGGCGACCAGCGCGACCGGCACGTCCGGGCCCACACCTGCGGCGCGCAGCCGCGCGGCGAGCTCGTGCGATCGGGCGGCGAGTTCGGCGAAGGTCCAGGTGGCATCGGGGGCGACCACGGCGGTGCGGTCCGGATGGGCGGCGGCACTACGGTCGAACAGCGCCAGCGCACTGAGCTCGCCGCCCGGATTCGGGCCGCCGCGGCCGAGCCGTTCGGCTTCGGCGCGCTGCGCCGGACTGAGCAGATCCAGCGCGGCCAGCCGAGTCCCGGCCGCCCCGGGCGCGGTGAACACCGTGATCACACGACCGATCTGGTCGGCCAGGCGCTGGAGCTGCTGATCGTCGTAGCGGTCGGCGTCGGCGTCGAGCAGGACTGACAGACGCTGCTGCGGGTCCGGGGCCACGGTGATCGAGAAGTCGTGCACCGGGCCGCGTTCGAGGGAGTGCTGGATCGCGGGACGGCCGGCGAAGCTGAGCGTGGGGGCGAAAGGTTTGACGTTCACCACGGTGCCCACCCGGCGACCGAAACCGGCGGTGAGGGTGGAGTCGGTGGCGTCGGTGCCGACCGGTTCGCCGCGGTAGCGCTGGTGGGCGGACAGCCCGGCGACGGCGGAGGCAGTGGCCGCGACCAGGTCGGCGACGGTGTCGGCCGGGGCCGCGGGCACCCGTGCCGGGGCGAGACTGACCGCGACGGTCGGCACCCGTCCGGCCGGCTGGCCGATCCGGTTCATCAGCAGAAAGCCCAGGTCGGCGTGCGACGACCCGGTGCGGCGGGCCAGATAGGCGGCGACCGCGGCGGTCACCGTCACCGTCCAGTTGCCGCCCTCGGTGGCCGCGGACAGCTGCTCGACGGTCAGCCCGTCGAGAACGGTGCGCACGGTGCGCACCCGCAGCGCCTGCCCGGCGCCGCCGGCAGCGGCCGGCTCGTCGGGGGCGGTCGCCGCGAAATACTCGGCGTCGGCGGCCCGGTCGGGCGATCCGAGGTAGGCCAGGTCCCCGTCGACGACGCCGCGCACCGATCCGAGGGGGAAGCCCTTCACCGCACCGCCGGTCTCGGCCGCCTTGTACCGCGCGGCGCCGCGTTTGAAGACCATCGACAGTCCGAAGGCATCGATGAGCGCATGGTGGGCGGCCAGGATCCAGAAGGTGCGCGGTCCGGCGGTCACGATCCACTGGCGCACACCGGGTTCGACGGTCAGATCATGCGGCTGCCCGGTCCAGACGCGGGCGAGCCGGATCAGTTCCGGCCACGGATCGCCCGGGTCGGCGGTGTGCACGGTGGGCGCCGGCAGATCCATGCCGCCGGGTTGCTGTGCCCAGCCGTCGCCGTCGGCGACGAAGCGGGTGCTGAGCGCATCGGATTCGGTGATCGCTGCGTGTGCGCATTGAGCGAGCAGTGTCGCGTCCACGTCGCCGTCGATCTCCACCGCGTCGCAGACGTTGAAGGTGGGGTTCTCCGGATCCAGCGTCTGAGCCAGCCAGAGCGCCGCCTGGGCGCTGGTCAACGGGATGGAGATACCGTCGCCGGGCATGTCGGTCACTCCTGCAGGTGGTCGGTCAATGCCGGTCCCCAGGAGGCCACGGCCTCCGGGCCCAGCATCTGGGCGTGTGTGCCGGGTGCCCGAACCGGCACGGCGGCAATGGAGGAGGACCCCTGGCCGTAACTGGCTGGTGGACGTCCTC
>NZ_JBJURU010000003.1:0-77843 GCF_046098115.1 Gordonia sp. VNK21 | reverse complement strand
CTGGCCGATCCGGTTCCTCAGCAGAAAGCCCAGGTCGGCGTGCGACGACCCGGTGCGGCGGGCCAGATAGGCGGCGACCGCGGCGGTCACCGTCACCGTCCAGTTGCCGCCCTCGGTGGCCGCGGACAGCTGCTCGACGGTCAGCCCGTCGAGAACGGTGCGCACGGTGCGCACCCGCAGCGCCTGCCCGGCGCCGCCGGCAGCGGCCGGCTCGTCGGGGGCGGTCGCCGCGAAATACTCGGCGTCGGCGGCCCGGTCGGGCGATCCGAGGTAGGCCAGGTCCCCGTCGACGACGCCGCGCACCGATCCGAGGGGGAAGCCCTTCACCGCACCGCCGGTCTCGGCCGCCTTGTACCGCGCGGCGCCGCGTTTGAAGACCATCGACAGTCCGAAGGCATCGATGAGCGCATGGTGGGCGGCCAGGATCCAGAAGGTGCGCGGTCCGGCGGTCACGATCCACTGGCGCACACCGGGTTCGACGGTCAGATCATGCGGCTGCCCGGTCCAGACGCGGGCGAGCCGGATCAGTTCCGGCCACGGATCGCCCGGGTCGGCGGTGTGCACGGTGGGCGCCGGCAGATCCATGCCGCCGGGTTGCTGTGCCCAGCCGTCGCCGTCGGCGACGAAGCGGGTGCTGAGCGCATCGGATTCGGTGATCGCTGCGTGTGCGCATTGAGCGAGCAGTGTCGCGTCCACGTCGCCGTCGATCTCCACCGCGTCGCAGACGTTGACGGTGGGGTTCTCCGGATCCAGCGTCTGAGCCAGCCAGAGCGCCGCCTGGGCGCTGGTCAACGGGATGGAGATACCGTCGCCGGGCATGTCGGTCACTCCTGCAGGTGGTCGGTCAATGCCGGTCCCCAGGAGGCCACGGCCTCCGGGCCCAGCATCTGGGCGTGTGTGCCGGGTGCCCGAACCGGCACGGCGGCAATGGATTCCCCCCAGGTCTGCCGCGAGTCCCCGGCTTCGGCCTGGACGAACAGCACCGGCACCTCGACCACGGCCGATGCGGCGTCCAGATCGCGCATCACCTCGAGCGACCACGACGCCGAGTCGAGCACTGCTTCGACGATCTCCTCACCGAGCCCGGAGAACACCGAATCCCCCTGGGCGATCAGCTCTTTGGCCTGCTCGAGGGTCAGGTCGGCGAGCCGTTCCGGCGGCACCGGGACATCCAGCGCGCCGAGGGCCGCCGCCGACGGCGACAGCGCATCGATGTACTCGTAGTATTCGGCCGGCGACTGCGCGTAGGCGTCGATCAGCACCAGCGACTGCACCGCGCGGCCGCGCGCGGACAGCGCCGCGGCGACGGACGGCGCCAGGGTGCCGCCGAACGACCAGCCGAGCAGAACCACCGGACCGGCGGGCGCGCTCGAGTCGATGGCGTCGGCGAAGAACCGGGCGACGTCGTCCGGGGCGGTGGGAACCTCGCCGGGCACCCGGCCACCGGTGGAGAGCTCGGCGCCGGCTCCGACGATGTGCGGCGCCTGCACGGCATACACGCTCCGGTCCGCCGGGATGTGTGCCGCCAGCTGGCCGTAGCGCCAGCCCAGGCCGGTGCCCGGCGGCAGGCAGTAGACCGGCGGCGCGGTGCCGCCGTCGCGGAAGGTGACCACCGGCGCCCGCAGCCGCGATTGCGTGTCGGTGTCGCCGCCGAGGACCGCGGCGATGGCGCTGATGCTCGGATTGGTGAAGACCTCGGAGACCTCCAGCTCCACGTCCAGGCGCCTGCGCACCGCATCGGCGAAGGCCATCAGCTGCAGCGAATGCGCACCCAGGTCGAAGAGATTGGCCTCGGGGTCCACCTCGTCGAAGCCGAAGACCTCGGCCGCGGTCTCGGCGAGCACGCGTTCGAGCAGCGAGGCCGACTTCAGGCCGTCACCGCCCGCACGGACCGGTTCGGGGCAGGCGGACGCATCCCGCTTCCCGTTCACGGTCACCGGGATCTCGTCGATCACCGTGATGCTCGAGGGCACCATGTACGAGGGCAACTGCTCGGAGAGGGTGCGCCGGATGTGGTCGAGGGCCGGCATACCCTCACCGGGCACCACATAGCCGGCGAGCGCGGTGCCGGTGGGACCGGAGCGGGCGAGTACCGCCGCGTGCCGGACGCCCGGGACCGCGGCCAGCGCGGCCTCCACCTCGGCAGGTTCAACCCGGTAGCCGCGCACCTTGATCTGGAAGTCGGTGCGGCCCAGGTAGTCCAGCAGACCGTCGGCCCGCCGGCGCACCAGGTCGCCGGTGCGGTACAGCCGCCGGCCGGGGTCGGCGGGATGGGCGACGAAGCTCAGCGCGGTCAGTTCGGGCCGCCCGGCGTAGCCTCGGGCCAGCCCGTCGCCCTCCACGTACAGCTCCCCGGGCACACCGGGCGGGACCGGCCGGAGCCAGCCGTCGAGCAGGTGCACCACGGTGTTGCTGATCGGGCGGCCGACGGTCGGGGACGCGGACTCGTCGGTGCCGCCGCCGAGGGTGTTGATGGTGTATTCGGTGGGTCCGTACAGGTTGTAGCCCGCGGTCCCGTCGGCGGACGAGAGTTCTTCCCACACACCGGTTCCCACCGCTTCACCGCCGAGCAGAACCAGCGCGGGTCGGTGACTGCCCACCGGACCTCCGTGATCGGCGCCGGCCAGCAGCCCGGACCCGATGAGGTACTCCGCGTAGGTGGGGGTCACGTTGACCACGTCGATCCGCTGCGCATCGCAATACCGCACCAGCGCATCGGGGTCGCGCCGCAGCTCCTCGTCGCACACGTGCACCGTGTGGCCGTAGGTGAGCCAGAGCAGTTCCTCCCAGGACATGTCGAAGGCGAAGGAGACCGTATGCGCGATGTGCAGTCTGCCGGTGCCGGCGCGAGCGACGGCGGGCCGGAAGATCTCGTCCTCGTGGTTGACGTACATGTTGGTCAGCCCGCGGTAGCCGGTCACCACTCCCTTGGGCCGGCCGGTGGACCCCGAGGTGTAGATGACATAGGCCGGATGGTCGAGGCGGCCGGGCCGGTCGTGGCCGAAGCCGCCCAGTTCGGCGTCGGTGAGCGGCCCACCCGGCAGAGCCGCCAGCCGTGCGGCGATCTCCTCGCTGCGCAGCCGGAGCGGCGCCAGTCCGCTGCCGGCGAAGATCTCGGTCTCTGCGTCACCGGCGCCCGCCGACAACCCGATCAGCGGCCGGGCGTCGGTGACCAGTCGGTTGAGCCGCTCGGGCGGGTGCGCCAGTTCCAGCGGCAGGTAGGCGGCGCCGGTCCGCAGCACGGCGAACAACGCGACCACCATCTCGATGGACCGGTCGACGGCCAGAGCGACGATCTGCTCGGGTCCGGCCCCGTGCGCCAGCAGCAGCCGGGCCAGCCGGTTGATCGCCTCGTCCAGTTCGGCGAAGGTCAGCTGTGTCTGGCCGAAGACCAGTGCCGGCTGGTCCGGGATCGCGGCGGCGGTCTCGCCCAGCAGCTCCGAGACCGACAGCTCGGGCACCGGCAACGACCGCCCCGGCAGCGGCGGCTCGCTCGCGCCGATCGGCAGGCGGGCCAGCGGCAGAGCCAGGGCTGCCTCGTCGGCGAAGGCCGCCAGCAGCAGCATCAGGTCTTCGGCGAGTCCGGCGGCGGTGGCGTCGTCGATCACATCGGAGCGGGTCTCCACGGTCACCGCCAGCTCGGTGCCGGGGGTGATCACCACGGTCAGCGGGAAGTGGGTGTGGTCCTCGCTCTGATGGCCCACCACACCGTGTTCGGCGCCCAGGTCGGCGTCGCCGATGAAGTTCTGCAGCACCATCAGCACGTCGAAGAGACCTCCGCCGCCCACGGCGGAAGTGATCTCGCCGAGGGAGAGCCACTCGTGTTCGAGCAGGTCCAGGCGGGCGTTCTGCTGCTCGCGCAGCCAGTCGCCGAGGGGGGCCGATCCGCTGAGCCGCGAGCGCACCGGCACGGTGTTGAGGAACATGCCGATCGCCTCGTCGGCCCCGGCCACCTCGGCCGGCCGGCCGGCGACGGTCTGGCCGATGGACACGTCGCCGCGTCCGCTCCACCGTCCGGTGACCAGCAGCAGTGCCGCCGAGAGCAGCGTGTTGAGGGTGACCCCGGCGCTCTGCGCCGTCCGGCTCAGGCCTGCGGAGGCGGCCGCGGAGAGCTGGTGCCGGCTCACCCGGGTCTGCGCCCGCACCACCGGGTCGGCGCCGGGCACCAGCATCGAGGGCTCGTCGTAGCCGTCCAGGTAACGCTTCCACGCGTCGATCGCGGCGCCGGCGTCCCGGTCTCCGAGCCATCGCAGATAGCGGGCGAAGGCCGCGTCTTCGACGGCCGGCGGCGCATCCCGGCGCTCGCCCGCGTACTCGGCGAGCAGCCCGGCGATGAAGGCACCGTTGGACCAGCCGTCCCAGACCAGGAACCGGCGGGAGACCGCGATCCGGTCGCCCCCGGGGCACCGGATGAGGGTGGCCCGCCAGGCGGGTGCGCCGGCCGGATCGAAGCGGCGGCGCCGGTCGGTCTGCACCGCGGCGTCGATGGCCGCGGCCAGCGCGGCCTGCGCTTCCTCGCGCAGGTCGACGATCTCCAGGGGTACCGCCGGATCGGCGACGATGTACTGCACCGGCGCCGGCAGTCGCTGGTGGGTGAAACCCGAGCGCAGCGCCGGGTGGCGATCCATCAGGCGGCGCAGGGCCTCCCGGAGGCGGTCCGGATCGAGTGCGCGATCGAATTCGAGCACGAACTGGGCGTTGTAGACGTCCAGTTCACCGGACACCGTGGACTGGAAGTACAGCCCCTCCTGCAGCGGCGAGAGCCGCCACACCGCCTCGATCGGTCCGCCGGCCAGTTCCTGCAGGTCGCGGACGGCCTGGGCGCTCAGAGTGACACCGACCAGTGCCTCGCCGGACGGGCCGGCCTGATTCTCGCTGTCCCCGGCCGCGGCGACGACCTCGGTCAGCGCCTGCGCCCACAGCCGGGCGAACTCGCCGGAGCCGCAGTCCACCCCGCCGGGCACTGCGGCGATCTCGACCAGGAGGCCGTCGTCGGTCGCGAGCACCCGGGCATCGGGGCCCTCGGCCGCCTCTCCGTGGATCCGCAGACCACGGTGGTCGGCGACGTCGATCCGGTAGGGCTCGGTCCCGGCACTCAGAGCCGCGCTGGCCTGCGGGTGCAGATAGCGCAGCAGGGCGTAACCGAGGCCCCCGTCGGGCTGCTCACGCAAGGCGGCGCGCGCCGCTCGCAGCACCGGGCCGGCGGCGTCGCCGGGCACGGTGCGCACCGGCGCACTGAAGGCCAGCGGGGCCGCCGAGGCGGCGGTGGCGGCGGTCCGTCCGGTGCGGCGCAGTCCCACCACCTCCGGCCCGCCGCCGGCGCGGCTCAGCGCCAGCGAGCAGGCGGCGAGGGCGGCGCCGGCCAGATCCAGTCCTGCGGGTTCGAGCGCATCGGCGTCGGCCCCGACCTGTCTCCGGACCACGTCCGGTGCGGGCGTCGGGGCGATGGCCTCGGCGGCCAGCGCGGTCCAGTCGTCGAGCTGCGCGAGCACCGGCGCGGACAGGGCCCGGTCCGCGGCGGCGGCCGCGAGCTCCGTCGGCGCGGGTGCCGGTTTCACGTGGATCGGCCGGCCGCCCGCGATGTCGGCGAAGGCCGCCTCGAAGTCCCGGCGCAGCACCGCGCGGCCGGGCTCGTCGACGACCAGCGGGTGGGCGCTCAGCGCCAGGGCTCCGGGATCCTGGCGCAGACCCGGCGACCAGGCCGCGGTGAAGCTCCCGGCCGGATCGGCGGCGGCCCGCAACTGCTCGTCGTCGGCTCCCGCGGCCAGCACGGTCACCGGAGCCGCCGGGGTCTGCGTGTAGTCCCAGAATCCCGGCGCCCAGCGCTGCGGGGTCAGCGCGAGTTCGGGATGGGCCGCGGTCACCGCGGCCACCGCCGACGACAGCTGCGCGAGGGTCAGCCGCGGCGGGGTCGGCAGGATCGCGGTCACCACACCGGATTCCGCCGCATCCTCGGTGAGCTCGCCGAGCGCGTCGTCGTTGCGGGTGATCCATTCCTCGGCGCCCGGCAGCGTGCCGCCCCCGGCCTCGGCGCCGCCGGCGTCCTCGCCCTGGTCCGGGCGGTCGGAGTCCGCCGCGATGCGCAGGGGCGGACCGATGATCGTCTCCGGGTCGGCCAGCAGCTCGCCCAGGTAGGCGGCGAAATCGTCGGCGACGGCGGCCATCTCGTCCAGGTGGCTGCCGGGGCCGTGCAGATTGATGCGCAGGGTGCGGGCCGGTGCGTCGACCTCGAAGAAGACGTCGACGTCGCCGGTCGGTCCGGAGGAGAGGATCTCCAGCCGGGCGTCGAAGCCCGCCCGATCGAAGGCCCGGGTGTTCAGCGGCAGCACATTGCCGCCGACGCCGAAGATCGGCCGGACGGCCCCCTGCTCGCGCAGCGCCCGCCGCAGATCCTCACCGCGGAACCGGCTGTGCGCCACGGCTTCCGACAGCAGTGCGTCGACGTCGCCGGCGCTCTGCCGCCAGTCGGCGCCGGCCCGCAGGCGGACCCGCAGCGGCAGCACTGTGGCCAGGGTGCCCAGGTGCGAACGCAGCTCCGGAGTGGTGCGGGCGGCCATCGGCACGGCCAGCAGCAGGTCGTGGTCTCCGGTGCGCCGGTAGAGGAATCCGGCGAGCGCCGACATCAGCAGGCCCGCCGTGCGCACGCCCAGTTCCCGGGCGGAGGCGTAGAGGCGGTCGTACTGACCGGCGGCAAGCGGCACCGGCAGGATCGCCGCTCGCCGGGGCGCGGGGTCCAGCCCGGTCAGCAGCCGGGGCGGCTCCGGGGCGCCGGCCACCTGGGCCAGCCAGAAGTTCTCGTCGTCGGCGAAGGCCGCGGACTCGCGGTACCGGGTCTCCAGCGCCAGCAGCGTGTCGAGGCTCCAGTCGCGGGCCGGCGCGGGCTCACGGCCGGCCTGCAGGTCGGCGTACCGGGTCATGCCCACCGACAGCAGCAGCCCCACCGCGGTGCCGTCCAGAATCAGGTGATGCGCCGCCAGGTAGGCCAGGGTGCGGTCGTCGGCCACCCGCAGCAGCACCGCGCGCAGCAGCGGACCGTCGGTCACGTCGAAGGGCCGGTCCAGCTCGGCCGCGGCGTAGTCCCGGGCGGCCTCCTCGGGCCGGTCCGCATCACGCAGATCCACCACCCGACAGCGCGGCGGATCGATGTCCGGGTACTGGTGCACCTCACCGGAAGCCGTGGCGGCGAACCGCACCTGCAGCACCGACGACCAGGAGACGACGGTGTCGATGGCGCCGGCGAGCAGGTCGATGTCGACCGGTCCGCGCAGATCCGCGAGCATCGCGGTGGTGTACGCGGTGGGATCGTCGGTCAGCCGGCCGGCCACCCAGATCTCCCGCTGGGCGGCGGCGAGCCCCCGTGCCACACTGCCCCGGTCCGTGGACCGGGGCAGTGCGTCAACCGACCGGCTGCTGCCGGAAAGCGAATCGGTGGTGGTCACTGAGCAGGCTTGGCCTCAGCGACGGCCTTGGTGATGTCCTCGACCTGCCGGTCGCCGGCGGCGATCGTGTAGGCGTACGGCGTGCGGTACGGGAACAGATTGCCCGCCTTGGCCGCCGGCAGCGTCTTGAACGCCGCCGAGTCGAGCAGCGCCTTGGTGCGCGGCGTCGGCTTGCCCTCGGCGTCGGCCTCGTAGAAGAGCACGTTGGCCGAGGAGAGGCGGTCGATGTCCTCGGTGGAGATCTGCTCGTTGTAGCGCTCCGGCTTGTCCGGCACACCGTTGAAGTAGGTCAGGCCCGACTTGGTGAGCCGCTCGTAGACGAGCGAGGTGTTGGTGGCCACCTGGAAGGTCGACGGTGCGGCCGAGCCCTCCACGTAGGCGACACTGCCCAGTTCGTCGATCTTGGCCTTGTCGTCGGTGCCGATCTTGGTGAAGTCGGCGCTGAGCCGCTCGAGCTCGGCGTCGAGCGCCGGGCCGCAGCCCAGGGCGTCGGCGACCTTCGGGAAGTTGTTCCAGACGTCGATCGGCTCTTCGATCTCGAAGGCCACCACCGGTGCGACGCCGTCGAGCGCCTTGGTGTTGAGCTTCTCGGCCACATCCTTGCGGATGAAGGTGATCACCAGGTCCGGCTTGAGCTCCATGACCTGTTCGGTGTTGATGCCCGAGGCGATGGCGCCGATGGTCGGGACGTCCTTGACCTTGGCCAGCTCCTCGGGGGTGGCGTTGGTCTTGCCGTCCTCGAGCATGCCGACCGGGGTCACACCGAGGTCGATGAGCTCGGTGCCCACCAGCCAGCCGGAGATGATCCGCTGCGGATCGGCCGGGATGGTCACGTCACCGTAGAAGGTGTCCTTGATCACCCGCTCGCCGCTGGTCTGCTCGGACTTGCAGCCGACCGCCTTGACACCCTTGTCGGCGGGGCTGCTCGACGAGCTGTCGTCGCTGCCGCAGGCGGCGACGAGCGAAGCGGTGGCGGTGAGCGCGATGATCAGGTTCCGCGCACGAGTCAGTCGTTTCTTGGCCAATGGTCTGTCCTCTCCGGGGTTCGGAACGCAAGTTAGGTTACCCTATGCATAATTCGGCGGCCATCCGCCCTCGCTCGTCCAGTCGGCGCTCGAGTGATCCGGCCAGCTCCGGCGCCTGCCCGGCGGGAATCGCAGTGCCCGAGTAGGTGAGTTCGACGGTCAGCCGGGCGCCGCCGTCGGCGTCGCGCTGCACGCGGGCGTCCACGGTCAGCGGATAGTCGACGGTCAGGTCGGCGGCCGGCGTGGTGCGGGTCCACCGCGCTTCGGGGGCCGGCTGCCAGGGCCGCTCCCCCGCCAGGTCCAGCGCACCCAGATAGTTGACCAGCACCCGCGCGCCCGGCAGGGCGCCGAGCACCCTGGCCGTGCGCGCATTGCCGTACCGCAGCAGGCCGTAGCCGTGCCGCGGACCCTCGAGCTGCCCGGCGAGGTCCTCCGGAGCAGCACCGGCCTCGCACCGCACCGGCGCGACCGTGGTGAGCCAGCCGACCGTGCGCGCGAGGTCCAGATCGGCGACGTCGCGGCCGTGTCCCTCCACGTCCACCAGCAGCGGAGCTCCGGGCACATCCCGGGCGGAGCACCAGTCCTTCACGGCCGCAGCCACATCGGCGATCAGGGCCGCCGTCACCGAGCCGGCCGACAGATACCCCGCGGTGGCCTCCGGGGAGAGCGTCAGCGTGTGCACCGCGAGATCGGCCTGAGTTCCGGCCGGGGCGCCGGCCAGCGGATCGACGGTCCCGGCCAGCAGCGCACGCCACCGGGCCAGCTCCCGCATCGTCTCCGGCGCAGCGGCCTGGGCGGCGAGCGCATCGGTGTAGGCCGGGTAGCTGGTCCCGGGCGCGGCCAGCGCCGGCGGCCGGCCGGCCGTCACCGACTCGGCGGCCTCGGCCAGGTCCTCGAGCAGGATCCGCCAGCTCACCGCGTCGACGGCCAGGTGGTGGATCACCAGCAGCAGGCGCCGATGTCCGGGAGCCAGGATCGCCGCGGCCTGCAGGCAGCCGCCCGCCACCGGGTCGAGGCGCGCCTGGGTCTCGGCCGCGATCTCCCGGTACCCGGCCTCGTCCGGCGGCGCGTCCAGCCGGTGCACGGTCAACACTTCGTCGGCCCGGACGGCCCCGGCCGGCTGCGGCCGCACCACCCAGACCCCGCCCGGTCCGGGCTGCACCTGCAGGCGCAGCGCCTCGTGCCGGTCCAGAACGGCATCGAGGACGGTGTGCAGTTCCGGCGCGTCCACCCCGTCGGGCACCGTCACGGTGATCGACTGCGCCAGCGACTGCCAGCGGCCGCCGCGGGCGGCGAGTTGCGCGACGATCGGGGTCAGCGGCAGGGGCCGGTCGCCTCGGCTCTCGTCGGCGGGGCCGCCGGCCGAGACCGGCACGGCCGCACCGGCGACCGCTCCGACGGTGCGGTGCTCGAAGAGGTCTTTGACGGTCACCGCATAGCCGTGCCGGCGCAGCCGGTTGACCACGGTGATGGCGATGATGCTGTCGCCGCCGAGGGCGAAGAAGTCGTCGCCCGAACCCACCTCGGCGCCGGGGGCGAGCACGTCGGCGAAGACGGCGGCCACCGCCTGTTCGCCGGGCCCGGCCGTCCCACCGCCACCCCGGCTGAACACCGGATCGGGCAGCGCACGCCGGTCGAGTTTGCCGTTGCCGGTCACCGGCAGCTCGTCGAGCAGGGTGAGGGTCGCCGGTACCAGATGGGCCGGGAGGACCTCGGCGATCCGCTCGAGGATCCGGTCCGGATCGGCGGCGGCGCCGTCGGCCGGCACCGCGTAGGCCACCAGCATGGTGCGCCCGTCGGCGGTGCGGTGACCCAGCGCCACGGCCTGCCGCAGTTCGCCGGTGCCCAGCAGCGCCTGTTCGATCTCGCCCGGCTCGATGCGCTGCCCGCGCAGTTTGAGCTGCTGGTCGCGCCGGCCGGCGTATTCGAGGACTCCGTCGGCCGTCCACCGGGCGATGTCGCCGGTGCGGTACATCCGCGCGCCCCCGGCGCCGAACGGGCAGGCGACGAAGGTCGTCGCGGTCAGCCCGTACCGGCCGGCATAGCCGCGGGCCAGCTGACGGCCGGACAGGTACAGCTCACCCCAGACGCCGATCGGCAGTTCTTCGAGCCTCGGTCCGAGGACGTGCAGACCGGTGTTCCACACCGGCCCGCCGATGGGCACCACCGGCCCGGTGGTGGCGGTGACATCGATCTCGGTGACGTCCACGGCCGCCTCGGTGGGGCCGTACAGATTGTGCAGCGAGACCTGCGGGAAGCGTTGCGCCACACCGTCTCGCAGCGGTGCGGTGAGCGCCTCCCCGGAGCACAGGATGCGACGCAGGGCCGGCAGCGCGGCGGTGGTCTCGGTGAGGAAGGCCCGCAGCAGTGACGGCACGAAGTGCACCGTGCTGATCTGCTCTTCGGCCAGCGTCTGCTCGATGGCCGCCGGGTCCCGGTGTGCGCCCGGCTCGGCGAGCACCACCGTGGCGCCGGTGAGCAAGGGCCAGAACAGCTCCCAGACCGAGACGTCGAATCCGGTGGGGGTCTTGTGCAGCACCCGCTCCCCGGGCTCCAGGCCGAAGCGGTCCTGCATCCACTGCAGCCGGTTGACGATGGCCCGGTGATCGACCACCACCGCCTTGGGGGTACCGGTGGAGCCGGAGGTGTAGATCAAGTACGCGGCCCGGCCCGCGGGCAGGGTTCCGGGTGCGGGCAGGGTTCCGGCCGGCGCCTCACCGGCCAGGACACCGCGGGCATCGATCCGGAGCACCGGGGCCGCTGTCCCCGCGAAGTCCGGGTCGTCGGTCAGGATCGCGGCCGGGCGCGCATCGTCGAGTACAAAGGCCCGGCGCTGTGCCGGATGGTCGCGGTCGAGCGGCAGATAGGCGGCTCCGGCCCGGCCGGCGGCGAGTACCGCCACCAGCAGCGCCGGGCTGCGAGGCAGATCCACCGCCACCACCTGATCGACTCCCACCCCGGCGCCGGCCAGGGCGGCGGCGAGTGCGTCGGCGGCGTCCGTCAGCTCCCGGTAGGTCAGCTCCCCGCCCGCACCCGACACCGCGAGCTGCTCCGGATGGCGCTGCGCCGTCGCCCAGATCAGCGCAGTGAGGTCGAGCTGCGGATCCACCGGATGCGCGGTGGCGGCGAAGCCGTCGAGCTGTTCCCGGTCGGTGGCGCTGAGCACCGGCAACTGCGTCACCCGCAGGCCGGGATCGGCGGTGACCGCTTCGAAGATCCGGACCAGCGCGGCGGCCATCCGGGCGACGGTGCCGTGGTCGAACAGGTCGGCGGCGTATTCGATGCGGCCCGAGATCGGCTGCCCCGGACCGTTCTCCTTGAAGTCGACGGTCAGATCGAACTTGGCGGTGGTGGTCTCCCGGTAGCGGACGGCGGCCGCCGCGCCGGCCAGTTCCGGGTCCGGCACCGGGGCGCGGAACTGCAGCATCGTCTGGAAGAGCGGGCTGCGGGCCGCCTCGCGCGGCGGATCGAGGACGTCGACCACCTCCTGGAACGGCAGGCTCTGGTGGTCGAGAGCGGCCAGGTCCACCTCCCGGATCCGGGCGAGCAGCGCGGTGAAGTCCGGATCGCCGGAGACCCGGGCCCGCAGCACCACGCTGTTGGTGAACATGCCGATCACCGCCGCCAGCTCCGGGTGCCCGCGATCGGCCACCGGGGTGCCGATCGGGATGTCGTCGGCGCCGGTGAGCCGGGACCAGAGCGCGGCCAGCGCGGCGTGAGCCACCATGAAGCCGGTGGTGCCTGTGCGCCGAGCCAGCCGCTGCAGGCCGTCGGCGACCGTGGCCGGAAGCTCGAAGGTCACGGCGGCGCCGGCCCCCGAGGCGTAGGCCGGGCGCGGCCGGTCGTAGGGCAGCGCCAGCTCGTCCGGCAGCCCGCCCAGCACGCCCCGCCAGTAGTCGCGTTCCCGCTCACGCAGACTGCGCCCGTCGGCGTCCTCCGCTGCCAGGACCTGCTCCTGCCAGCGTGCCGCATCGGCGTACTGGACCGGCCGCGCCGGGGCGGCCCCGGCGCCGGTCAGGGTGCGCCGGTAGGCGTCGGCGAGCTCGTCGAAGAGGACCGGCGTGGACCATTCGTCGCCCGCGATGTGATGAACCACCAGTTGCAGGGTCCAGTGCTCGTCGCCGATGCGGGCCAGATCGGCCCGCATCGGTGCCTCGACGTCGAGCTCGAACGGCCGGTTCGCCGGATCCTCCAGGGCGGCAACGGCTTCCGGACCGTCGTGGACCGAGAGCACGGCACCGTCCTCCGGCGGCAGGATCTGCTGCCACAGGCCCCCGTCATCGTCGGACACCAGCAGCGTGCGCAACGACTCGTGCCGGTCGACGACCTCCCGCACCGCGGCCGCCAGTGCCGGAATCTCCACCGGCCCGGTCAGTTCCACCACGAAGACCAGGTTGTAGGCGCGCTCACCCACACCGGATTCATCGCGGTGCAGCCGGTCGAGCGCCCAGAGGCGGCGCTGCGCGGCGGTGGCCGGCAGCGGATCGGGACGGTCCGTCGCCAGGGCCGACGGACCGGTCTCCTCCGCGGTGGCACCCGCCTCGATCCGGGCCGCCAGCTGCTCGAGGGTGGGATGGTCGAAGATCTCGCGGACCGACAGGGTCACGCCGGCGTCGACGGTCAGCCGATGCACCAGCCGGGTGGCCAGCAGCGAATGCCCGCCGGCGGCGAAGAAGTCGGTTTCGGCGTTCACCGGGCCGCCGCCGAGCAGTTCGCCGAACAGTCCGGCCAGCAGCTCCTGCGTGGCACCCGACGCCGCCCGCCCGGCCGGGCGGGCGGCGGCCGCGGCGGCGGCCGGGTCCGGCAGGCTGCGCCGGTCCACCTTGCCGTTCGGCAGGGTCGGCAGGGCATCGAGGATCAGTATGGACGGGACCGAGTACTCGGGCAGCCGGCGACTCAGCTCGGCGCGGATGCCGGCCGGGGACGGCGCCGAGCCGTCGACGGTCAGATAGGCCCACAGTCCCGCGGCCCCGGCGACGTCCGGACGCACGACCACGGCGGCGCCGGTCACCCCGGCCACCTCCCGGACGACGGCCTCCACACCCACCGTCTCGACCCGGTGACCGCGGATCTTGACCTGGCCGTCGACCCGGCCGTGGAATTCGAGCCGGCCGCACTCGTCCCAGCGGCCGAGGTCGCGGGTCCGGAAGAGCCGTCCGCCGCCGAACGGATCGGCGACGAAGCTCTCCGCGGTCAGCGCCGGCCGGCCGAGATAGCCGCGGGCGTTCTGCGGCGAGGCGACGTAGATCTCGCCGATGCCGCCGGGCGGCACCGGACGCAGGGACGGATCGAGCAGGTGCACCACCACACCGGGCACCGGGGTGCCGATGGGGGCGCGTCCGGGGCCGGCCGGATCGACCGGGCCGAAGGTGACGTCGCCGGCCACTTCGGAGGAGCCGTAGGAGTTGATCACCTCCCCGGGCTGCAGCACCGCGGCCACATCGCCGGTCAGCGCTTCCCCGGAGAGCACCCAGCGCTGCACCTCAGCCACCGCTCGCGGCGCCGTCGCCGCGAGCTCGGCGGCCAGCGAGGGCACCGCGGTGACCTGGCCGATCCGGTGTTCGGCGAGCAGCTGCGCCTGGGCGATCGGATCGCTGCGCTGGGCGTCGTCGGCCAGCACGATCCCCGCCCCGGCCTGTAACGCACCGAGCAGTTCGGTCAGTCCGTCGATGAACGAGAAGGAACTCTTGACCAGCCGGACGTCGCGGCCGGTCGGCGGCCACAGCTGCGCGGCCCAGGCCAGCCGGTCCGCCAGTCCGCGGCGGGTGCCCAGCACACCCTTGGGCCGCCCGGTGGATCCGGAGGTGTAGATCAGGTAGGCCGGGTTGGCCTCGCGCACCGGGCGGTCCACCGGCGCGGCGGCGGGCTGCGGATCGGTGTCCGGCGCACCGATCACCAGCCGCGGAGCATCGGTGGGCAGACCGTCCGACGGCTCGGCGATGAGCAGGTCGGGCTGTGCGTCGGCCAGTAGGAAGGCGACGTGCTCGGCCGGGTAGCTCAACTCCACCGGCAGGACCGCGGCCCCGGCGCGGAGTACGGCCAGCACCGCGACCACCGAGTCCAAGCTGCGCGGGATCGCCAGAGCGACAATGGATTCCGGACCGATACCGATCCTGATCAGCCGCTCGGTGAGCGCCCGGGTGCGGGTGTCGAGCTCGGCGTACCCGTATTCCTCGCCTGCGCCGCGCAGCAGCCCGGAGGCCTGCTCGGGCAGGGCTCCGAGCGGGAGGCGCTCGGGCGCCGCCGGTCCGCCGTCGCCGAGGTCGCGGAGTGCGGCGGCCTCCGCCGCGGAGAGCGTGGGCAGCTCGGCCACCGTCGTCTCGGGCCGGTCGGCGAGCGCCGTCAGGGCGGCGGCGAACCCCCGGGCGAGCCGGTCGATCCGGTCGGCGGGCACCGCCTGCGGCAGGTGGTGCAGCCGGATCTGCAGGTCCTCGCCCGGGATCACCTGGACGGTGATCGGGTAATGCGTGGAGTCCCGCGGGGCCACCTCGGTCAACGCCAGGCCCGCAGCCTGCGCGGCGGCGTGCACCGGACCGGGTTCGCGCAGGTGGTTCTCGAAGACCAGCAGGGTGTCGAAGAGTTCACCGAGCCCCACCGCGCCCGCGACGGCCGGCAGCCCCACCCAGTGATCGTCGAGCACCAGCGCCTGCGACTGCTGCACCGCCCGGGCCACCTCGAGCACCGTCCGGGCCGGGCCGGCGCTCACCCGGACGGGAACCGCGCCGAGGGTCATGCCGATGATCTCCCCGGACCGGTCGAGCTCCGGGCTTCGCCCGCTCACGGTGGCGCCGAGCAGGACGTCGACGGCGCCCAGTTCCCCGGCCAGCGCCAGGCCCCAGGCGGTCTGCACCAGCGTGCCCACCGTCAGCCCGGCCGCCCGGGCCCGCTGCGCGAGCCGCTGGTGCAGATCGCCGAAGCCGTCCAGGATCCGCTGCTCGGGCCGTCGGCCGAGCGCGTCACCGTCGGTGGCGAGCAGCGTCGGTGCGGGATCGTCGCCGAGGACTTGCCGCCAGCGCTGCAGGGCCGGCTCCTGCTCGCGCGTCTCGAGCCAGGACAGGAAGTCGCGGAAGGGGCGGCGGGCCGGCAACCCGGCGGGATCGCCGCCGGCCGCATAGGTCTGGAAGATCTCCTGCAGCAGGATCGGCGACGACCAGCCGTCGAGGACCAGGTGGTGGTTGGTCACCAGGACCCGCCAGTCGTCCGCACCCAGCCGGCCCACGGTCAGCCGCAGCAGCGGCGGGTTCGCGATGTCGAAGCGTCGTCGGCCGTCCTGCTCGCACAGCTGCGCCCACTCCTGCCGGGGGTCGCCCGCCTCGCGCAGGTCGTGTTCGGCCCAGCCGATCCGGGCGCCGTCGAGGACCAGGGCCACCGGCATGCCGTTCTTGCGCCGCCGGTAGCAGGTGCGCAGGTTCGGATGCCGGTCGAAGACGGCCTGGGCGGCGGTCTGCAGCAGTGCCGGGTCGAGCCGGCCGGTCAGGTGAAGCTGGACCTGCACGGTGTACGGATCGGCCCCCTGGTCGCTGAGCGTGGACGCGTAGAGCAGGCCCTCCTGAACGGGGGTCAGGGGCAGGACATCGGCGATCTTCATCGGTGGACGACTCGTTCTGTTCGGTGATGCTGTACGGGCCGGGCCAGGACGGCGCTCGCGCGCGGGCGGCGCGATGCAATCCACTGGGACCCACCGACTAAGGTAAGCATTACCAAATATGTTTGCGAATCCGGCGGTCGCCGGACCGCAACCGGTCAGCGGTGCCCGCGGACCGGTACCGTACGGAACGTCCGGTGCCCACCGGACCCGCGACACCCGATGAGACGAGATGATCCGGAGACGGCCAGTGGAACGAGAGCAGCGGTGAGCGTCGACACCGCCGAGCATCCCGCCGACCCGGCGCCGCCGCAGTCCGACCGCGGATCCGGGCTGGCGCGCAGCAACGGCATCCGCGCACTCGGCGCCCTGATCCTGCTGATCGTGCTCGGCGGCGCCGTCTTTCTCAGCCTGACCGTGGGCGACACCGGCCTGCCGCTGCACCTGATCTGGGATGCGATCTTCCACTTCGACGGCTCCACCCGGGAGACCGTGGTCCGCGAGGACCGGCTCGGCCGCACGCTGCTCGGTCTGCTGGTGGGCATGTCGCTGGCCGTGGCCGGCGCCCTCATCCAGGCGATGACCCGCAACCCGCTGGCCGACCCGGGCATTCTGGGCGTCAACGCCGGTGCCGCGCTCTTCGTGGCCATCGCCGTCGGCACTCTGGGGATGACCAGCTTCCACTCGTACGTGTGGTTCGCCTTCCTCGGCGCGGTGGCCGCCACCGTCCTGGTCTACGGCATCGGCTCGCGCGGGCGCGGCGGCGCCACCCCCATCCGCCTCACCCTGGCCGGCGTGGCGGTGACCGCCGTGCTCGGCGGCATCACCCAGGGCATGATGCTGCTCAAACCCGCAACCTTCGAGTACATGGCCTACTGGAACGCCGGCACCATCGGTATCCGGGACAGCCTGCAGATCAGCGGCTCGATGGCCGGCTTCATCCTGGTGGGGCTGCTGCTGGCCGCACTGGTCTCCCGCTCCCTCAACGCGGTGGCGCTCGGCGACGACCTGGCCCACTCGCTCGGCGCCGACGTGGCCCGCACCCGCACCCTGGGCATCATCGCGGTGACCCTGCTCTGCGGCGCCACCACCGCCGCCGCCGGACCGATCGGCTTCGTCGGCCTGATGGTGCCGCATGTGGCCCGCTGGATCGTCGGCCCGGAACAGCGCTGGATCCTGCTCTACACCCTGCTCGGCGGTCCCGTCCTGCTGCTGGTCTCCGATGTGATCGGCCGGCTCCTCGGCGAACTGCAGGTGGGTATCGTCACCGCCTTCATCGGTGCGCCGGTGCTGATCGTCCTGGTCCGCCGGCGGAAGGCGAGCGGACTGTGAGCATCGACTTCGGCCGTCCGGTCCTGCCGCTGCGTATCCGCGGCGCCTTCTCCTTCCGCCTCGACGTGCGGGTGACCGCCGTCGTGGGCCTGCTGCTGGCCGCCGCAGTGATCACCACGCTGGTGGCCCTGGTGCTCGGCGACTACGACATCACCGTCTGGCGGGTGGTGCAGACCGTCTTCGGCGGCGGCGACGCCTGGGACCGGCGGGTGGTGATCGACCGCCGTATGCCGCGCGCACTGCTGGCGCTGATCCTCGGCGCAGCCCTCGGCGTGAGCGGTGCGATCTTCCAGTCCCTCACCCGCAACCCGCTCGGCAGCCCGGACGTCATCGGCTTCAACACCGGCGCCTACACCGGCGTGCTGGTGATCATGGTGCTCTTCGGCGGCGAACACATGGGCACCGCCTGGGGCGCCCTGATCGGCGGCATCGTCACCGCCCTGCTGGTCTATCTGCTGGCCTTCAAACGCGGGGTGCAGGGCTTCCGGCTGATCATCGTGGGCATCGCGGTCAGCGCGGTGCTCGCCTCCTTCAACACCTGGATGATCCTCACCGCCGACCTGGACACCGCCATGTCGGCCGCCGTCTGGGGCACCGGCTCGCTCGACGGCGCCGAATGGGGCGAGGTCCGCAGCGCCGGGCTGAGCGTGGCACTGGTGCTGGTCCTGCTCATCCCGTTCGCCACCCGGATGCCGATGATGGAGATGGGCGACGACACCGCCCGCGCGCTGGGCGTGCGCACCGAGCCCACGCGGCTGGCGCTGATCGTGCTGGGTGTGGCGCTGACCGCGCTGGCCACCGCGGCCGCCGGACCGATCGCCTTCGTCGCCCTGGCCGCTCCGCAGCTGGCCAAGCGGCTCGCGCGCACCGACTCGGTGGCGATGGTGCCCGCCGCGGCGATGGGCGCACTGCTGCTGGCCGTCTCCGACCTGATCGCCCAGCGGCTCTTCGCCCCCACCCAGCTGCCCGTCGGCATCGTCACGGTGTCCATCGGCGGCGTGTACCTGCTCTGGCTGCTCGCCCGGGAGGCGAGCCGCCAGTGAGAACCCGAGGAGTTGCCCGATGAGAAGCCCCCGACTGCGCCGGAGCGTTCCGGATGCGGCGCACCCGACCACCGCCCCCACCCGGCTGAGCGGCCAGAACCTCACCCTCGGCTACGACAAGCGGGTGATCAGCGAGAACCTGAACCTCGACGTCCCCGACGGCAGGGTCACCGCGATCATCGGCCCCAACGCCTGCGGGAAGTCGACGCTGCTGCGCGCTCTGTCGAGGCTGCTGCGCCCGTCGACCGGGACGGTGCTGCTCGACGGGGCCGAGATCAACACGCTGCCGGCCAAGGAGGTGGCGCGGCGCCTCGGGCTGCTGCCGCAGACCTCCATCGCCCCGGACGGGATCCGGGTGGCCGACCTGGTGGCCCGCGGCCGGTTCCCGCACCAGCATCTGATCCAGCAGTGGACGCCCGAGGACGAGCGGGCCGTGGTCGACGCGATGACCGCGACCCGGACCGACGAGCTCTCCGGCCGGCTCGTCGACGAGCTGTCCGGCGGCCAGCGGCAGCGGGTGTGGATCGCGATGGTGCTGGCCCAGCAGACCGACCTGGTGCTCTTCGACGAGCCGACCACCTACCTCGACATCACCCACCAGGTGGAGCTGCTCGATCTGTTCACCCGGCTCAACCGGGAACTCGGCCGCACCGTGGTGGTGGTGCTTCACGAGCTCAATCAGGCGTTCCGCTACGCCGACCACGTGGTGGTGATGAAGGACGGCTCGATCGTCGCGCAGGGTGCGCCCGCCGAGATCGTCACCCCCGAGCTCATCGAGCAGGTGTACCGGCTGCCGTGCCGTATCATCGGCGATCCGGAATCCCATACGCCCCTGGTGATTCCGAAGGTCTGACGGACATCCGGCCACGATCCCCTCGCCGGGGCGGCCGTCGGGTCAGAACCCCGGTGATCGCAACGCTCCACGAGCCCGCGCCCGGGCGGTAACGTCCACGTCATGCGTCTGCGCCCACACCGGTCCGGCAACCGGCCCGCCCCCGCGGTGGCCCTGATCCTCGCCGCCGCCCTGCTCGGAGTCCCCGCCCTGTTCGGAGCCTCGGTCCCCGCGGCCACCGCCGACCCGCTGCCCGCGGCGGCCCCGGCCGCCCCGTCGCCGGCGATCGGCGTGGGGCCGGTGGGCACCTCGCTCATGCACGGCGACCTGTACTCCACCGACTCCACCCCGCTGCCCGGCCCGGGCCGCAGCGCGAGGTCGGCGGCGTCGTCGATTCCGGGCGGCGCCTGCGCGGCCACCTTCATCGGCAGCGACGGACTGCCGGTGTCCCTGTGCACCAGGTTCGTCGGCACCGATCCCCTGCAGGTGGCGGTGCCCACGGTGGTGCTCTTCGATCCGCGGACCGCGCAGCCGATCGCGCAACGCGAGCTCGCCAAGGGCGGCCTGCTCGGCGGGGTGTACGGCTACCTCGACGATCGCGACCGGGTGGTGGTGGCCGACGGTTCCGGGGCCATCCTGTTCGTCGGTCATCACCGCACCGCCGACGGCTGGGCGGTGACCGTGGACAAGCGGATCGACGTCTCCGCGAAACTGCCGGCCGGGGATGCGATCACCGGTCTGGCCCCGGATTGGCAGGGACGCATCTGGTACGTCACCACCAACGGGCTGGTGGGCACCGTGACCCGCGGCGGCACCGTGCTGGGGACGACCCGGCTGCCGCGCGGCGAGAAACTGGGCAACGGGCTGACCGTGCGCGAGTCCGGCGTCTCGGTCCTGACCACGCATGCGCTGTACGAGATGCGGGCGGGCGACGACGGAGTGCCGCGCACGGTGTGGCGGCGTGCCTACGATCGCGGTTCGGCCCGCAAGCCGGGCCAGCTGACCTGGGGGTCGGGCACCACCCCCACCTATTTCGGCCCCGGCGGCGACGGCTGGGTGGCCATCGTCGACAACGCCGACCGGCGGCCGCGGCTGCTCGTCTACCGCAGCGACACCGGCGAGCAGGTGTGCTCCATGCCCGCCTTCGCCCGGTCCGGTCAGGGCACCGAGAACTCGATTCTGGCGTGGGGCGACTCGCTGGTCATCCCGAGCACCTACGGCTACCAGTACCCGCCGATGGCGGTGGACGGGCCGAGCCGCCCGGAGAGCGCCGGCTTCACCGGCGGCGCCACCCGCATCGACGTGCGCGACGGCGCCTGCCGGCGGGTGTGGGAGAACTCCGACCGGCTCGCCACCCTGCCCCGGCTGTCCCGCGCCGACGGCCTGATCCACGCCCTCGGCTACGGACCGTACGTACCCGGGGCGATCCAGCAGACCGGTGCCGTCGACTACATCGCCACCGACTTCAGGACCGGCAAGCGGGTACGCACGCTGAAGATCGGCGACGCCCCGTTCGACGAGCCGATGGAACTGACCGGCACGATCGGCCCCGACGGATCGTTCTGGCAGGCCACTCTGGGCCGGATGCACAAGATCAGCCGCTGACCCCGTCTTTCGCGGCGCCGTTTCCAGTTCGCGGCCTGAGCTGAGGCAGCGAGCTGGTGCCCGCGATACCCTCCGGGGCCGGGTCAGGCGTGTTCGAGCATAGGTGCGGCCAGCAGCGACTCCGGAATGCCGAAGGCGTCGACCAGGTCTGCGGCGTGCGGCCGCAGCTGCGCGCACAGCTCGTTGACGCCGCGCCGGACCGCTTTGGCGCGTTCGACGGAGACGTGCCGGTGCATCAGGAACCACGACAGGTCCTGTTCGAGGGCGGCGTAGACGAACAGGTCGCAGACGTGCCCGAGCAGTTCCGCCGCCGGGGCCGACGGACAGTCGGCGATGGCCTCGACGAAGGCCTCCAGCACGATCCGCTCGGTGTGCGCGTGCCCCACCTTGAGCAGATGATCCTGGGCCGCGTTGAACACCTCGAAGGCGTCCTCGTCCTCGTCGGAGGCGCGGCGCATCCGCTGCGCGCAGGTCCGCACCAGGTGATCCTCGCGGGCGCGCAGCAGCCGGACCTGGGTGCTGCGATCGGTCAGGCTCGAGTCCTCGAGGTCCTCGTCGGAGGAATCGAGCAGGGTCTGGATCACCTGCCGGGCGGCGGTCTTCTCCACCACCACGTCCCGGGCCATCGAGGCGACGAAGCGCACCCAGCCGGCCGCATCGAGACCCTGCACGTCCCCGGCGTAGGCGGCGAGCAGTTCCTTGGCCACCAGCTGGGTCAGGACGGTGTTGTCGCCCTCGAAGGTGGTGAAGACGTCGATGTCGCCGCGGATGATCGGCAGCTGATTCTCGTCCAGATAGCCGGCCCCGCCGCAGGCCTCCCGGGAGACGTTCACCGCCCGCGAGGCGTGCCAGGTGGCGTACGCCTTCAATCCGGCGACGTCGGCCTCGAGCTCACGCTGGCGGACTGCGAGTTCCTCGTCGTCGTCCCCGTCGGCGAGCAGCGCCTGCACCTCGTGCAGTTCAGCGGTCAGCTCGTTCTGGGCGAAGGTCACCGCGTAGGAGGTGGCGATCAGCGGCAGCAGTTTGCGCTGATGCCCCAGGTAGTCGAGGATCCGGATCTCGCCGCCGCCGTCGGGTCCGTCGAACTGCCGGCGGACCAGCCCGTAGCGGGTGGCCAGGGTCAGCGCCTTGCGGCCGGCCGCTCCGGCGGTGGCGGCCACCGAGACCCGGCCGCGGATGAGGGTGCCGAGCATGGTGAAGAAGCGCTTGTTCTGGTTCTCGATCGGCGACGAGTACGTGCCGTCGGCGGCCACGTCGCCGTACCGGTTGAGCAGGTTCTCGGCGGGGATCCGCACCTGGTCGAACAGGATGCGGCCGTTGTCGACGGCGGCCAGACCGCCCTTGTAGCCGCAGTCCCCGGTGGTGACGCCCGGCAGGTCGTCGCCGTTCTCGTCCCGGATGGGCACCAGGAAGCAGTGCACGCCGCGGCCGTGCGGCTCCTCGTCCGGCCCGCCGGTGATCAGCTGCGCGAACACCGCCGCCATCCGGGCGTGCTGGGCTGCGCCGCCGATGTAGTCCTTGCGGGCCGACGGTGTGGGCGAGTCGATGACGAACTCGCCGGTGGCCGGATCGTAGGTCGCGGTGGTCTCGAGCTCCTGGACGTTGGAGCCGTGCCCGGTCTCGGTCATCGCGAAGCAGCCGAGCAGTTCGAGGTCGATGATCGAGCGGACGTACCGGTCGTGGTGGCGGGCGGTGCCGAGGTTCTCCACCGCACCGCCGAACAGCCCCCACTGGACACCGGACTTGACCATCAACGACAGGTCGGCATAGCCGAGGATCTCGATCCCGGCCACCGAGCCGCCGATATCCCCGCTGCCGCCGTGATCGGCGGCGAAGCCCGCATCCGCGAAGCCGGATTCGGCGAGCCGACGCATGGTGACCAGTACATCGGCGCGCGCCTGGTCGAGCGTGCGCGACGGATCGGGCAACAGGTCCGGACTGTCGATCAGTTCCCGGGCCCGGTCGCGGACCTCCCGCCAGCGGCCGTCCAGCGCCGTCCGCAGATCGCGGACCACCTCCGCGCTGCCGTCACGGTCGGGTGCGTTCTCATCGTCGATCGCCATGGGCCCCACGGTAGCGAAGGCAATCCTCAGCCGTGCTGCTCCCGGCCCGGCGCGCCGCGACAACCCGCGGCGCGGGTGACCGCCACAGCGGGGCGGTGATGCGATGGAGAACCCAGGCCACCGGCACACTGATCGCCACGGTCAGAGCCAGGGCGGCCGGCAGCGAACCGGTGAACACCGGGAAGCCGAGCACATCCATCACCGCCTCGAGCACCATCACGTGCACCAGGAAGAACTCGTACGAGATCTCGCCGCACCAGAGCATCGGCCGCGAGCCGCACAGCCGGGCCCACCAGCCGCGCGGACCGGGCCGGGTGAGCGGACCGATCAGGCCCAGCGCCACCACCGTGTAGAGCAGGTGCTTCACGACGGTCGCCGAGACGGTGGACGGGGCGATCGTCGGTTCCCCGGCCACCGCCGACCCGGACACGAGAAAGGCGGCGACGGCCACCGGCACCGACACCCAGGCGCTGGGCCAGGCGCGGATGCGCACGAATACCGCCAGCATCATTCCGGCGGCGAACCACTCGAAGAACGCCGGTGCCCACAACCGGGCGGTCGGATCGATGCCGGTGTCGCCGGCGACCAGCGCGGTGTAGACCGGCGAGACCATCAGCAGCGGGGTCATCGCGATCAGCAGCAGCCCGGGTTCCCAGCGCCGTCGGCACACACCCGTGCACAGCAGCCAGGCGATGGGCGGCAGCACCAGATAGAACAGCACCTCGGCGGCCAGACTCCACATCTGGGTCAGGCCCGCGTGCAGATGTCCCGCGCCGTACACCTGGGTGAGGGTCAGATTGCGCCACAGCCCGGACCAGCCGGTACCGGCCGGTGAGGCATCCGGCGGCCGGTAGACCAGGAAGATCGCGTACACGGCGAGCACCGTGATCCAGTAGGCGGGCAGGATGCGCCGCGCCCGATGCCAGAGATAGCGGCCCAGCGACGGCGCCGGCGACCCGTCGGCGAGGGCACGCACCCACGGCGAGAACAGCAGGTACCCGGACAGCACGAATAAGATCGGCACACCCACTTCGAACCGGGCCCACAGCCGGCCGGCCACGTCGTCGGTGTAGTGCCCGGTCCAGTAGGCGGCATGGGTCACGCAGACCGCCAGCGCAGCCACCGCCCGGATGCCGGTGAGCGCCGCGATGCGCGGGGCGGCCATCAGCCGTCGAGGGGCATCCGGAACAGCCGCCTGATGTAGCGCGGATAGTGCCGGCGGTCGGGGTCCGGCGGCGGATCGCCGGGCCGGTACTGCAGCGCGGTGTTCAGGAAGGCCATCAGCGGCACCGCGAACAGACCGCCGACGATGCCGGCCAGCAGGATGCCCAGGGCGATCGCCAGGATCACGGCCACCGGGTGCAGCTTCACCGAATGCCCGAGCAGGAAGGGCTGCAGCACATGCCCCTCGAAGGCCATCACGAAGACGAGCAGGGCCAGCACGATCAGCGCATTGATCCAGCCCTGGGTGGTCAGCGAGATGAGCACGGCCAGCGCGCCGGCCGCGAACGACCCCACGATCGGGATGAACGCGCCCAGGAAGATGATCACGGTCAGCGGCAGCGCCAGCGGCACCCGCAGCGCGGCCAGGCCGATGCCGATCACCGCCGAGTCGATGAGTGCGACCGCCACCGTCGCCCGCACGTAGTGTTCGAGCGTGCCGAATCCGGCCGCGCCGGCCTCACGCACCCGCAGCCGGTTGCCCTGCGGCACGATCCGGGTGAGGTAGCTCCAGATCCTGCGGCCCTCGTAGAGGAAGAAGATCAGCAGGAAGATCGTCAGCAGGATGCCCGCGCCCACCCGGCCGGCGAACGCGGCGGTACCGATCGCGGTGTGCGCGATCTTCCCCTCGTTCTCCCGCGCCCAGCCGATCAGCTCGTTGCTGACGTGCTGCAGCTGGCTGTTGTCGATGTGCAACGGGCCGTCGTGCAGCCAGTCCCGGACGTCGCCGATGGTGGACTGGAACTCCTTGGACAGTTCCGGGATGCTGCCGACGATCTGCTCGAAGGCGAAGCCGAGAACAGCGACGACGACGATCAGGGTCACCGTCACGGACACGATCACCGCGAGCAGTCTGGGGATCCCGCGCCCCTGCGCCCAGGCCACGATCGGACCGAGGAAGGCGCTGAAGAGCAGTGCCAGCACCAGCGGCACCAGTACGTCTTCGAAGCGCTTGAAGAGCACCCCGACGACCACGATGCCGGCCAGGATCAGCAGCAGCCGCCAGCTCCAGGCCGCACCGAGCCGGACCCCGGTGGGGATACGGGCCAGATCCTGGTCGCGCAGGCTCGGTTCCGTCGGCCGGGCGGTGTCGTCGTCGGTCACGTCGTCGACCCTATCCGGCGGTGCCCCGCCGTGGGCAGGCACTGACGCAGCATCGGGCACGTCTCGATCGGTCGGCCGGCGACGGCCGGGGCCGGCCCGGCCGTCGGCCGGTCAGAACCGGAGGGTGACCGGCGACGCCGGCCCCGTCGAGAGCAGCGCGAGCGAGGTCGGGGTGATCCCGCTGCGGAAGGCCGCGCGGACACCGGCGACGTCCTCGCCGCGGGAGAGCCGGGCCAGGTCGGCGCGGCTGAGGGTCAGGTCGGCGATATTCACCCGGCGCAGCACGTCGGTGCCGTTCATGTCGGTCGTCGAGGTCTTCATGCTCAGCACGGCCTTACCGCCGCGCACCCGGATGACCGGATCGACCAGGGCGATCTCGAACAGGTTGAACCGGGTGTTGACCACCACGGTGCCCCGGTAGCGCAGATCGCCGGAGGAGCCCTTGACCGTGTTCGAGACCAGCTCGAACGAGAGTGCGCCGGTCTTCTCGTCCACTCCGGCGCCCTCCTTGCCCGAGACCGCACCCTGAGTGGTGCCGACGACGGTCTGGTAGAAGTCCGGCGAGTACTTCCAGATCAGGTTGCGCTCGGCGGGCTTGGGCGTGTTGGCACCCGGCGCCGTCGAGTAGTTGATCGGGACGTAGATCTCCTGGGCGGCGTTGATCGCGTTGGCCCCGCCGTAGGTGTAGATGCCCCAGCGTCCGTCGGCCGGAATGTCCTCCGGCGTGGAGAGGGTGATCGGCGCGGTGAAGGTGCCGTTCCGGTGCAGGGTCACAGCCCGCCCGCGGACCGTCCGGCGCATGTCGAACGGGACGTCGGGGACCTGGGCGAGAGCCGCGTCGCTGATCGCCCACTTGACGTTGGACCGGTTGGTCGGCCGCGCCTCCTCCGGGGCGTCCTGCGACGGCCGCCAGTTCTTCGCGAACGGGCCGAAGGCGATGAAGGTGCCGTGCGGCACGCCCGGCGGCACCGGCACCGGCAGTCCCGAGGTGTTGGCGTTCGGGTCGAAGCCGCGGCCCTTGACCACCACCACGTCGCCCGGGTGCAGCTGCGTGTTCCCCACCGGGGTGACCCCGTCGGCGAGATAGACGCTGATCTTCGGGGTGAAAGCGGGAGCGGCGGCGGCCTCCGGCGCGACGGCGACGGCACCGGCCAGAGCCGTACACATGGCCAACAGGCCGATCAGGGCAGAACGGAGATACGTCATAAGCCAAGGCTAACCGATACATAAGTGCACGGACTACCGCCCTAAGTCCCGGCCTGCCGCTGTGACCTGCGCCGCAGCCTCACGGATCGATGCGATTGCCCGCCTCGTCCCAGTGTTCGGCGACCTTCTTGCTCGGCGGCACGCGCGGCGGCTCGCCGGGCATCTTCGGATAGTTCGGCGGGTACGGCTCGTCTCCGAGTCCGTCACGCTCATCGCGCTCGACCATCTCGAGCAGTGCCTCGAGTCCGCCGCGCTGCGCATCGATCCCGGCCCACGGATCGCCGCGCCGCTCCAGCAGCCCGGGCACGGTGGCCATGGTGAAGTCCTCGGGCAGCGCGTCGGGCAGCTCCTCCCAGGCGACCGGCGTGGACACCTGGGCGCGGGCGGTGGGCCGCACCGAGTACGGCGAGGCCATGCTGCGATCGCGGGCGTTCTGGTTGAAGTCGATGAAGATGCGGTCGCCGCGTTCCTCCTTCCACCAGGACGTGGTGATGGCCTCCGGTTCCCGCCGGGCGGCCTCCCGGGCGAGCGCGATGACCGCTCGCCGGGCGGCGATGAAGTCCCAGCGCGGCTCGATCGGCACGTAGACGTGCACGCCGCGTTTACCGGAGGTCTTCACGAAGCCGGTCAGGCCGAGCTCGTCGAGCAGCGGACGGATCACCTCCAGCGCCACCCGCCGTGCATCACGGAAATCGGTGCCGCCGAACGGATCCAGGTCGATCCGCAGCTGATCGGGATGATCGTTGTCCGGATCCACGGTGGGCCAGGTGTGGAAGGTGACGGTGCCGAGATTGGCCGCCCACACCGCGTCGGCGGGGATGCGCGGACAGAAGATCCGGCCGGTGCGCGACGAGGGGAACACCACGTCGGTGGCACCGACATGCTCGGGGTGATATTTCGCGAGGTGCTTCTGGTAGATCTGATCGCCCGCCACCCCGTCGGGGTAACGCTGCAGATAGGTGGGACGGCCGCCGATCGCGGTCATCAGGGCACCCTGACAGGCCACCGTCCGGACGTACTCCACCAGGTCGGCTTTGCGTCCGCCGTCGGCGCCGAGGTCGGGAAAGTAGACCTTGTCGGGGTTGGAGAGCTTCACCTCGACGCCGTCCACGTCGAGCATCACCGGGGGCGGTTTGGCCATCTCAGCGTCCTTCCAGGACGTCGTGCAGGTCGTAGGTCAGCGGCACCTCGAGCTGATCGTAGCCGCAGCTGCGCGGCTCCCGGTCGGGTCGCCAGCGCACGAACTTCACGGTGTGCCGGAAGCGCCGGTTCTCCATCTGGTCGTAGGCCACCTCGGCCACCAGCTCCGGCCGGATCGGGATCCACTCCCCGCTACCCGCCGGACGCCAGCGATTCACCTCGCCGGCGGCGGTATGCTCCGGGTCGAGCCGCATCGGCTCGAAACGCTGTTGCAGCTCAACACGTTTCGCGTCGGAGAAGGCCGACGAGCCGCCCACCATATGCAGTCCGTCGTCGTCGTACAGGCCCAGGAGCATAGAGCCCAGTCCGGTGCCGCTCTTGTGCACCCGGTAGCCGAGCACCACACAGTCGGCGGTGCGCTTGTGCTTGATCTTGACCATCTCCCGCTTGCCGGGGAGATAGTGTCCGGTCAGCTTCTTGCCGACCACCCCGTCCAGGCCGGCGCCCTCGAAGGCGGTGAACCACTCCCGGGCGACGGCCGGATCGGTGGTGGTCCGGCTCAGCCGCAGGGACCGCCCCGCCCCGTCGAGCGCACCGGCGAGTGCGGCACGGCGGTCGGCGAATGCACGGCCGGTGAGGTCCTCGTCGCCCAGGGCCAGTGCGTCGAAGCCGATGAAGATCGCCGGCGTGCTCTGCGCGAGCATCGCCACCCGGGAGGCCGCCGGATGGATCCGGGCCGAGAGCTGATCCCAGTCGAGCCGGGTGAGCCCGTCGGTCTGCCGGGGCACGCCCACCTCGCCGTCGAGCACCACCCGTTCGGGGAGTCCGGCCCGGGCGGCGTCGACCAGCTCCGGGAAGTACCGGGCCAGGTCTTTGCCGCTGCGCGAGCCGATCACCACCTCGTCGCCGTCGCGGAAGATCAGCGCCCGGAAACCGTCCCACTTGGGTTCGTAACTCCACAGCGGGGTGTCGGCGGGCTGGTCCGGCACCGCGGTGACCGCTTTGGCCAGCATGGGTGCGACGGGCGGGGCGACCGGCAGGTCCATGCCGCCACGCTACCCGCCGCCGGTAGCCTCGGCGGCATGAATGCCGGTCGCTTCGCCCCGTCGCCGTCGGGGGATCTGCACCTGGGCAATCTGCGGACCGCACTGCTGGCCTGGCTGTTCGCCCGGAGTTCGGGCCGGGATCTCCTGATCCGGATCGAGGATCTGGATCTGGCCCGGGTCCGGCCCGGGGCGGTGGAGCAGCAGCTGACCGATCTGGCCGCGCTCGGTCTGGACTGGACCGGGCCGGTGCTCACCCAGTCCGATCGCCGGGACCTGTACGCCCGGGTGATCGACGAGCTGACGGCCGCCGGCGAGACCTTCGAATGCTTCTGTACCCGGAAGGAGATCGCGCAGGCGCCGAGCGCCCCGCACGCACCGCCCGGCGCCTATCCGGGCACCTGCCGGGACCTGACCCCGGCCGAGCGCGCACATCGTCGCCGCGACCGGCCCCCGGCGCTCCGGCTCCGGGCCCGGGCCGGTTCGTTCACCGTCCACGACGCTCTGCACGGCGAGTACACCGGCGACGTCGACGACTTCGTACTGCGCCGCGGCGACGGCACCCCGGCCTACAATCTCGCCGTCGTCGTCGACGATGCGGCGACCGGCGTCGATCAGGTGGTCCGCGGCGACGACCTGCTGTCCTCGGCGCCGCGGCAGGCGTATCTGGCGCAGCTCCTCGGCTACCCGATCCCGGAGTACGCGCATGTGCCGATGGTGGTCAACGCCGACGGCGTGCGGCTGTCCAAACGGGACGGCGCGATCACCCTGACGCAGCTCGCAGACAAGGGCGTCGACGCCGCCGCGGTGCTCTCGTCGATGGCGGTCTCGCTGCGGCTGGCCGACCCCGGCGCATCGGTGACCGCAGCCGATCTGCTGGAGCGCTTCGATCCGGCGGCTCTGCCGCGCGAACCGTGGATCTTCACCGCCCCCTGATCCGGGGCGCCGGCATCGACCGGGTCGGTCGCGGCCCGAAGCCGACGGCCTAGCCGGCCGCTGCGGAACCGGCGTAGTAGCGGGCCAGGAACTCGTCGCGGTACTCCGCGTAGCGGCCCGCCTCGATCGCGGCGCGCGCCCGGTCCACCAGGGTGACCGTGAAGGAGAGGTTGTGCAGGGTGGCCAGGGTGGCGGCCAGCCCTTCCTTCGCCTTGAACAGGTGGTGCAGGTAGGCGCGCGTGTACTGGGTGGAGTAGTTGTCCAGTTCCGCGTCGAGGGGGCCGAAGTCGTTGCGGTACTTGGCGTTGGTGATGTTGTAGCGCCCGTCGAAGGAGTAGATCGCCCCGTTGCGGGCCACCCGGGTCGGCGAGACGCAGTCGAAGGTGTCCGCCCCGTTCTCGATGGCGGTGAAGATGTCGTTCGGTTCGCTGATGCCCAGCAGATGGCGCGGCGCGGCGTCGGGCAGTTCGTCGGTCACCCAGCCCACGATGGTGCCCAGATTGGCCTTCTCCAGCGCTCCCCCGATGCCGTAGCCGCCGAATCCCTTGCCACCGGACTCCCGGTCGATGCGGTCGAGTTCCACCAGATCCCGGGTGGCCTTGCGGCGCAGGTCCTCGTACTGGGCGCCCTGCACCACACCCCACAGCGCCTGCTGCGGACGGTGGCTGCGCACCTGGGAGAGCCGGTTGTGCTCGGCCAGGCACCGAACGGCCCACTGCCGGGTGCGCTCGAGCGAGCTCTCCTGATAGCCGCGGGTGTTCATCAGGGTGGTCAGCTCGTCGAAGGCGAAGATGATGTCGGCGCCGAGCTGATGCTGGATGTTCATCGACACCTCCGGGGTGAAGCGGTGCCGCGAGCCGTCGAGATGCGATTTGAAGGTGACCCCGTCGTCGTCGACGTTCGCCAGCCGTTCCTTGCCCTCGGCGATCTTGGTGTCGTCCTGCTGGCCGGTCACATCCATGGAGATGACCTTCTTGAAGCCTGCGCCCAGACTCATCACCTGGAAGCCGCCGCTGTCGGTGTAGGTGGGACCGTCCCAGTTCATGAACCGGGCCAGCCCGCCGGCCTGGTCGACGATCTCCGGACCGGGCTGAAGGTACAGGTGATAGGCGTTGGCGA
This sequence comes from Gordonia sp. VNK21, assembly GCF_046098115.1. NCBI lineage: Bacteria > Bacillati > Actinomycetota > Actinomycetes > Mycobacteriales > Gordoniaceae > Gordonia > Gordonia sp. VNK21. Next base: position 47,150 of record NZ_JBJURU010000003.1, on the reverse strand, counting down.
GCACGGCCTGCGCCCCCAGCGCCGCGACCTGCTCGGGCAGCACCGTCTTGACCGTCGCCTTGGTGCCGACCGGGATGAATGCCGGCGTGTGGATCGGCCCGTGCGGGGTGTGAATGGTTCCGGTGCGGCCGGCCGTGCCCTCGAGGCGTGTGCGGGGAACGAAGCCGGATTCTGCGGCGGGGCCGCGGTCGCTGCTGGTCACTCGGCCGATTCTCCCATAGCGTGGATGCCATGAGTGCGACACGTTCGACCGGCAAGATCCTGGCGACGCTGCTGTTCGGGGCAGCCCTCCCGCTCGCCCTGGCCGCCTGTGGCGACGAGGAGGAAGCGCCCTCGGCGCATTCCGCCACCAGCAGCTCCACCGAGGTGGCCGCACCCAGCGACCGCGAGGTCCCGACGGTCGGCGGACCCAACCCGAGCGATGTGACGCCCACCTCGGCCGAGAGCGAGGAGACCACCGAGCGCGCGGGGACCGCCTGCGGCACCGCCCGCGGCCCGGAGGGTCCCCTGCACGTTCAGGTGGTCGACGGTTCGGTGGACTGCACGACCGTGAAGAAGATCGCCGACAAGTACGGTCCGCTCATGTACAAGGGCGGCGAACAGGACATCGACGGGTGGACCTGCGCCCCGTCGACGGCCGGCGAGGGCGAACTGTCCCGCTGCACCAAGGGTGACGACGTCTTCGCCCTGGCGCTCTGATCCCCGGGTCGGCCCGGACCGACCGATCGTGCTCGTATCGGGTAGCCGAAGTCGCCTCAGAGCCGACTTCGGCTACCCGATCCGGTGCGATTCTCAGAGCGCGTCGACGACCCGTTCCAGGGCCGCGACCCGGCTGCCCTTGACTAGGACCGCATCGCCGGAGGAGAGCTCCCCGAGCGCGGCGACCGCGCCCTCGATGCCGGTGGCGTGCGCCACCGTCTCCCCGTAGGCCGGCTCGTCGACGGCCACCACGGTGATGCCCAGGCCGGCCGCCTGCTCGGCGATCGCCCGGTGCGCGCCCGGCCCCTCCTCGCCGAGCTCGGCCATGGTGCCGAGCACCGCGAACCGGCGACGGGCGTCGAGTCGGGCCAGCGAGTTGAGCGCCGCGGCCATCGAGGTGGGATTGGCATTGTAGGCGTCGTTGATCACCGTCACCCCGGATGCGGTGGTGGACAGTTCCATCCGCAGCCCGGACAGCCGGGCACCGGCCAGTCCGGCCGCGATCGAGTCCACGCTCACGCCCAGACCGCCGCCGGCGGCCGCGGCGGCCAGCGCATTGGGCACCTGGTGCTCGCCGCGCGCACCGAGTTGCACCGGCGCCTCGCCCCACGGTGTGCGCAGCAGGAACGAGGCCCGCAACTGGTTGTCGAGCGTCACGTTCTCCGCGTACACCTGCGCCGACGGCGAGAGGCCGTAGTCGATCACCCGCGCCCGGGTGCGGCTCGCCATTCCCGCGACCCGCGGATGGTCGGCGTTGAGCACGGCCAGTCCGTCGGCCGGCAGCGCCTCGACCAGTTCCCCCTTCGCCCGGACCACGTCGTCGAGGGAGCCGAACATCTCCAGGTGCACCCCCTCGACCCTGGTGAGGACGCCGACGGTGGGCGAGGCGATGTCGCAGAGCAGAGCGATGTGTCCCACGCCGCGCGCGCCCATCTCCAGCACCGCGGCCTCGGTGTCGTCGGCCGCGCCGAGCATCGTCAGCGGCAGTCCGAGCTCGTTGTTGAAGCTCTTCTCGCTGGCAGCGGTGCGGTAAGTGGTCTCCAGCACTCCGGCCAGCAGGTCCTTGGTGGAGGTCTTGCCCACCGACCCGGTCACCCCCACCACCCGGTCGGGCAGATGGCGACGGGCCTCGCGGCCGAGGTCGGCCAGCGCGACGGCGGTGTCGGCCACCACGATCGCGGTCGCCGCGACCGCCGGATCGGGCGCCTGCTCGCTCAGGTAGGCGACGGCGCCCGAGGCGACGGCCCCGGGGATGAAGTCGTGGCCGTCGCGCGCGGCGACGATGGGCACGAAGAGCTGACCGGGCCGGACCGAGCGGGAGTCGATGCTCGCCGACTCGATGGTGACGTCGGGGCCGTGGAGGGTGCCGCCGGTGGCGGCGGCGATCTGACTGGCGAGAAGGTGCACGGGAAAAACCGTACCCTCGGCCACGTATCGTGACACTCATGAGCACTCCCCTGCTGCGCCTGGTCGTCCTCTACGGTGGCGTGTCCGCCGAGCACGACGTCTCGCGGGTCACCGCCGCGCACGTGCTGGCCGCCGCCGACCGGTCCAAGTACACGCTGGTGCCGGTCGGTATCGCCCTCGACGGCAGCTGGCACCGAAACGAATTCGCAGTCGGCGCCCTCGAGTCCGGGGCGGAACTGCCGGACAGGCTGGAGGTGGCCGGTCCGCAGGTGGATCCGATCGCGGTGGTGCGCGGCGAACCGGGCGAGATCACGGTGGTGCTGCCGCTGCTGCACGGCCCTCACGGCGAGGACGGCACCATCCAGGGGCTGCTCGAGCTGTTCAAGGTGCCCTACGTGGGCTGCGGGGTGCTCTCGTCGGCGCTGTGCATGGACAAGGCCATGGCCAAGGAGGTGGCGGCCCGCGCCGGCATTCCGCAGTGCCGGTGGGTCACCTTCCGCGACGGCATCGACGACGCCCGCGGCATCGTCGACGAGGCGATCGAGAAGCTCGGTCTGCCGGTGTTCGTCAAGCCCGCCAATATGGGTTCGTCGGTGGGCGTCACCCGCGCGACGAGCGCCGACGAACTCGATCGCGCCGTCAACACCGCCCTGCGCTACGACGACGTGGTGGTGATCGAGGAGGCGGTCAGCGGCCGGGAGATCGAGGTGGGGGTGCTGGGCAACACGGCCCCCGACACCACCTACCCGGGCGAGATCCGGCCCGGCAGTGACTTCTACGACTACACCGATAAGTACGTGACCGGCTCGGCCGAGCTGATGATTCCGGCACCGCTGCCGGAGGAGGCGATCGCGCAGGTCCGGGAACTGGCCGCGGACGTCTTCACCGCCCTGCGCTGCGCGGGCATGGCCCGGGTGGACTTCTTCTACGAGGAGGACGGCCGCGGCTGGCTGCTCAACGAGGTCAACACGATTCCGGGGTTCACCCCCGCGTCGATGTACCCCAAGATGTGGGAGGCCACCGGCATCGCCTACCCGGACCTGATCGACCGTCTGGTCACGCTGGCGCTGGAGGTGCACCGGCGGCGCAGCACCTTCTCCACCGATCACTGACCGGTTGCGCCGGCCCGGGCGATCAGTTCGGGAAGACCGTCAGTTCACTTGTCCGCGAAGCCACTTCGGCTCTGATCGCACCCCGGATGGCTTCGACGACGGGGCTCGAGATCCGGTCGCGCCGGGCAGCGAGCGAGAACCCCAGCCGGACGGCGACCTGCTCGCTCAGCACCCGCTGCAGTTCCGGGTGGCGGGCGGCGACGAACATCGGCAGCAGACCGATACCGCCGCCGGCCCGGGTGGCCTCGAGCTGACCGAAGATGCTCGTCGACGAGAACCGGGCGGTCATTCCCGGAATGTGCCGCTCCAGATCCAGCTCGTCCACCTGCAGCAGCGCGTCGACGTACCAGATCAGCGCGTGCTCGCGCAGGTCCTCGGCGGTGGCGGGGGTACCGTGCGCCTGCAGGTAGTCGCCGGTGGCGTAGAGGCCGAGTTCGTAGGCAGACAGAGGTTCGCTGACCAGCTGCCGGCTCATCGTGGCACCGACGGCCACGGCCACGTCGAAGCCCGACTGGTACAGGTTGAGCTGCCGGGTCGAGGTGATCAGCTCGACGGTCAGGTCCGGGTGCCGTCGGCGCAGTTCCACCAGGGCGGGCGCCACGAAGTAGACGCCGAAGGCGTCCGGCGCGGTCACCCGGGCGTGGCCGTGCAGGGCGGTGTCGCTGCGTCCGGCCACCGCGGCCACGGCCGCCGCCACCGAGTCCTCGATGCCGCCGGCAGCCGAGGCCACCGCCCGGCCGTCGTCGGTGAGCACCCAGCTGCTCACCCCGCGCTCCACCAGCCGCACCCCCAGCGCCGCTTCGAGTGCCCGGATGCGGCGGGTCACGGTGCTGGTGTCCACCCCCAGGTCCAGGGCGGCCACCGAACGACTTCCGGTGCGCGCCACCGCATGCAGGTAGCGCAGGTCGTCGGCCCGCACCCGCTGCTCGAGTGACAGCGGCCGCTCGCCCGGACCCGGTGTCGGCGAACTCATGAGGCCGTGCGGTTCATCGCAGGGTGTCGATGATGGCGCTGAAGTCCAGATGGCCGTGCTCGCCGGCGAAGTCGGCGTACAGCTGCGCGGCGTGCGCACCGAGCGGAGCCCCCGCCCCGGTGGAGGAGACCGCTTCCATCGCCAGGCCGAGATCCTTGTTCATCAGAGCGGTGGCGAAGCCGGGCCGGAAGTCGTTGGCGGACGGGGCCGTCGGCACCGGGCCGGGCACCGGACAGTTGGTGTGCAACGCCCAGCAGTTGCCGGTGGCGCCGGTGACCACGTCGTAGAGCGCCTGCTCGGACAGGCCGAGCTTCTCGGCCAGGACGAAGGCCTCGCCGACGGCGATCTGCTGCACGGCCAGCAGCATGTTGTTGCAGAGTTTCGCGGCCTGTCCGTTGCCGCTGCCACCGCACGGGACGACCTTGCCGGCCATCGGCTCGAGGACCGGTGCGGCCGCCTCGACGGACTTGTCGTCGCCACCGACCATGAAGGCCAGGGTGCCGGCGGTCGCGCCCTTCACGCCGCCGGAGACCGGGGCATCCACCTGCAGCATGTCGGCGTCGATGGCGGCGGTGTTCACGGCCCGGGCATCCTCGACGGAGATCGTCGACGAGTCGATGAACACCGTTCCGGCGTCGGCGTGCGGCAGGATCTGCTCGTACACGGACCGCACGATGGCGCCGCTGGGCAGCATGGTGATCACCGCGTCGGCGCCGGTCACCGTGGCTTCGGCGGAGTCGGCGGCGATCACGCCGCCGGCCGCGGCCGCTTCGAGGTTCTCGGCGGAGGCGTCGTAGCCGACGACGCGATGGCCCGCCTCCACCAGGTTCTTGGCCATCGGCCCGCCCATGTTGCCCAGTCCGATAAAGGCGATCGTGCTCATCGGGTACTCCGTTCGTTGTGCAGACGGGCGGCCTCGGCGCGGCCGATCACCATCCGCATGATCTCGTTGGTTCCTTCGAGGATGCGGTTCACCCGCAGATCCCGGACGATCTTCTCGATGCCGGTCTCGTGCAGGTAGCCGTATCCGCCGTGCAGTTGCAGCGCCTGATCGGCGACGGTGAAGCAGTTCTCGGTGACGAAGCGCTTGGCCATCGCGCACAGTTCCACCTTGTCCGAGTCGCCCTCGTCGAGGGCGGTGGCCGCCCTCCACAGCAGCAGGCGGGAGGCTTCGAGGGCGATCGCCATATCGGCCAGTGTGGCCCGGATCGTCGGCTCGTCCAGCAGGGGCGCACCGAAGGCCTCCCGCTCGGAGGTGTAGCGCAGTGCGGCGTCGTAGGCGGCCTGCGCGCCGCCGAGCGAACAGGCGGCGATGTTGAGCCGTCCCCCGTTGAGCCCGTTCATGGCGATCCCGAAACCGGTGCCCTCACCGTCGGGTCCGCCCAGCATGTTCTCGGCCGGCACCCGCGCACCGTCGAAGATCACCTGCGCGGTGGGCTGGTTGTTCCAGCCCATCTTGGCCTCAGCGGGACCGAAAGACAGCCCGGGCGTGCCCTTTTCGACGATGAACGCGGAGATGCCCTTGGGTCCGGTGTCTCCGGTGCGCGCCATCACCACATAGAGGTCCGAGACCCCGCCGCCGGAGATGAACTGCTTGGAGCCGTCGAGGACGTAGTGCTCGCCGTCCCGCCGGGCCCGGGTCGACAGCGCGGCCGCGTCCGAGCCCGCTCCCGGCTCGGTGAGGCAGTAGCTGGCGATGGTGTCGAAGGCGGCCAGACCCGGCACCCACTGCTCCCGCTGTTGCGCGGTGCCGTAGGTGTCGACCATCCAGGTGCACATGTTGTGGATCGACAGGAAGGCCGCGGTGACCGGGTCGCCCTTGGCCAGTTCCTCGAAGATCCGCACACCGTCCAGCCGGCGCAGGCCGGAGCCGCCGACGTCCTCGCTGGTGTAGACGGCGGCCATGCCCAGCCCTGCGGCCTCCCGCATCTCGTCGACCGGAAAGTGGTGGTCGGCGTCCCAGCGCAGGGAGTTCGGTGCCAGGCGTTTGAGCGCGAAGTCGCGTGCGGCGTCGACGATGAGCCGGTCGTCGTCGTCGATCTGGGGGTACGGCATCGGTATCGGGGCCCTCTAGTTCATCGTCGGGATGTGGAATTCGGCGCCGTCCTTGATACCCGACGGCCAGCGCTGGGTGACGGTCTTGGTCTTGGTGTAGAACATGATCGACGCCGGACCGTGCTGGTTGAGATCGCCGAAGCCGGACCGCTTCCAGCCGCCGAAGGTGTGGTAGGCGACGGGCACCGGGATCGGCACGTTCACGCCGATCATGCCCACCTGCACCTTGGAGACGAAGTCGCGGGCGGCGTCGCCGTCGCGGGTGAAGATGGCCACGCCGTTGCCGTACTCGTGCTCGGTGGGCAGGGCGAGGGCCTCGTCGTAGTCCTTGGCGCGGACGATGGTCAGCACCGGGCCGAAGATCTCGTCGGTGTAGATCGACATGTCCTTGGTGACCTTGTCGAACAGGGTCGGTCCGAGGTAGAAGCCGCCGGACAGGTCGGCGCCGTCGAACTCGGCGTCGTCGGCGGCGCGGGTGCGGCCGTCGATCACCAGCTCGGCACCGGCCTCCACTCCCTGGCCGATGTAGTCGATCACCCGGTCGCGGGCGGCGGCGGTGATCAGCGGGCCGTAGTCGGCACTGGGATCGTGGCTGTGGCCCACACGCAGACCCTTGATCTTGTCGACCAGTTTGGCGCGCAAGGCTTCTGCGGTCTCCTCGCCCACCGGCACGGCCACCGAGATGGCCATGCAGCGCTCACCGGCCGAGCCGTAGCCGGCACCGAGCAGTGCGTCGGCGGCCTGGTCGAGGTCGGCGTCGGGAAGGATGATCATGTGGTTCTTGGCGCCACCGAAGGCCTGGCTGCGCTTGCCGTGGGCGGCGGCCGTCGAATAGATGTACTCGGCGATGTCGGAGCTGCCGACGAAGCCGATGGCCTTGACGTCGGGATGGGTGAGCAGGGTGTCGACGGCGGCCTTGTCGCCGTGCACCACCTGGAAGACGCCGTCGGGCAGACCGGCCTCGGTGAACAGTTCGGCCAGCCGCACCGGCACGGAGGGGTCTCGCTCGGAGGGCTTGAGGATGAAGGCGTTGCCGCAGGCGAGGGCCGGGCCGGCCTTCCACAGCGGGATCATGGCCGGGAAGTTGAACGGGGTGATGCCGGCGACCACACCGAGCGGCTGCCGCATCGAGTAGACATCGATGCCGGTGCCGGCGTTCTCGGTGTACTCACCCTTGATCAGGTGCGGGATGCCGATGGCGAACTCGATCACCTCGAGGCCGCGCTGGACGTCGCCCTTGGCGTCGCCGAGGGTCTTGCCGTGTTCGGTGGAGAGCAGGTCGGCCAGCTCGTCCATGTTCTCGTTGACCAGTTCGACGAACTTCATCAGCACCCGGGCCCGTCGCTGCGGGTTCCACGACGCCCACTCCCGCTGAGCCTCGACGGCCGAGGCGATCGCCCCCTGGAGCTGCTCGTCGCTGCTGAACGGCAGCTGCGCCACCACGGCGCCGGTGCTCGGGTCGTAGACGTCGGCGGTGCGGCCGGTGCCGACCACGCGCTTACCGTCGATGTACTGGTCGATCGTGGTGCTCATTGCGCCCCTTCCAGGGTTGTCATTCTGCAGCGCCGGTTACGTTCGCACTGTCGCTGAGTTCCTGATCACACTATTTCGCCTCGGCCCAGTGGCGGTCAACGAGCATCTTCGCAGCCGACCCGTGCAGAAATGCCACCGGCCCATCGCCGCGAGACGGCAAAATCTCCACAATCCGCGGAGCCGCGGGAATGTCGGAGGTCGGTCGTACTCTGAAACCAAGAAAAATAGTTCGAACATTTAGACGATATGGGAACAGAACACATCACATCATCGTTGAACTAGTGAGACAGGGCACAGCGCAGCCCGACCAGCACGACCAACGCACAACGAGATAGTCGGCACAGCACTTCGGGGGAGGTGACCACGCGATGACGACCAGCATCGACGACACCAGCACAATGGTGCTGCCCGACGATCCGATCGCACTCCAAGCCCTGATCACCGCCGCCGTCGCCAAGCAAGCCCGGTTGACCCGCGCCGACTACACCGGCTGCACCGACCGGGAACTCACCGACCTCACCGAAGACCGCGAACGCGCCCGCCGCCTCATCAGCGCCGCCGACGCACCCCTCCTCGTCGAGATCAGTGACCGCGGCTCGTATCAGCAGGCCGGTGGAGCGAGCTTGGGCGGCTACCTCGTCGGCACCTTGCACCTGTCCGCCGCCGAAGCCCGCCGACGCCGTCTCCTGGCCGAAGCCGTCGGACAGTTCACGTCGATGACCGGCGAACCACTCCCACCACGCTGCCCGGCCGCTGCTGCTGCTCTCGCCGACGGCACGATCGGCGCCGACCACGTCACCGAGATCTTCAAGACCATGCAGAAGATCCCGCACGCGGTCGATGTCGACCAACGCGCACGCGCCGAAGCAGATCTGACCGCGTCTGCGGTCACGCTCACTCCGGAGCAGACCCGGATGGTCGGACACCGTCTGCTCTCCCTCCTCGACCCCGACGGCGAACTCGCCGACGACACCGACCGCCAACGCCGCCGGTCGCTGACGTTGTCGCCGCAGGATCAGCAGTTGATGACCACACTCCGCGGCTCGATCACCCCAGCCCTGCGCGGCCTCCTCGAGGTGGTCCTGACCAAATGGGCCGCACCCGGCATGAACAACCCCGACGACCCCCACAGCCCCACCGGACCGGTCGACACCGACGGCCTCGATCCGGAGTTGCTCGATGCGGCCCGCAAACGCGACCTACGCTCGGCCGGGCAACGTCAGCACGACGCCCTGGTCGCCCTGTGCCGCTTCGCACTCGGGCATGGGGCGCTCGGCGACCCCACGCGGTTGCCGGCCGAATTCGTCGTCACCATCGACCACCAGGATCTGGCCGAGTTGGCCGGGACCGGGTACACCGCCACCGGCACCCACATCCCCGTCCCCGACCTGATCGACATGGCCGCCCACGCCACCTGGCACCTCGCCGTATTCGCCCACCACTCGGCCGAAGTGCTCTACCTCGGGCGGTCACGGTTCGCCAACAAAGCCCAACGCCTCGCAATGTTCGCCCGCGACCGCGGCTGCACCAGACCCGGCTGCACCCGCCCCTTCGCCCAATGCGAAGCCCACCACGCCGACCTCGACTACGCCGACGGCGGCACCACCGACATCAACACCATCGGCGGCGCCTGCGGCGGCGACAACCGCCACGTCAGCAAAGCCCCAGGCGACTGGGAAACCACCATCATCACCGAAGGCCCCCACACCGGCCGGGTCGGCTGGCGCATCACCGGCACCGGACACGACTACACCGTCAACCCCATGCACCATGTGGGTCGGCCGACCCGACAGCACCCCGGGAACACCCCGAATCCGCCGCCGCGCCGGCATGCCGACGAGGGACCCGGCCCACACTCCCCGCCGAACGCACCCTGAGCAGGAATGCGGCCGCGCACGCGACCGCACGCCCGTCAGCGGTGCCGGAACTCCGGGTCGCGCTTCTCCACGAAGGCCGCCATCCCCTCGGTCTGGTCCTCGGTCGCGAAGGTCGAGTAGAACAGGCCGCGCTCGGTGCGCACACCTTCGGTGAGTCCGGACTCGAAGGCGCGGTTCACCGCCTCCTTGGCCAGCGCCGACGCGATCGCCGACTTGCCGGCGATGGTCGCGGCCACCTCCAGCGCCTCGGTCAGCACCTGATCATCGTCGACCAGCCGGGACACCAGCCCGAGACGGTCCGCCTCGTCGGCTTTCATGGTCCGGCCGGTGAGGATCATGTCCATCGCCTTGGCCTTGCCGATGGCGCGGGTCAGCCGCTGCGAGCCGCCGATGCCCGGGATCACACCGAGGTTGATCTCCGGCTGCCCGAACTTCGCCGATTCGCCGGCGACGATCAGATCGCAGAGCATCGCGAGTTCGCAGCCGCCGCCGAGGGCGTAGCCGGAGACCGCCGCGATCGTCGGGGTGCGCAGACTCGCGAGCCGGTCCCAGCGGCTGAAGAACTGCTCGCCGCTCACCGCACTGAAGTCCTTGACCGACATCTCCTTGATGTCGGCGCCGGCCGCGAACGCCCGGTCGGAGCCGGTGAGCACGATCGCCCCGATACCCGGATCGGCGTCGAAGGCCTCGGCGGCGTCGACCACGTCGTTCATCACGTCGGTGTTGAGCGCGTTGAGCGCCTTGGGCCGATTGAGGGTGATCAGACCCGTCCGGTCGCGGACCTCCACCAGAATCGTGCTGTACTCCGTCATGGTTCTCCTTAGTCGGCTGTCGCTAGTGCGTGGTCAGGTCGAGTTCGAGGTCGCCGAGCGGTCTGGTGAAGGACTCGACGGCGGCGGAATCGATCGTATCCGGGGTGGCCGCCCAGTTCGGACGGCCGTCCTTGTCGATCACCTTGGCACGGATGCCCTCCGCCAGGTCCGGGTACTGCAGACAGCGCAGCGAGGTCCGGTACTCGCGGTGCAGCGAGTCGCGCAGCGAACGGTCGTCGCGGGCGGCGCGCAGCGCATGCAGGGTGACCGCCGAGGCCATCGGCGACATCCCCGCCATCGCCGTCGCCGCCTCGGCCAGCGCCGGCACCTCCGAGTCGGCCAGCCGCGCGGTGATCTCCGCCAGTTCACCGCCGGCGAAGGCGGTCGCGATCAGCGGGCGCAACTCGTCGAGTCCGGACACCGGTGCGGGCGCACTGTGGGCGGCGAGCACCTCGTCGACGGGCTGCTGCGCGAGATCGGCGAGCATGGCCGGCAGCCCCTCTGCCGGAACGAAGTGCGTGGCCAGTCCGAGGCTGACCGCATCCGCGCCGGAGAGATTCTTCGACGTGAGTGCGGCATAGGTGCCCAGTTCGTCGGCGAGCCGCGAGAGCAGCCAGGTGCCGCCCACGTCCGGCACCAGCCCGATCCCCACCTCCGGCATGGCCAGCCGGGTGCGGTCGGTGGCCACCCGGTGCGAGACGTGCCCGGAGATGCCGACCCCGCCGCCCATCACGATGCCGTCCATCACGGCCAGGATCGGCTTCGAATACTCGGCCAGGCGCGCATTGAGCCGGTACTCGTCCCGCCAGAAGGCGGCCGATCCGGTGGCCGCGGCCGCAGCATCGTCGGGACGAGCGCCCAGCGCGTCCGCATCCCGGTGGATGGCGACGATGTCACCGCCCGCACACAGACCCCGCTCCCCGGCGCCGGTGATCACGACGGTCTGCACCTGCGGATCGTTCTCCCACTCGTCGAGCGCCGACGCCATCAGCTGCACCATCGAGTGATCGAGGGCGTTGATCGACCGCGGCCGGTTCAGGGTGAGCCGTCCGGCCCGGCCGTCGACCTCCACGATCACCGGTTCCGTACTCTGCTGCTCGCCGCTCATCGGCCACTCCTCGTCCACTGCCGTCCGCGGTCGCGGACACACCCGTCCTCATCTACCCGCTCATGGTGGTGGGCGGCCGGTCACGGGTCAACGGGCAGATCCGCACCGTCGGGGCGCAGGTCTGCGCCGCCCTCACAGCGGCCGCGGCCGCGCCTCCCGCTCACCCAGCTCACGGCGCACCGCCAACGGCGCCGCCCCGAACCACCTGCGGCAGCTGCGGGTCAGTGAACTCTGCTCGCTGTAGCCGAGCTGCGAGGACACCGAGGACAGCGGCAGATCGTCGACCGCCAGGAGCTCCCGCGCGAGAACCTGCCGCCGATCGTCGAGCAGCCCCTCGAAGGTCGAACCCTCGGCGGCCAGCTGCCGCTGCAGCACCCGGGGGTGGACCATCAGGGTCGCCGCGACGTCCACCAGCGTCGCCTGCCCCACGGGGAGGAGTTTGCCGATGAGCTCCACCACATGCTCGCCGACGCTCAGGTAGCGGTGCTGATCGCCCAGGTACCGCGTCGCCAGCGCGTACGCCAGACCGTCCTTCCCGACGATCGGCCTGCCGAGCAGACCGGTGGGAAAGACCAGTGCGTCGGCGTCGGCGTTGAACTCGACGGGTGCCCCGAAGCAGTCGAGATAGGTGTCGGTGTCGGAGATCTGCGCGTGCCGGAACGTGATACGGGAGGGCCGGAAGCCGGTATCGGTGAGCAGTTCGAACATCCCGCCGATCACCCCGAGCGAGAGCTCGACCATCTGCGCGCGATACGGCACTCGCGATACGCCGATCTCGAATCCGAACGACGACTGCCGCCCGCCGACCGTCAATGTGGCCCGGATGGCCGGCGAGTAGGTGTGCAGGTATTTGGTCACGCCCAGCAGCCCCGCCTCGATGGTCCCGGCGTTGCGCGCCAGGACCGCGATCGGCCCGAGCATCTCCAGGTTCTGCCGCCTCGACAGCCGTAATCCGAGGTCCGGCACATGCAGCTCCTGCGCGGCTCCACCGATCACCCGCGCCAGCGCCGAGTACCGGACGTATCGGTTGTAGTCGCCGGCACTGCCCGGATCGATCCCTGCCGCGCGCAGGAAACGTTCCGGGTCACCGCCGTGCGCGCTGATGAGTTCGGGCACCTGCATCAGCGACGACCCGCGAATCAGATCCGCCATGGTCGCTAAATGTAAAAAAGTCGTCGTCTGATGTCAAGAAATTACGGATCCTTCTTGTGATTCTGAACACAGTCGGCCATCCCGGTCGGCCAGCCCATAGGAAAGGACTCCCCCATGACTTCCACGATCGACATCCCCCTGGCCCTGACCATGCAGACCAAGACTCTGCCGTGGGCCCACGACATCCTCGCGCCGGGACTGTCCATTCAGCTTCTGGTCTCCGACATCGAAGGCGGCTTCCAGGTGGTCAACACCCGGTTCAAGGCCGGCACCTCGCTGCCGACTCACCTGCACACCGGCGCCGTCCACGGCCACACCACCGCCGGCAGCTGGTTCTACCGCGAATACGGCGACGAATCCCTCAACGTCGCGGGCTCGTACATCTACGAACCGGCCGGGTCCACCCACACCCTTCACGTCCCCGAGAGCAACACCGAGGACACCGAAGCCCTGTTCATCATCCACGGCGCATTCCTGAACTACGACGCCGACGGCAACTTCGTCGGGCACATGGATGCCGCCAACACCCGGGAGGCCTACCGCGCCATTCTGCAGGCCCAGGGCGACGAGGTTCCCGAGTTCGTCATCGGCGGCACCTGTGTGTACAGCCGCTGAGTCCGGATCGTTTCGAGGAAGGCAATCCCCGTGAAAGAGAACATCGCTTCCGCACTCGACCGGGCGGTCGGCCAGTTCGGCGACCGCACCGCCATGGTCGACGGAGAGCATCGATGGACCTACCGCGAGCTCGGCGCCCGCGTTCACTCCTTCGACGCCGCACTCGACGACGCCGGGCTCGCCCCGGGTGAGGTCGTCGGCGTGCTCGCGCTCAACAACCGGGCGCATCTCGTGGCCTGGCTCGGCGTACCGCGCAGCGGACGGGTACTCAACGAGATCAACACCCGGCTGTCACCGGCCGAGATCGCCTACATCGTGGACGACTCCGCCACCCGGATGCTGATCGTCGACGATGCCTTCCTCGAAACGGCGCGGCAGCTGCGCACCGAATGCCCGTCGCTGAGCACTCTGGTCTACTGCGGCTCGGGTCCGGCGCCCGACGGCTTCCTGGACTTCGACGAGCTGACCGGCACCGACCGGACTCCCGCGCCGTCCTCCGTCGGCGGGGACGATGTGGCCGGCATCTTCTACACCGGCGGAACCACCGGCCGCCCCAAGGGAGTGATGCTCACCCACACCAATCTCACGGCCAACGCCAAACACGCACTGATCTGTCTCGGCTACACCCACCACGACGTCTACCTGCATGCCGGGCCGATGTTCCATCTCGCCGACGGCGCGTCGACGGTCGCACTGACCTGGGCCGGCGGCACACACGTGATCATCGGCGGTTTCGAGCGCAGCCTCTGGCTCGACACCGTCGAACGCGAGCGGGTGAGCCGGGCCATGCTGGTCCCGACCATGATCACCATGCTGCTCGCCGAGCCGATCGACGGGCACGACCTGAGTTCCCTGCAGTCCGTCCTGTACGGAGCCTCGCCGATGCCGTCGACTCTGCTGCGCACCGCGATCGAGACGCTGGGCTGCGACTTCTGCCAGGTCTACGGCATGACCGAGGCGGCACCCATCGTCACCTTCCTCACCCACGAGGACCACCGCGCCGGCACCGGCGGGGCAACCCCCGAGGCACAGGCACGACTGCGCTCGGCCGGCCGCCCCATCGTCGGCGTAGACGTCGTGATCCGCGGCACGGACGGCTCGGCCCTGCCCACCGGGGAGGTCGGCGAGATCACCGTCCGCGGCATGAACGTCATGTGCGGCTACCTGAACCGGCCCGAAGAGACCGAAGCCACCCTGCGCGGCGACTGGCTGCACACCGGCGACATGGGCTACCTCGACGATGGCGGCTATCTCTATGTCGTCGACCGGCTCAAAGACATGATCATCACCGGTGGGGAGAACGTGTACTCCACCGAAGTGGAGAACGCACTGCACCGGCATCCGGACGTCCTGGAGGTCGCCGTCTTCGGCACCCCCGATCCGCAGTGGGGCGAGACGGTCACCGCCGCCGTCGTCCTCCGACGGCAGGACGAGGGCATCGAAGACCGGCTGCGGGCGCACTGCCGTGATCTGATCGCCGGCTACAAGGTGCCGCGCATCGTGCACATCGTCGACGGCGCCCTGCCCAAGTCGGGCGCGGGCAAGATCCTCAAGCGCAGTCTGCGCGACCAGTACAGTCCGGCCGCCCACCTCGGCTGACACCACCCACCAGAAAGCGAGACACCCCATGTCCACCACCCCGTTCGCCGGACGCACCGTCCTGGTCACCGGAGGAACCTCCGGCATCGGCGCCGCCACGGCCCAGCACTTCGCCCGGCTCGGCGCCCGCGTGCACGCCGTCGGTCTCGGCGCCGATGCCGCCGCCTTCGACGCCGGGCTCGACATCACCGTCACCGAACTCGACGTGACCGACCGGCCGGCCGTCGACGACTTCTTCGGCACGCTCACCGAACTCGACGTCCTGGTACCGGCCGCCGGCGTCACCCTCGGTGAGGCCGAGCTCAGCCCGGAGGGCTTCGACAAGGTCATCGCGATCAACCTGCTGGCGGTGCAGTACTTCGCGTACAAGAGCGCTCCGCTGCTGGCCCGCAGCGGCAGCGGCACGATCGTCACCCTGGCCTCGATGCTGAGCACCTTCGGCTCGAGCGACGGACCGGGGTACGCCGCCAGCAAGGGCGCCATCGTCCAGCTCACCAAATCACTCGCCCAGATCCACGCCGCAAGCGGGATCCGCTGCAACGCGGTGGCCCCGGGCTGGATCGACACCCCGCTGCTCGAATCGGTCAAGACGGTCGCACCCGAGACGTACACCGGGCTGCTCGCCCGTACTCCGCTGGGCCGGTTCGGCGATCCGACCGAGGTGGCCCGGGCCATCGCCTTCCTGGCCGGCCCGGAGTCGTCGTTCATCACCGGCGTCGTGCTGCCGGTGGACGGCGGATACCTCACCGTCTGACCCCTGCCGCACCGTCCCGACCGGGCCGGAAATGGGACAGGCCCCATCTGCTGACGCAGATGGGGCCTTGGCGGTGGCGGAGGGATTTGAACCCTCGGTACGGGGTTACCGTACACAGCATTTCGAGTGCTGCACCTTCGGCCGCTCGGACACGCCACCGCGAAAAACTGTACCCGAGCCGCTGCCGACGGCGAAATCGTCAGGTCAGCACCGGTTCGCCGGCATCACGGCCCGGTGAGCTTGTCCTTGATCTCGCCGGCCTTCTCGGTCGCCGTGTTGATGGCACCCTGCACCTGCTCGTTGGCGAGCAGTTCGCTGAGCTTGTCCTGCGCGGTGGTGATCGCACCCGAGACCTGCTCGTTGGAGGCGAGCTCGCTCAGCTTGCCCTTCGCGGTCTCGACGACCGCGTTGATCTGGTCCGAGTCGGCCAGCCCGGCCACCTTCTCGCGCACCTGGTCGACGATTTCGTTGACCTTGTCCATGGGATCCGACATCGCGGTTCTGCCTTTCATCGAGGAACGCCGCCGTCGCCGGAGGATCCCGGCGCATCGCGCGTTCCTCAATTTAACCGCTGTCGCCGCCCTCGCGCCGGGCCGCGAAGAAATCCTCGAGCAGGTCAGCCGCCTCCTGCGCCAACACCCCGCCCAGCACCTCCGGGCGGTGCTGCTGGCGGGGATCGCGCAGCAGGTCCCACTGCGAGCCGACGGCTCCGGTCTTGGGTTCGAAGGCCCCGAAGACCACCGACGAGATGCGGGCCAGCGCAATGGCTCCGGCACACATCGCACACGGCTCCACCGTCACCACCAGGGTGCAGCCCGACAGCCGCCAGCCGTCCCCGTGCACCGCGGCGGCGGCCCGCAGCGCCAGGATCTCGGCGTGCGCCGTCGGATCGTGATCGGCCTCGCGCCGGTTGACCGCCCGGGCCAGCTCCGTACCGTCCGGTCCCAGCACCACTGCGCCGATCGGCACATCGCCGTCCGGTGCCGCACCTGCCGCCGCCAGCGCCTCCCGCATCATCGCTTCGGCGTCCTCACGCGGACTCATCGGCTCGCCCGTGCCCCGGTCAATGGCCGATCTGGTCCAGCACGTCCGCGAGCTCGTCGGCGAAGCCGAGACGGGCCGCAATCATGCCGAGTTGTTCGTCGGCGTACAGGTCGGTGTCGGAGACGATGATGCTCATCACCGCATCGGGCAGGCCCAGATCGGCCAGCACGCCCAGGTCGCCTTCCTCCCACGGTTCGACGCCGTCGATCTCGTCCGGATCGATGTCCGGAATCTCCACATGCAGCCGGTCGAGCACATCGGCGGCGATGTCGTAGTCCACCGCGGCCGTCGCATCGGAGATCAGTAGACGCGCCCCGGCCGGCGACGGGCGAAGCACGATGAAGAACTCGTCGTCCACGTCCAGCAACCCGAATGCGGCACCCGCCGAGCGCATTTCGCGCAGCTGCAGCTCGGCGTCCTCGAGGGCGTCGAGGGCACCGCGCCGCAACGCGGTGACCTTCCAGCCCGACTCCTCGCGCACCACCGCCACGGCGAAACCCTCGACGTCGAGCTCGTCCGCGCGTGCATCACCGGTGGTCATGCTGGTCACGGTAGCCGCTTTTCGCTCACTCCCCCAAGTCTTCCTGGCACCGATGTGCCACGGTAGAGGGCGTGAGTCACGACAGTTCCCGCCCCGTCTGCATCCTCGGCCTCGGCCTGATCGGTGGATCCCTGCTGCGGGTCCTGCACGATTCGGGCACCCCCGTCTACGGCTACAACCGCTCCGCGGCCACCGTCGAGGCCGCCACCGCCGACGGCTACCAGGCATCGGCGGACCTGACGGCCGTCCTCGGCCGCGCCGCCGACGACGACGCCGTGATCGTGCTCGCCGCGCCGCTCTTCGCCCTGCCCGACCTGGTCGACGCCGTCGCCGCCACCGCCCCGCGCTGTCTGCTCACCGATGTGGTGAGCGTCAAGGAGAAGGTCTCGGCGATCGTCGCCGAACGGCATCCCGGCGGACGGTTCGTAGGCGGGCATCCGATGGCCGGCACCAGCCGGTCCGGGTGGGCCGCCACCGATCCGGAACTGTTCGCGGGCGCGATGTGGATGGTCGCCACCGCCGACCAGACCGATCCGGAGGACTGGCTCACCGTGGCACGCATCGCGCGGCGGGCCGGCGCCTTCGTGGTGCCCGCCGCCGACGACGCCCACGACCGGGCGGTGGCCGCGATCTCACACAACCCGCATCTCACCGCGGCGGTGACTGCGGCCGTGGGCGCCGGCGAGAGCCGGCTGGCGCTCCGGCTGGCCGCAGGCAGCTTCCGCGACGGCACCCGCGTCGCCGGCACCGCGCCCGAACTGCAGCGGGCCATGCTCGAAGGCAACGCCACCGCCCTGCTGAACACACTGAGCGAGACCATCGACCGGCTCACCGCCGCCCGCGACGCCCTGCGCGATCACGGCAGCACCGAGGTGATCGTCGACGACGGCCACCGTGCGCGGCTGCTCTACGAGGAACTGGCCGGCAGCGGACCGGCCCCGATCAGCCCCACCCCGATCAGCGACGTCCAGGTGGGCGCGCCCGGCTGGGCCGAGGAGTTGCGCAGGCAGGCCCATCTGGGCCGGGTCTGGACCGACTGAACCCGTGTGGCCCGGGCGTCAGATCCGGGTGGCCACACCCGGGTAGTCGCGCACCAGCCCCTCGTCGTCGACGACCAGCGTCGACGAGACTCCCGGATAGCTCACCTGCACCTGGGAGTCGCTGAACCGGTAGGCGACGTCCATCTGGTCCACGCTGTAGCTCGGCAGGCTCAGGTACACCACCGGCAGTTCCACCGACTCCGCACCGCGGGCCATGGCGAAGCGGCGGATCGGCACCGTCTTGAAGAACGGCGACAGCTCCACGTCGATGGTCTCGGCGCCGCCGAAATCACTGTGCACGGCACTGTCCGGGCTCTGCACCATCCACCGGCCGTCCATGTCGCGGCTGATGTCGAGCTGGCTCTCACCGCTGGCCTTGAGCATCCGCAGCGACAACCGCCGGGTGACCCCGCTCTCGGTGGTGACCAGCTCGTACGAGACCGAGAAGGCCTCATGGTCGGCGGTCTCGGCGCTGATGATCCGGCCGTAGGCACGCACCCGCGAGCCGCTGATGTTCACCCGTACCTGCTCGAGGCGGTCGGCATCGGCACCGCGCCAGGTGAGCATCGTCTTGACGTCGCGGGAGGCTTGACCCTGGGACGGGCCGTCGGCTCCGGCTGATTGGCTGAAGGTCACCGTCCTACGGTAACCGCTTTCAGCCTTTGCAGGTCAACGTGCGGTTCGGTGATTCCGCCGACAGCTGGTTCTCGGCGACCACCTGCGTACCGATACGGATCTCGCAGCTGGCCGAATGGCCGTCCATCACGTCGGCCACCAGAGCCGGGACGTCGCCGGTCCCGGTGAACGTCCGGGACCAGCTGCCACGGCTCAGCAGCGCCACCATCGGCCGGTCACCCAGCGTGTACGCGATGCTCGCCGGACCGTCGGAGGTCACCACATAGCGCACCTGCTGTCCGCGGTTGTCCTGCCCGGGGCCGGACGGGGCGCTGCTCTCCGGCACCCGGCTGCCCGGCGGGGTGTCGGGCTCGTCCTCGTGCTGCGGCGCCTGATCGTCGAGATACGGATCGTCCAGCGGCTGGGAGACCGGCGGTTCGCTGCGGGCGACCGGTTCTTCGGCGTCCCGTGAGGTCACCTTCAGTGCGGCGACCACCGCCAGCAGCAGCACCAGCACCCCGAGGACCGCGTATGCGGCGCGCGGCCCGGGACGTCGCTCCGGCGGGGGCGGCGGTCCCACCGGGGCCGACGGCGGCTCCGGGTCGGCGGGCGGGGCGGCCGCCGTCGTGGGCGGGGCATAACCGAATCGGGGCGTGCCGTCGGCGTCGAAGCCCAGCGCCGGGTAGGTCTGCCCGACCGCCACCGGCGCGCGGTACGGCGGCGCGGGCACGCGCCGGGGTTCGTCTGCGGGGCCGGTCATGTTCTCCATTGTGCCGATCGGCCCGCCGGTTCGGGTACCGACCCGGCCGGCCGGACCGCGGAGGACGGGGCCACACCTCGCCGATCCCCTCGAATCCGATCTGCTCGAATCCGATCTCCACTAATCACAGAGTGCACGAATGCGCCCGAAGGGACTCCGCCCGCTCCTTCGTCGCGGGCTCCTCGAATCACAGAGTGCATAGATGCTGCTACGCCCCCACCTTCGTTCCTCAGGTGGGGGCGTAGCAGGACGGTGCGCCCGAAGGGATTCGAACCCCTAACCTTCTGATCCGTAGTCAGATGCTCTATCCGTTGAGCTACGGGCGCATATGCCGAAACGAGTGTACTCGATCGGCGAGATTCAGTTGTTCCGGGCGGACCCGGTCGGCGGAGGCGAGAGGATTTGAACCTCCGGTCCCGTTTTAGCAGGACAATTCATTAGCAGTGAATCCCATTCGGCCGCTCTGGCACGCCTCCTGGCGTCAAACCCTTGCGGGCTCGCCGAGGATGAAGATTACAAGGGCACTGCCCGAACGGCAAATCCCGAGGTGGCTGGGGACCGGCGAACCCTCGGGGCATACATTTGTGGAGTGACGCTGCGCATTCGTGAGGACCTCGATTCGCTGCCGGCCTATGTGCCCGGCAAGACCTTCCCCGGAGCGGTCAAGCTGGCCAGCAACGAGGTGACCGACCCGCCGCTGCCCGCCGCCCTGGCCGCCGTCGCCGAGGCTGCGAGCACCGCCAACCGCTACCCGGACAACGGCATGGTCGAGCTCACCGCGGCCCTCGCCGATCACCTCGGCGTGCACCCCGACGAGGTCCAGGTGGGCGCCGGATCGGTCATCCTGTGCCAGAACCTGATCACCGTCACCTGCCGCCCCGGCGACGAGGTGATCTTCGCCTGGCGCTCGTTCGAGACCTACCCGCTCGCGACGCGCGTCGTGGGCGGCGTCCCCGTGCAGATCCCGCTCACCGACGACGCCGTGCACGACCTGCCCGCCATGGCCGCCGCCGTCACCGACCGCACCCGGCTGATCTTCGTCTGCAACCCGAACAACCCGACCGGCACCGTCGTCACCGCCGCCGCACTGCGCGAGTTCCTCTCCAGCGTCCCCGGCGAGGTGATCGTCGCCCTCGACGAGGCCTACTTCGAATACCAGCGCCTGGACGAGGCACACGCCTACGACGCCCTCGCCCTGCGCCGGGAGTTCCCCAACCTGGTGGTGCTGCGCACCTTCTCCAAGGCCTACGGGCTGGCCGGACTGCGGGTGGGCTATGCGGTGGGCGCCCCCGAGGTGATCACCGCCCTGCACAAGGTGCACGTGCCGTTCACGGTCAGCAGCGTGGCGCAGGCCGCCGCCGTCGCCTCCCTGCGCGCCAAGGACCAACTGCTGGCTCGCACCGACGCCGTGGTAGCCGAACGCTCCCGGGTCACCGGCGCGCTGCGCGAGCTGGGCTACCGGGTACCCGATTCGGAGGCCAACTTCGTCTGGCTGGATCTGGGCGCGCAGGCAATGCCGTTCGCGCAGGCGAGCACCGAGGCCGGTCTGATCGTCCGGCCGTTCGACGGCGACGGGGTGCGCGTGACGGTCACCAATCGCGAGGAGGACGACGCCTTCCTCACCTTCGCCCGCACCTGGGCGCAGCGCGACTGAGGCGAACCGCTCCGCCGCTGGTGCGAGCGTCGCCGGAGTGGGCCGCCACTACCAGATCGACGGGCCGAGCACGCCCCACGCCTTCGGCAGATCTTCCTTCCAGTACCACCAGCTGTGGGTGCCGATGAGCCGGAACCCGGGCACATACGAGATGCCCGACGCCGTCAGATCGGTGGCGAACTCGAGCGAGCAGCGGTACGCCGCGGCCTCGAGCGCCGAGCCGGCCGCGATCTGCGCGTCCTTCGGCCCCTCGGACGGATCGCGTTCGGCCAGCAGATCCTGCGGGCCCACCGCGCCGGAACCGGCCGACAGGAAGAGGGCCTTGCCCCGCAGCGCATCGAGGTGCAGCGCCGGATCGTTGGCCCGCCACGCGGACGCACCGGAACGGCCCCACATATTGTCGGCATCGCCGCCGGATTTGGCGACGGTGGACCGCACGTAGGCCTCGTTCGCCGGACTCGACACCGGCGGGCATCCGCTCAGCGAGCCGACCCCGCGGTACAGGTCCGGATTGCGGGTGGCCAGCGCGAACGCCGACTGCCCGCCCATCGACAGCCCCATCACCGCGTTGCGGCCGTTGCTGCCGAACTCCTCGGCGATCACCGGCGGCAGCTCCTTGGTCAGGAAGGTCTCCCACTGCGGCTTGCCCAGCTTGGGGTCCTTGCGCTGCCAATTGGTGTAGAACGAGCCCTCGCCGCCGGCGGGCAGCACCACGTTCACGTTCTTGCCGGCGAAGAATTTCTGCGCGCCGCCCTTGGTGATCCAGTCGCTGACCTTCTCTCCGGCGTCGGCGCCGTCGAGCAGGTAGAGCGTTCCGCGCGGCGCCGCACCGCCCGGCGACAGCACGGTCACCGGCACCGTCGCGCGCATCGCCTTGGACTTGATCTTCAGGTCGGTGCGGTAGATGCCCTTGTGGTCCTTGGCGACCACACGGGCACCGAGCGGTGCCGCCTCAGCGACCCCCGGCGCGCACATCGCCCCGGCCATCGCGACGCTGAGCGCCACGACCCCTGCGGCGAGGATTCCGGAGATGCGGCGCTTCATGCTCGCCGAGGGTACCGGCCGCAGACCGCATCCGCAGAACCCGCCCCGTTCCCGGAGACCTCACAGCGTGTCGGACGTTCGAGTGATATCGGAGCATTAGGGTCCTTTCACCCTGCTCGACCGCGGTCCGGATAGCTAGCATCAACTCAGGTGAGGATAAGCAAACCCGAGGCGAGAGGCCATCGGCCTCAGACCGCATCGAGTGAGGAACAGGCCCCATGACACCGCTGTCCGATGTCGCCATCGGATCCACCATCACCGTCCACGGATTCAGCGACGACTGCCCGGACGGGGTGCGGCAGCGCCTCGCCAGCCTCGGCTTCACCGAGCAGGCAAGCGTGGACAAGCTCCGCAAGGCCCCGATGGGCGACCCGAGTGTCTACCGGGTGATGGACTACCAGATCTGCCTGCGCAACCGCGAAGCCCGCTACGTCACCTGCCGGGAACACTCATGAGCGACTGCTGCTCCCCCGGCGGGCTGCCCGCCTCGGAGGATCCCGGCCGTCGGCACGACCCGGACTGCCGGCACGCCGCACCCCCGGACTCCGCCTGCCCGCACTGCGGGTCGGGCGGACTGCCGGCCGACGAGGACCCCGGACGGCTGCCCGCCGATTCGTCCTGCCCGCACTGCACCGCGCAGGGCGAGAGCGCCGAGCCGGCCCCCGACGCCCTCCGCTTCGCACTGATCGGCTGCCCCAACGCCGGCAAGACCTCCGTCTTCAACGCCCTGACCGGACTGCGCCTGAAGACCGGCAACTATCCGGGCGTCACGGTGACCCGGACCGTGGGCCGCACCCGGGTCAAAGCCCCCGCCACGGTCACCGCCGGCGCCGGCGGCCGCCGGTCGCGCAAAGACACGATCGACGTCTACCTCGAGGACCTGCCCGGCACGTACAGCCTCGACCCGATCTCGCCGGACGAGCAGGTCGTCGCCGATCTCCTCGGCGGCCGGCTCAAGGGCATCTCGCGGCCCGGCGCCGCCCTGGTCGTGGTCGACGCCACCGTCCTCGAACGCTCACTGGCGCTGGTCGCCGAGGCGATGAACCTGGGCGTCCCGGTCGCCGTCGTGCTGACCATGACCGACGAGATGGACTCGCGGGGCGGAGCGGTCGACCCGGTGGGACTCGAGCAGGCGCTCGGCATCCCGGTCCGGGCGGTGATCGGCACCAAGAAGTCGACCCTCGAACCGGTGCGCGAGCTGCTGGCCGATCCGTCGTCGTGGCCGCAGCCGATCGTGCCGCCGCCGGCCGTCGCCGGCCCCGAACGGGTCGACTGGGTGCGCTCGGCGCTCACCGAAGCCGGCTACCGCGCACCCAGCGAACACTCCACCACCCGGCGGATCGACCGGCTGCTGCTGCACCCGGTCTGGGGCATGCTCATCTTCCTGGCGATCATGTTCCTGTTCTTCCAGGTCATCTTCACCGTCGCGGCACCGCTGCAGGGCTACGTCGAGGAATTCTTCAACTGGCTCGGCACCCTGGTGACCGATCACGTCTCGCAACCGGTCCTGGCCGACTTCCTGTCGACCGCGCTGATCGGCGGCGTGGGCGGCATTCTGGTCTTCCTCCCGCAGATCATGCTGATGTTCCTGCTGATCTCGCTGATGGAGAACGTCGGCTACATGTC
This sequence comes from Gordonia sp. VNK21, assembly GCF_046098115.1. Lineage (NCBI taxonomy): Bacteria > Bacillati > Actinomycetota > Actinomycetes > Mycobacteriales > Gordoniaceae > Gordonia > Gordonia sp. VNK21. The sequence goes on along the minus strand of NZ_JBJURU010000003.1, from coordinate 23,130 downwards.
CCGCGCCGCGTATCTCACCGACAGGGTGATGAGCCGGGCCGGGCTGGAGGGACGGGCCTTCGTGGCGATGCTGTCGTCGCTGGCGTGCGCGGTACCCGGCATCATGGCCACCCGGACCATCCCCTCGTCCCGGGACCGGATCGCCACCACCATGGCCGCCCCGCTGATGACCTGTTCGGCGCGTATCCCGGTGTTCGTGCTGCTGATCGGCATGCTGGTGGACGAGTCCAGCAGGGTCTGGTTCTTCAGCGCCCAGGGCGTCATCATGTTCGGGCTGTATCTGCTCGGTGTCGTCTCGGCGATGCTCGCCGCGGCCGTCTTCAAACGCCTCAAGAGTCTGCGCAGCGGTCTCATGCCCTTCTACATGGAGATGCCCCCGTACCGGGTGCCGAGCCTCTCGAACGTGCTGCTGACCATGTGGGACTCGTCCAAGGAGTTCCTGGCCAAGGTCGGCAAGATCATCCTCGCCACCTCCATCGTGCTGTGGGTGCTGCTCTCCCTGCCCCCGCGCACCGACCAGGCCGATGCGATCCACGAGCAGACGGTCGCCGCGGCGCTGGCCTCCGGCGCTTCCGAGGACGACGCGCTCGCCGCCGGCGATGCCGAGGCCCGCTCGTTCGTGCTCGACAACTCCTATGCGGCGGCGATCGGCAAGGCCGTCGAGCCCGTCTTCGCCCCGCTCGGCTTCGACTGGCGGATCGACATCGGCATCCTCGGCTCGTTCGCCGCCCGCGAAGTGGTGGTGTCGACCCTCGGCCAGATCGCGGCCGCCGAGGACCCGGACAATCCGGATCAGGCGCTGGCGAACATGGTGCACACGCACGGTGACAAGCAGGGCGAGAAGGTCTTCACCACACCGACGATCGTCGCCATGCTGCTGTTCTTCGTGTACGCACTGCAGTGCATGTCCACCGTGGGCGCCATCCGCCGCGAGACCAACTCGTGGAAGTGGCCGCTCATCGCCTGGACCTACATGTTCGTGCTGGCCTGGATCGCGGCCTTCATCGGCTACCAGATCGCCGCGGCGGTGAGCTGACGCCATGGGCGTGCATCTCACTCCGCTGCCGCCGGCCGACGGCGCACCCGGTTGCGTCGACTGGCGGGTCGGCCCGGGCCTGGTCCGGGCCGAGGCCGACGTGCCCCCGGACACCGCCCCCGCTCCGGTGCGCGCCCTCTTCGACGCCGACGTCCTGGCCGCTGTGCGCATCGAACCCGGCCGGATCCGCACCCGCTTCACCGACGGCCACTCCGCCGAACAGGACGGGGCCGCCGTCCGGTCGGCGCTCTTCGCGGTGCTCTCCCAGCCCGGCGGCTGGCCCGCCGGCCCGCAGGATGCCGCAGAGGTGAGCGCCGCGGCCGACGCCGAGATCGCCGCCGCGGTCCGGCAGGTGCTGGCCGACGAGTTCGGGGCCTACACCGCCGTTCACGGCGGGCGCATCGACCTGGTGGGAGTGGACGACGGCGTGGTCACCGTCTCCCTGGGCGGCGCCTGCCACGGCTGCTCGGCCGCCGGCCGCACGCTCTCGGAGAATCTCGCGCTGCGCCTGTCCCGAATCCCCGGCTATCGGACGCTGCGCACCGCCGCGGCTCCGACCGCCCTGCCGAAGCCCACTTTTCGTCCCCGCAGGTTCCGTCGATCGCTCTGAAGCGTTCGGCGAAGCCGCCCAGTCACGGAGCAGCCATGCCCTTCCTGTCCGCCTTGACCACTCCGATCCGGATCGGCGCCGCCGCCGGGGTCGCCGTCGCCGCGGGCAACGAGCTGGCCAGCACCACGGCCAACGTCGAGGCCGCCGCCCGCACGGTGACCGGTGCCGGTTCGAGTCTGCTCGGCGGCGCCGCCCAGAGCAGCGGCGAGCTCGCCCGGGCCGTGGCCGGCGCGGTGGGTGAGGCCGTCGGTGCGCCGCCGGCCCGCCGGCTCAGCCGCCAGGGCGAGCACTACTGGATCGAGGTGCGCGGCCTCGACCGGCAGTTCACCGCCCTCGCCGCCGAACTGCGCGCCCGGCTCGAGCCGATCGCCGGCGTGACCGCCGTCCACGTGAACGGGCCGCTCTCCCGGGTACTGGTGACCGTCGCCCCGATCGGGCAGCACCATCCGCGGCGGCAGCGGCTCGTCGACGCGGTGACCGCCGCCGAGGAGGCGGTCCGTTCGCTCGACCCGCAGGTGGGCATCGCCCGGCGCGACCCGATCCCGCTGCCCGGCGACGACGCGCCGCTGGCCGCCGGCCTGGCCGGCGCCGGCCTGGGCGCCGCCGGGGTCGCGGCCTCCGCCGTCACCGCGCTGGCGCCGGGGCTGAGACTGTCCCGGGTGGTGTCGGCACCGATCGCCGTCCTCGACTATCACCCCGCACTGCGCGCCCGCCTCGCCGGGACACTGGGCGAACCGGGCAGCGAACTCCTGATCCGCACGCTGGCATCGGCGGCCGCCGGACTCACCGGCGCCCCGGCCGCGGCGCTGGTGAACACCGCGCTCAGTGCGGTGGGCACCGCCGAGGCGCTCGCCGGCCGGCGCGGCTGGGAGCGCACCGCGCCGGAGCTGGCCGACCGGGCCCGCACCGGCGGCGACGTTCCGGTCCCGCCCGGCGGCCTCGACCGTCCGGCACCGCCGGCGGCGTCGCGGTACGAGCGCCTCTCGGTGAACACCGGACTGATCGGGGCCGGGCTGGTCGGTCTGACCGGTACGGCAGCGCAGGGCGCCGATGCGGCCGTCGTCGGCACTCCGAAGGCGGTCCGCACCGTGGGCGAGACCTTCGCGACGGTGTTCGGCAGCCGGCTCGCCGAACGGCACGCGGCGCTGATCCTGCGGCCGTCGGCCCTGCGGCGGCTGGCAGGCATCGACACCCTGCTGGTGGAACCACGGGCCCTGTTCACCACCGAACTCCGGGTGAGCCGGGTCTCCGGGATCGCACCGGAGGATCGCTCGGTGGTCTGGCAGGCGGCCGGCGAGGCGCTGGCCGCGGGCCGGCTGTCGGTCGGCTGGAACACCCTGACCTCCGGCCCCGGACGCGGCGGCCGGGTGCGGGCCGTGCTGGATTCGGTGCGCCCTGCCTGCCGGACCGGGCTACTGGGGCTCGTAGCGCTCCGGCAGCTCCCGCATGGGTTCGGCGGCTGCGATCCGGGAGATGTTGCCGGACAGCACATCCCGGTAGATCTTCAGCTGCTCGTGACCGGCCCGCACCTGCTGCGAGAGTCGCCGGGTGTTGTCCTGGGACAGTTCCCGGTTCCCCGAGCGCGACAGCAGATCCTCGATCCGCGAGTCGATGGTGGCGGTGCGGTCGAACTCGTCGAGGATCCGCAGCTCGGTGCCGGCGGCTTCGACGGTGGCCGCCATTTCGGCGAAGGCCTCCACCCGGCCGATCAGTTCACTCCACACCGGGCGCAATGCCTGCTCACGCCGGTCGATCTGCTCGGCGAGGGCCGCATCGAAGCCGCCGGAGGCGCGAACCCGGTCCAGGTCCACTCGCAGCCCGCGCAGGGCCGCGATGTCGGCGGCGGTGTCGGCCAGCTCGCCGTGCAGATTCACCTGGGTGCGCTGCACCTCGAAGAAGTCCGATCGCCAGGCGCTGTTGCCGACGATGCGGTCGTAGAAGTGCCCGGCCAGGAAGGTCAGAGTCTCGTACCCGTCGAGGAAGGCCTCGCCGCCCTTGGGGGCACTGCCCGGCGACGGTGCGCCGAGCGCCTCATCGGCCCATTCCTGCACACTCCGGGCAGCGCCCCGACCGGCCACCTGGCCCACCAGGGTGGCCACCCGGTCGATCGCCGCCGAACCGGCCCGACGCGCCGAGCCGCCCGCCGGCAGATCGGCGACCGGAGTGGCCAGCAGCGCGGTGAAGAGCCGTTCGCGATCGTCGACGTCGAGATAGAGGTTCTCCCGGCGCTCCCGGCGGATGCCCCGGGTGCCGGTGGCGAAGACGCCCTTGCCGCCCACCACGGTCCGGCGGGCGTCCTCGCGCCGGCGGTGCATGCCGCTCAGCCGAGTGCGCAGCACCGCGGCCACCACGCCGGGCAGGTAGTCGCTGCCGAGCTGGTACTCGATGTGCAGAATCGCGTGCTGGAGCCGGCGCAGGTCCGGGTAGCTGTGCGAGAGCCGGGGCAGCGGGTAGCCGGCGGAGAGCCGCCGGACGATCAGGGCGCGGCCTGCCGGATCGAGGCGGCCGGAGGCGATGAGCAGGCAGGCGTCGTCGGTCAGGTCGGGCGGATCGCCGGGGATCCGCGACTGCCCCGTCCAGCGCCGGAGATCGTCGGCGGTGACCGGGGTGTTCGTCGCGCTCATGGCCCTATTCTACGTGCGCCGGCGACGGCGGATTCGCAGGTCAGCGGGCGGCCCGCTGCAGCCGGCGCTCCTTGTTGATGGTGCGCAGCACGCGCAGGCCGTCGCTGACCGCGTTGAGGTTGCTCCGGCCGTGGATACGGCGGCTTTCGAAGCTGCCCACCTCGCGGATCTTCTTGCCGGCCCGGATCATCCGCACGTTGATGATCGTCTCGATCTCGAAGCCGTCGCCCCACTGCGCCTCGGCGGCGGTGACGTCCGCCAGATCGAGCACCGGCAGGTTCTCCCGCCAGAAGGCGTTGTAGCCGTAGCAGAGGTCGGAGTATTCGGCGCGGAAGATCAGGTTGACCAGACTGTTGAGCGCCTTGTTGCCCAGCCGGCGCAGCGCGGTGATGTCCTCACTGTCGCCGCCGTGGCTGAACCGGCTGCCCTTGGCCAGGTCGGCCCCGTCGAGGAGGACGTCGACGAAGTCCTGGATCTCACCCGGGTCGGTGGAGCCGTCGGCGTCGATCATCACCACGATGTCGCAGGTGGCAGCGAGGAATCCACAGGCCAGCGCGTTGCCCTTGCCCGAGCGGGTCTGTTCGACGATCGTGGCCGACGGCCAGAGTTCGCGGGCCACCTCCACAGTGCCGTCGATGGAGTTGCCGTCCACCACGATGATCTCGTCGACGGCCGGCATCCGGGCCGCGACGTACGGCAGGTTGAGCGCCTCGTTCATCGTCGGGACCACCACCGAGACGGTGGCCAGGTCTCGCCCGACCGGCTGGCGCAGCGGTCCACTCGCACCGCCGGGGGCGGCGAACTCGGCTTCGAATTCGTTCATGTCGCCGGACCGGAGCTCATCGGCACGCGTGGGGTCGGACTCACCGTAGAGGTCGGTCACTGTGACATCGCTTTCTCTGCACTGCTCGGAACGCGCCTGACCTGGCAGATCGCTGCTCACCGCGTTCTGATCGGAGGCCCTGTATGACGGATTCGTACGCTACAGCCTAAGTTAGGCTAGCCAAACCTTAGGAGATTGATTGTGCCGACTCTCATATCGGACGGAGACACCCTCAGCACCTCGGTGGTGATCATCGGCGCGGGCCCGGCGGGCCTCTCGCTGGCCCACATGCTGGCCCTGCAGGGCGTGGACGCCCTGGTCCTGGAGAACCGCTCGGAGACTACGTCCGCCGCCGCGTCCGGGCCGGTGTCCTCGAGCACACTACCGTCGACGTCCTCGACGAACTCGGCGTGGGCGACCGCCTCCATCGGGAGGCCCTCCGGCACAACGGTTTCTACCTGCGCTTCTCCGAGCACACCCATCGACTCGACTTTCACGCCGATTCCGGCCGCAATGCCTTCGTCTACGGGCAGTCCGAGGTGGTCGCCGATCTGATCGACGCCCTCCCGGAGCGCGGCGAGCCGGTGATCTTCGAGGCGCTCGAGGTGACCGTCGACGACGTCATCGACGGCCGGCCGCGGGTCGAGTTCACCCACGAGGGCCGCCGGCGCACCGTCCTGGCCGACTTCGTCGCCGGCTGCGACGGCTTCCACGGGCCGTGCCGGGCCGTCGCCGAGAAGCATGTCACCACCATGGAGCGGTCCTACCCCTTCGCCTGGCTCGGCATCCTGGCGCATTCCAGGCCCGTCACCGAGGAGGGCATGTACTGCGCCCATCCGGACGGCCTGTCCGTGCACAGCATGCGCGGCCCCGCCCTGTCCCGGCAGTACCTGCAGGTGCCCGCCGACACCGACCTCGACGCCTGGACCGACGACCGGATCTGGGCCGAGCTGCGCCGGCGCAGCTTCGCCGTCGACGACGACGCCCTGCAGACCGGTGAGATCATCGAGCGCTCACTCGCGCCGCTGCGCAGCGTGGTCACCGAACCGATGCGCGTCGGCCGGCTCTTCCTGCTCGGCGATGCCGCGCACATCATGCCGCCGACCGGCGCCAAGGGCCTGAATCTGGCGGTCTCGGATGCCTGCGTCTTCGCCCACGCGGTGGCCGGCTTCTACGCCGAGGGCCGGACCGATCTGCTCGACACCTACTCGGAGCGGGCGCTGGCCAGGGTGTGGGCCGCCCAGGCGTTCTCCTGGGAGCTCACCTCGGTGCTGCACCGCTTCGACGACGGCGACTTCGGGCGCCGGCTGCGCCTGGCCCGGCTGCGGCGCTGGACCACCTCCGACGATGCGCGCCGGGCGCTCGGCGAGGTCTATCTCGGACTGCCGTTCCCCACCTCGTGGCGCTACGCCTGAGCCGGCCGGCTGCGCGACGGCGCTGTGACCGCCATCCCGAAGGTCCCGGCCAGCTGCGCGGTGGCCGCGCTCACCGTCAACGGCCGTTCCGTGCGCCGGTCGCCGTCGGCACTGATCAGCCGGTAGGCCACCGTCCGGCCCGCGGGGTCGATGCGGCCGGCCAGGGTGCGGCGTCCGGCCCGCGTCGGCAGGGTGCAGATCACCGAGCCGGTGAACCGCGACCGGGCCGCCGTGCTCTGCCAGCGGGCCATCTCGGCGAAACCGTCCGCCGGCACGGGTTCGGGATCGAGCCGATAGCGGGCCGGCCCCGAGGTCATCGTCCAGGTCTCCGGCAGGTCCGGGTCGAATCCGCCGAGGATCAGTTCACCGCTGAAGCCCACGTCGGCCAACTGCACCCGGCCCCCGCCGGCCGGGATGCCGACCGCGACGTGGCCGCGCGGCAGGCCGAAGCCCGCGCCCGGATCCACCCGCGCACCGTAGAGCCGGGCCGGCACCCCCAGCGCACCGAGTGCCAGCGCCAGCAGTCCGTTCACCTCGTAGCAGATTCCGCCGCGCCGGCCGTGGATCAGCCGGTCGACGAGCGCGGCCGGATCGGTGGTCACCACGCGGCCCCGGTGGATGTCGATGTTCTCGAAGGGAATCCGCCGATGCTGAGCCCGCGCGAGTGTGGCGACGGTCTCACCCCGATCGAGTCCGGAGAGCGTCGCCGCAGGCAGACCGATTCGTTTCAGATAGTCGTCGAGCGGGAACCCCACAGCCGGATTGTCGGACATAGGAGGATAGGCTACCCTCACAACCCGATAGGATTGGAGTCACCTCGATGACGTTCGCGCCACCCCGCAGCACCGCCCGGCTGACCGGCAAACACCTGCGGCTGCGCCGGATCTTCTCGGCACCGACCTCCCGCGCGCTGATCGTCCCCCTCGACCACTCGGTGACCGTCGGGCCCCTCGGCGACCACAACCACGCCGACCGCACGGCCGCCGTGCTCGCCGACGCCGGCGCGGACGCACTGGTGGTCCACAAAGGTCGGGCCCGCTACCTCGACTCCCGGCACTTCGACCGGATGAGCCTGATCGTGCACCTGTCGGCGGGCACCAACCTGTCGGTGGACTCCACCCGCAAGGTCCTCGTCGGCTCCGTGGAGGAATGTCTGAGCCTCGGCGCCGACGCGGTGAGCGTGCACGTGAACGTCGGCTCGCCCAGCGAGTCCGAACAGCTCACCGATCTCGGGGCGGTATCCGCCGAATGCGACCGCCTGGGGTGCCGCTGATGGCGATGATGTACCACCGCGCACTCGCCGATCTGCCCGAGCAGCCGTCCGCGGCCACGCTGTCCCATCTCGCGGCCATCGCCACCGATCTGGGTGCGGACCTGGTCAAACTCGACTACGCCGGTTCGACGGCGGCCATGAACGGGGTCGTCGACTCCTGCCCACTGCCGATCGTGGTGGCCGGGGGCGCCTACCGCGACGACGACTCGGCCATCGCGCTGGGTACCGAGGTCTCGGATTCGCGGGTCGCCGGACTCAGCTTCGGCCGGCACGTCTTCGGTGCGCAGGATCCGCGCCGGGTGGCCTCGACCCTGGCCGACCACCTGCATTCGGTGCCCGTGCCGCGCAGCCTCGAACTCGCCTGAATCGATCACCGCCGCCCCCCGGCCGCACGGGGCACGTCCCGGCCCGGGAGTGACGCGGAAGTGCTGCGGCCCAGGGCGATTCAGCGCAGGTCGATCTCTGCCACCACACCGTGGTGGTCGGAACCGGGGATCTCGACCCGGTAGAAGTCGACCGCTTCCGGCCCGCCCCGGGTCATCACCCGGTCCAGCGCCAGCATCGCCGGGAACCAGCGATTGGCCGGATAGGTCGCGATGATCCCGGCCCCGGTGTGCTCGGCCGCATCGGTGAGCCCCGGACCGCCGTCGGAGTCGCTGAGCAGATCCCGCAACTGCCGATGGTCGTAGGTGGAATTGAAGTCGCCGGCCGCGATCACCGGTCGGGTCTCGTCGTGCAGGATCTCCGAGAGCCGATCGAGTTCCATCGTCCACCGCCAGGCCGGCTCCGGATACGGCGGCAGCGGATGCAGCGCATAGACCGCGTACTCGCCGTGTCCGGGGATCTGCACGACGGCCCGGGCATTGGCCATCCGGAATCCGTCCAGCGCACCGGCGTCGGTCAGCGGGTACCGCGAGAACAGTCCTATCCCGGCACCGTGTTCGGCCGGCTTGACGAAGGTGTACGGCAGCTGTTCGGCGATGGCCGACGCCTCGATCCGGCTCAGCGCCGGATCGGTCAGCTCGGCGACGGTGAGGATGTCGACGTGTTTGTCGGCGACGGTCTTCGCGAGCGCATCGACGTCGGCCTGACCGAGATAGATGTTGGCCTGCATCACCGTCAGGTCACCGGTGCCGGGCTCACCCGATCCGATGTACAGCGGCGCCTGGCTGATCACCGAGACGACCACGAGCACGGCCCCGACCCCGGCCACCCACCAGCCGCGCACGGCCAGCGCCAGCAGCGTGCCGAGCAGCCCGATCCCCATCAGCACCGGCGCGAAGGCGCCGACCCGGGCCAGCCAGTTGCTCTCGAGCCAACTGTAGTGGGCGATGATGCCGGCTGCTCCGGCGGCCACCATCGCCCCGGAGATGATCAGCCCGCCCCGCCGCAGCGTCTGTGTCGCCATCACGCCCACGAGGGTATTAGGTCATCCTTAGCGGAACCCATGAGAGGGCTGCGGGGGCCGGCTCAGCGGCGGCCGCGCCGGGGCGGCCGGGAGCGACGCGGCGGCACCTCGCCGCGGGCGTGTCTCGCCGCCCGTCGGTCCGCCGCCTTCTGCCGGGCCGAACGCTTGGGCACCTCGGCGTCACGGCCGCGGGAGGAGCCGGGCCGCCGGCCCCGCACGATGCCGATGAACTCGTCGACCAGTTCCGTCGTGGGCTCGTTCCACAGCAGTCCCACCGTCGAGACCGGGCCGCCGGCCAGCGGCCGGTAGACGACGTCCCGGCGGTGGTGCAGCCGGGCCAGCGACTGCGGCACCACCAGCACCCCGGCACCGGCCGCCACCAACTCGACGGCATCGCCGGTCGTCGGCGGCCGGTAGTCGGCGACGGCGCCGGGCAGGACCGCGCCGAGCACGTCGTCGCCGGGCAGCAGGACGGTCTCATCGGCCAGGTCGGCCAGCGGAACCTCGTCGGCGACGGTGAACAGGTGCTCGGCCGGCACCACGACCACCGGAACCTCGTCGTAGAGCCGGATCAGCGCCAGCCCCAGACTCGCCGGCTCCGCCCCGGCCGGCGGACGGGCGAGCGCCGCGTCCACGTCGCCGTCGCGCACCCGTTCCAGCGCGGTGGCGGCGGTCATCTCCACGAGCGTCAGCGGCACGTCCGGCCGGCGCTGCCCCCAGATCCGCACCCACTTCCCGGGCATCACCCCGGGCACATAGCCGAGCCGGAAACCGCCGGGCACATCGTGGGACACGCGATAACAGTAAGGCACCGGTACCAGGTATCGGAGCACGGACGTTGCCCCCGTCACACTCGCGTTGCACAATCGGTGACAGACGGGACACCGTTCCCGTCCGGAACACCGCGGCAGCGGCCGGCGACGGCCGCCGTCGTCGGCATCCCCACCGCGCGGCGCCCTGCGTCCGCCCGACGAGACGAAGAGGCACGATGGCCGACGGCACGCCGCTCGCCCGCGTGCGGCACGCCTACGAGCAACTGCTCGCCGGCACCGCCCTGCCGGACGGGGTGGTGCGTGCGGTGGTCCGCGAATCGTGGCAGCGATCGCTGGGCCGCGGGATCAGCCCGGAGCAGGTCAGCGCCGACACCGGCCGGCCGATGTCCGACGACGACCTGGCCGCCTACCGTGCAGCGCATCCGCTCTCGCGGGTGCTGCCGCTGGTGCGCTCGCTGATCGTCGACGACATCGCCGACGCCGGGGTGGTGGTCACCGTGGCCGACGAGCACGGCCGGCTGCTGTGGATCGACGGCGACAGCCAGGCCCGCGACAAGGCGGCCGGCATCAACTTCGTCGAGGGTTCGGTGTGGAGTGAGGAGACGGTGGGCACCAACGCCCCGGGTTTGGCGCTGGCCGTCGACCAGAGCGTCCAGATCCGCGGTCCCGAACACTTCTCCGGGCCGGTGCAGCACTGGAACTGCGCCGCCGCACCGGTGCACGATCCGGCCACCGACCGGCTGCTCGGGGTGATCGACGTGACCGGCGGAAAGGCCGCCGCGGCACCCTTCGCACTCGCCGCGGTCCGCTCGGTGGTCGCCGCCGTCGAACGCGAACTGCAGTCCCGCGCGGTGGATCTGGCCGACCCGGAGGCCTTCGACCGGCCCGAGCCGGCCATCATCCTCAACCTGCTCGACGGGGCCGGACCCAACTGGTGTGCCCCCGGCGGGTCGCGCCGACCGCTGTCCCGGCGGCACGGCGAGATCCTGCTCCTGCTGCACAGCTACCCGGAGGGGCGCAGCACCGAGGAACTGGCGATGGCACTGTCCGAGGACGATCTGGATGCGGTCACCGTCCGCGCCGAGATCTCCCGGCTCCGCCGCGACCTGGGCGATGTGATCGCCGCCCGCCCCTACCGGCTGACCGTGCCGGTGGACTGCGACGTGACCCGGGTCGCCGCGATGATCGCCGACGGCGACACCGCCGGTGCGATCACCGCACTCGGCCGCGGCGGACTCCTCGCCGAATCGCTGGCTCCGGGCGTCGTCGAACTCTTCGAGGAGCTCCGGGAGGATCTGCGCTCGCAGCTGCTGGCGGCGGGCGATCCCTCCGGGCTCACCGCGTGGACGTCGTCGCCGCTGGGCCGGGACGACGGTCAGGCCTGGCGCCGGCTCGTCGACCGGCTGCCCGAGGGCGATCCGCAGCGTGCGGTCGCCGCCGGCCGGGCACGGCTGCTCGACCGCCGCTTCGGCCTGGGCTGACACCGGCCGCGACCGGGCCGTGAGGCCAGCTCGCCTCCCCGCGCACCGCATTGCAACGTGACTGCAACCACACCATCATTAGTGTGTGGTGCACCTCACCAACAGATGACATGGCGCGAAGGAGCGGACATGACGATCTACGCAAAGCCCGGCACCGACGGTTCGGTGATGAGCTACGAGTCCCGGTACGACAACTGGATCGGCGGCAAGTGGGTGCCGCCGGTCAAGGGCCAGTACTTCGAGAACCCGTCGCCGGTGGACGGCAAGACCTTCTGCGAAATCGCCCGGTCCACCGCCGAGGACATCGATCTGGCCCTCGACGCCGCCCACGCCGCGGCTCCGGCCTGGGGCAAGACCTCGGTGGCCGAGCGCGCCCAGGTGCTGCTGAACATCGCCGACCGCATCGAGGCCAACCTGGAGAAGGTGGCCGTCGCCGAGACCTGGGAGAACGGCAAGGCCGTCCGCGAGACGCTGGCCGCGGACATCCCCCTCGCGGTGGATCACTTCCGCTACTTCGCCGGCGCGCTGCGCGCCCAGGAGGGCGGCATCTCGCAGATCGACGAGGACACCGTCGCCTACCACTTCCACGAGCCGCTGGGCGTCGTCGGCCAGATCATCCCGTGGAACTTCCCGATTCTGATGGCCACCTGGAAGCTCGCCCCGGCCCTCGCCGCCGGCAATGCGATCGTCCTCAAGCCGGCCGAGCAGACCCCGGCGTCGATCCTGTACCTGATGAGCCTGATCGGCGACCTGCTGCCCGACGGCGTGATCAACGTCGTCAACGGCTTCGGCGTGGAGGCCGGCAAGCCGCTGGCCTCGTCCAACCGCATCCGCAAGATCGCCTTCACCGGTGAGACCACCACCGGCCGGCTGATCTCCCAGTACGCCTCGGAGAATCTGATCCCGGTGACGCTGGAGCTGGGCGGCAAGAGCCCGAACATCTTCTTCTCGGACGTGATGTCGGCCGACGACGGCTTCCTCGACCGCGCACTCGAGGGCTTCTCGATGTTCGCGCTCAACCAGGGCGAGGTGTGCACCTGCCCGAGCCGCGCACTGATCCAGGGCGAGATCTACGACGACTTCCTCGCCCGCGCCGTGGACCGGGTCAAGGCCATCAAGCAGGGCAACCCGCTCGACACCGAGACCATGATGGGTGCGCAGGCCTCCAACGACCAGTTCGAGAAGATCAAGTCGTATCTGGCCATCGGCAAAGACGAGGGCGCCAAGGTGCTCACCGGCGGCGAGGCGGTGGATCTCGGCGGCGACCTGTCCGGCGGCTACTACATCGCGCCGACGGTCTTCGAGGGCCGCAACGACATGCGGATCTTCCAGGAGGAGATCTTCGGACCGGTCCTGTCGGTGGCCAAGTTCTCCGACTACGACGAGGCCATGCGCATCGCCAACGACACCCTCTACGGCCTCGGAGCCGGCGTGTGGAGCCGCGACGGCGCCACCGCCTACCGTGCGGGCCGGGAGATCCAGGCCGGCCGGGTGTGGACCAACACCTACCACGACTACCCGGCGCACGCGGCCTTCGGCGGCTACAAGCAGTCCGGTATCGGCCGGGAGAACCACCTGATGATGCTCGAGCACTACCAGCAGACCAAGAACCTGCTGGTGGGCTACGCGCAGAATGCGAAGGGCTTCTTCTAGTCAGTCTCCGGCGCGGCGCCGGCTCCCGGCGCCGCGCCGGCTTCCATCTGCAAGGCCGGACGTGAGAGGGGAAGACGATGACCCAGCCGGAGACTCCCGAACGCGTGAGGGCGACCGATGCCGCCGTCGCCCTGCTGACCAAGCTGTCGGAATTGCATGGCGGACTGATGATGCATCAGTCCGGCGGCTGCTGCGACGGCTCGGCGCCGATGTGTTACCCGGTGGGCGACTACCGGGTGGGTCAGCGCGACGTGCTGCTGGGCGAGGTGGCCCTGCCCGATCCGCTGCCGGCCACCCGGGTGTGGATCGGCGGCGACCAGTTCGAGCTGTGGAAGCACACTCAGCTCATCCTGGACGTGGTGCCCGGCCGCGGTGCCGGCTTCTCGCTCGAAGCGCCCGAAGGCGTCCGTTTCCTGACCCGCTCACGCACCTTCAGCGATGAGGAGAACGCGCTCCTCGACGCGTCGCCGCCGCGGACCGGCGCCATGATCGACGACGAGTAGCCCTCCACCCGGCAGCCCTCCGCCCAGGGGTCCGGCCGAACGCATCCGCGCTCGGCCGGACCCTTGTTCACGCGGGTCCGCGCCGGGCCGCAGCGGCGAGGACTCAGATCCCGACCTGCGTCTCATTGAGGACGCCGGGACCGAGGGATCCGGTGCGGCCGCCCGCGGGCCGGCCGCTGCGCACCTCCCAGAAGGCCGCCACCTCGTCGAGGATGTCGCAGGCCTGGTTGAGCGTACTCAGGTGCGAGTCGCCGGGCAGGTGGTAGAGCTTGCCGTCGGGCAACAGACTCACCACGTGGGCGCCGTGCTCGAACGGGATGATGTTGTCGTCGTCGCCGTGCCACCAGCGCACCGGGACGGTCACGTCGCCGACCCGAAAGCCCCAGTCCGAGGCGAACGCGAGGACGTCGGTGACCGGCGCCTCCATCCGCCGGCTGCCGCCCGAGAGCAGGTCGTCGAGGAACATCGCCCGGAACTCCGGCCGGGCGAGCAGTTCCCGGTCGGCGTTGGGCGAGAGCTGCCCGTAGATCGTGATCGCCGGTTCGGCGATCGGCCGGGCCACCGACAGCAGCGAGCTCAGCATCCGCCCGAGCGGAACCCCGGCCACCCGCAGCATCGGCGCGAGCATGCTGCCCAGCGCCATCGCCCCGCCCTCGATGGCATCGGGACCGACGGTGGGCGCCACTCCGCCGAGGATGCCGGCGGCCACCACCCGGTCGGGGACGGCGTGCGCCACGGCCAGCGTGTACGGGCCGCCACCGGAAAGTCCGACGATGCCGAAGCGGCCGATGCCGAGGGTGTCGGCGATGGCCAGCAGATCGTCGGGGAACTCGGAGACCGCGCGATAGCGATAGGGCGTGGACGAGCCCACTCCGGGCCGGTCCACCCCGATCAGCCGGATCCCCCGGTTGGCCGCATGCACCCGCGCCTCGATCGGGATCTGCCGGCGGGCGCCGGGGGTGCCGTGCAGCCAGATGATCGACCGGCCGTTGGGGTCGCCGTACTCGGCGAATCCCATGCGGCGATCGATGCCGACGGCGACGGAGCCTTCGATCTGCGGGCGTTCGATCGACATCATGTCATCCAGGATGGCATGACCTGTATCACATCTGACACCCGGCTCGGTCAGACCGGCGGATGCCCGACGCCCACGGCCACGCGGTCAGGACTCGTCCAGGGCTCCCGACGCCCAGACCGCCGCCGCGATCTCCACGCGGTTGCGTGCTCCCAGCCGCCGCTGGATGCTCGCGAGATGCGTCTTGACGGTGCTCAGCGACAGGAACAGTTCGGCGGCCAGTTCGGCGTTGGTGTGCCCGCGCGCGAGCAGCGCCGCGATCTCCCGCTCGCGGACCGTCAGGGCCGCCAGCCGCGCCGTGGCCTCCGGATCGGCGGACCGGCCCCGCCGTGAACGCGCCAGCAGGTCCACGGTCACCTCCGGGGAGATCAGCGAGTCGCCGGCGGCCGCCGCCCGCACCGCCGCCACCAGCAGCGATGGCCCGGAGTCCTTCAGCAGAAAACCCGAGGCGCCGGAGTCGAGCGCCTCGTCCACATAGTCCGGGTCGCCGAAGGTCGTCACGATCACCACCGCGGTGTCCGGCAGCGCGCTGGTGACCCGACGGCACACCTGCAGACCGTCGAGTCTGGGCATCCGGATGTCGAGCAGGGCGACGTCGGGGCGCAGCCGGTCGATCAGCGCCGCGGCCTCGGCGCCGTCCCCGGCCTGCCCGATCACCTCGATGCCGTCTTCGGCGCCGAGGATCATGGCGAAGCCGATCCGCACCATCTCCTGGTCGTCGGCCAGCACCACCCGGATCGTCATCGTCGTGTCCCTTCCGGCACCGGCAGCATCGCCCGCACCCGCCAGCGGTCGCCGTCGGCCCCGATCTCCGCAGTGCCGCCCACCGCGGCGGCCCGCTCGGCCATGCCGCGCACCCCGCTGCCCGAGCCCGGCCCGGCGCCGACGGACTGCTCCGGGCCGTCGGCCAGCGGATTGCTCACCTCGACCACCAGGACCGCGCCGTCGCGGCGGACCCCCACGGATACCTCCGCGGCAGACGCGGCATGACGCCGGACGTTGGTCAGCGACTCCGAGAGGATCCGGTGGGCGGCCAGATACACCACACCCGGGACGTCGGCCCCGAGATCGTCGTCGATCGCGACCCGCACCGGCGCCGGCGAGCTGTCTGCGAAGGTGTCGACCAGATCGGCGAGGCTCGCGGCATCGGTGCCCGAGGGTGTCAGGGCCGGCCCGCCGGCCGTGGAATCGCGCAGCACCTCGACCATCGACCGGATATCGGCCAGCGCCCGCGCCGCACTCGCACCGATGCGATCGAGCAGATCGATGTCACTGCGGCCCACGGCCAGCCCGGCCTGGGTCAGCACCGCGATGCCGGCGACCTCGTGCGCCACCCGGTCGTGCAGCTCGTGAGCCATGGCGGTCCGTTCGCTTTCACGCACGCGGGCGGCCACGGCGCGCAGCCGGTCGTTCTCCCGTCGCGAGCGGTTGCCCAGATACACGGCCACCGCCAGCGCCGCTCCCACCGGCACCAGGTAGGCCGACAGACCGGGTTCGTCGACGGCGGCCGGCAGCAGGGAGCCGAACGCGAAAGCGGCCGCCGCGCCGATCACCGCGCCGTCGGCGACGGTGCGGGCACCCGATGCGGCGCCGTGCACGGCGAACACCAGGAGCCAGACACCGCCGACCGGCCACACCGGACCGCCGTGCCACCCGCCGAGCGCCGGCAGCAGGGCGCCGGTCAGGCAGGCTGCGGCAAAGATCAGCAGACCGGCGGCGGTGACCCGCCGGCTGCTGCGGAGGACCCCGGCGCAGGCGAGGGCGCCGCCCGCAAGACCCAGCACCTGCACGATCACCGCGCCGGTCACCGGCAGCGCCCCGAAGCCACGGTAGGTCTCCACTCCGGCCACCGCCAGCAGCAACGCCGGCAGGCCGGCGGCGAACTGTCGCCACCGGCCGTCGGCCGTCTCCGGGTTCGCCGCCGCGGTCACACCGAGGATTCTACGGTCCGCAGGTCGGCCTCCCGGGCACTCGCCGGGCGCCGGTGCGCGCCACGGCGCAGCGGGGGAAGCGACCACCAGGTGACGGCCCGCAGCAGCCATTCGAGCGGACCACCGGTGAAGTGGCGCAGCCACCAGGCGGCCAGCAGCGCCTGCACGGCCAGCACCGCGACCGCGATGCCGAGCACCCGCCACACCGTGTCGTCGCCGGTGAAGTCGACGCTGTGGGCCAGCCCCGCGAAGACCACGCTGGCGCTGACGTAGCAGGTCAGAGCCGCACGGCCGAGCGCGGTGAAGCAGGCCGAGAGTACGGCGCGGGCCGGCGCCCACTGCCAGGCCAGGGACGCGGCCAGCACGTAGACCACGGCCGTCGCCAGCCCCGCCCGGGCCCCCTCGATCACGAACCTCGGATCGCCGCCGCCGGCGGAGACCTGTGCGGCGATCGCGAGCGCGGCCACCGGAAGTGCCGCGGCCAGTGCCCAGGCGACCGGCCGGCCGCGGCGCTCGAGGAGCGCCGGAACACCCAGGCCCGCACAGCCCAGACCGATCAGCATGAGACCGGGCAACGATTCGACGCCGCCGTTGAAGAGACCGAAGGACACCGCCGTCGCCACCAGCCCCAGCGTCAGCGAGAGCCACGGCGCCGCCCACAGGGCGAACGGAATCAGCAGCAGACCGACCACCGCGTACTCCCGCAGGATGTCGCCGCTGAAGGCCAGCGAATGCAGCAGCCCGATGGCGCCGAGGCCGGCCATCCGGAGCACCAGCGCCGGTCCCGGCCGCCGGCCGCGCCGCCGGGCGCCGTCGACCATCAGCCACATGGTGACGCCGAAGAGCACGGCGAAGATCGGCACCAGTCGAGATTGCACCGTCAGATCGAGCAGGGTGCGGCCGGCCGGCGGCTGCGCCGGGTGGGCACTGCCGAGCCGGACCAGATCGGGAGCGTTGACCAGCAGGATCCCGGCGATCGCCAGCCCGCGCAGGACATCGAGGAAGTGGAATCTGTTGTTGTTCATGGTTTCAGCCTGGCCGGGGTCGGGCCTGCTCCGGATCGACCGAAAGGATGACCCGGCGCGCACCGCCTGAACCTTCCGGCTGATTCCGTCCAGGCGAGTGCGCGGTTAGCGTGGTCCACGAAATCGGCGTCCTGGCCGGCCCCGGCCGGGACGCCGCGGCCTGAACCACGAAGGAGCGGACACCATGACGATCGCGACCATCTGCTTCGCCCTGCTGGCCGCGGCGGCCTGGGCGATCAGTATCCGGCGGATCGTCGTCGAGCCGCGACAGACCGGGCACGGCCTGGCCCTGCTCGGTTCGCTGACGCTCACCTGGATCTTCCTGGTGCTGCTGATCGGCGCCACGATCCACGACGACGAGTGGAGCAGCCTCACCGTGCTCGCTCCGATCGCCCTCGGCCTGCTGGTGCTGCTGCTCGCCGGGCTGGCGCTGCTCGCCAATTCGGTGGTCGTGGTGCGGCGGGAGGGACTCCGGGTGGCGACTCTGGTCCCGGCGGTGTTCGGCCTGTTCCTCCTCATCGTGCTGGTGGCTACCGTCGTCACCGCGGTGGTGCTGGTGCAGACCGAGTCGGCGTGGCAGATCGCAGTACTCATCCCGCTGGTGGTGATCCCCATCGCGATGATCGTCGTGGCGCTGGCCGGTTACACCGGCTACGCCGCCCTGTACGGTCGCCGCCGGCCGCCGGCCCACACCGACGCGGTGGTGGTGCTCGGTGCGGGACTCTCCGGCGAAGACCTCACCCCGCTGCTCGCCGCGCGCGTCGACCGCGGCATCGAGGTGTCCGCCTCCGCCGTCACCGCGGACGGCCGGCCGCCGCTGCTGGTGCTGTCCGGCGGCAAGGGCAGCGACGAGGTGATCTCCGAGGCCGAGGCCATGCGCCGGTACGCCCTCGCGCACGGGGTGCCGGCCGAGCGCCTGGTGCTCGAGGACACCTCGACGACCACCGAGGAGAACCTGCGCAATACGCGTGCGGTGCTCGCCGAGCGTGGCCTGACCGATCCCGAGCTGACCGTGGTGACCAGCAACTTCCACACTCTGCGCAGCAGCTCACTGACCCGGCGCCTGGGCCTGCGCGCGTCCGTCGTCGGCGCCGCCACCGCGCGCTACTACGTCCCGGCGGCCTTCCTGCGCGAGTTCACCGCCTGCCTGGTGCACTACCGCCGGGCCAACCTGCTGTGCTGGCTGGGCGCGTCCACCGCGGTGTGGGCGGTGCTGGGCCTGGCGCTGTACCTGGGCAGCCGGCAGACCGAGGTGGTCGACGCCTTCCTGCGCTGAGCCCGGTGCACGCCGAGCCGGTCAATCGCGATGCGCCCGGTAGGCGGCCCGGCTGATCGTCTCGATGATCTGCGGGAAGGTCGGAGCGCTCGAGTCGACGATGCCGCTGTGGCCGACGCCCGGGAACTTCACCAGGGCGCCCGTGCCACCGGCCCTGTGCACCGCCTGCACATAGGTCTCCGCCATCGCCGGCGGCACCACGGTGTCATCGGTACCGGTCATCGCGATGATCGGCATGTCCGGGTCGATGTTCTCGATCGGACTCACCGAGGCGTAGTGGCCGGGCACCTGATCTGGGGTGCCACCCATCACCTTCGGCACCCGCGGGTTGCCGTTGCGCACCGCCCGGCGCAGATCCAGGGTGCCGGCCAGCGAGATCGCATAGACCGGCCGGAACTCGGGCTTGGCGCCGATCTCGTCGTCCTCGAGGTTGTGCCGGGTGCCGGACCACATGGCCAGCTGACCGCCGGCCGAGTGCCCCACCACCACCGCGTCGTCGAGGGAGATCATCGGCACCGCGGCCTGCACATGCGGCACGTAGTCCATCGCGGCGGCCACGTCTTTGAAGGTGGTGGGCCAACCGCCGCCGGCACCCACCCGGCGGTACTCGAGGTTGTAGACGGCCAGTCCGCGTTCGGCCAGCCGACGGGCCAGCGCCGTGAAGACGTCGGCACCCAGCGTGGACTCCCAGCCGCCGCCGTGCACCAGCACCACCAGCGGCACGCTGTCCGGCTCGTGCTCGCCGGGCGGCAGATAGACGTCGGCCCAGTTCTGCCGGTCGTCGCGGTCGCCGGTGGTGGTGGGATACTGGTAGCGCTCGATGCTCACATCCGAATACGCCTCGATCTTGGCCAGCTCGGCGGCGGCCACACCGCGATCGCCCGGGGTGGCGGGCTCGATCGACTCACCGCAGCCGGTCAGGCCGGTCAGCAGCGCGCCGACGACGAGCACGGCGCCGAGGCGGCCGGCGGCACTCACCGGCCTGGTCCGCCGGCGGCTCACTGGGTCGCTCCGTTGATCACCGAGTCGTCGATCAACTCGTCCGACAGCCCCCAGTCCGCCGCGATCGCGGCGAGCCGGCCGTCGTCGATCAGCTTCTGCACCGCCGCCCGCAGCACCGGTCCGAGATCCGATCCCCGGGCCACCGGCAGACCGTAGGGCTGCGAGTCGAAGCCGCGGCCGGCGTCGGCGAGTCTGCCGTCCGAGTCGCGGACGTCCACGGCGGCCACCGCGGCGTCCGCGGACACCGCGTCCACTTTGCGGTCGTAGAGCAGCCGCCGGGCGCCGTCCTGGTCGGCGGCGGCGACGATGGTGATCGGCTTGTCGCCGACGGTCTCGCAGGCCTTGCTCTTGGCCGGCAGTTCGACGGTGGCCTGCAGGTTGCCGGACGCGGCCGCCACCCTCCGGCCACAGGCGTTGTTCGGGTCCACGTCCTCGCCGGCGCGCTGGATCCACTGCGTGCCGCCGCGCAGATAGGTCACCATGTCGACGGTCTTCTGCCGGGCGAGCGTATCGAAGATGCCGTCCATGCCCACGTCGAAGCGCCCTGCGGCGATGCCGGGCAGGATCTGGTCGAAGGGCACCAGCTTCACCTCCAGCTCCAGGTCGAGCAGATCGGCGATCGCGGTCATCAGCTCCACGTCGAAGCCGGTGAGCGTGCCCTGCTCGTCGGCGTAGACCATCGGGGCGTAGTGCGAGCCGGTGGCCACGACCAGCCGTCCGGCGGACCGGATCGCCGACGGCACCTGCTCGGCCAGTGCGGGGTCGGCCCCCGCGGTCGCGCTGATCCCCGAGACCGGCGGCGACGACCCGGTGGCGCGCGGGGCCGGGTCACCGGTGCCGCAGGCCGCCGTCAGCATCGTCAGCGCGGCGACCGCTGCGACGACCGCAGCCGTCGATCGCGGGCGGCGGGCACGTCCGATGGTCACATCCGCTGAGCCTAGTGCCCGGTGAGGTCCGGCGCCGCCGGGCCCTCGTGAACCCGCAGCGCCCGCTCACTCGAACTGGGCAGGCGGTAACACGCACTCCTTAGCGTCGATCCGCGAACCAACCAGCGTCACCGACTACCGCCGCGAGGAGTCCCCCGCAATGACCTATGTCAAACCACCCGAGCTGGCCGTGTCGATGATCGAGGCCGGCGCCGCCAAGATCGTCGTCTCCACCCGGGACACCCTCATCCGCGCCTTCATGGCCTCGGCTCTGCTGACCCTCTCAGCGGCTTTCGCGGTCAAGGTGACCGTCGAGACCGGGAGTCCGCTGGTCGGCGCGATCCTCTTCCCGGTGGGCTTCGTGCTGTTGTATCTGCTGGGCTACGACCTGCTCACCGGCATCTTCGTGCTCACCCCGCTGGCACTGCTCGCCCGCAGACCCGGGGTCACCTTCGGCCGGGTGATGCGGACCTGGGGGCTGGTCTTCCTCGGCAATCTCGCGGGCGCACTGACCGTCGCCCTGCTGGTGACCACCTACGTCACCTACGGTTTCAGCAGCCCGATCAGCGATCCCGGCAACCAGTTCGCAGAGTTCGGCGCCAAGCTCGCCGCCATCGGCCACGACCGCACCGTGGGCTATCAGGAGCACGGGCTGGGCGGCTGGATCGCCGTCTTCGTGCGCGGCATGCTGTGCAACTGGATGGTCTCCACCGGCGTGATCGGCGCGATGATCGCCAAGGACGTGCTCGGCAAGATCGTGGTCATGTGGCTGCCGGTGATGCTGTTCTTCGCCATGGGCTTCGAGCACTCGGTGGTCAACATGTTCCTGTTCCCGATCGGCCTGATGCTCGGCGCCGAGTTCACCGTCACCGACTACGTGCTGTGGAACGAGCTGCCGGTGGTGCTCGGCAACCTGGTGGGCGGGCTGCTCTTCACCGGCCTGGCCATCTACCTGACGCACTACCGTCCGGCCCCCAAGCGTGTGATCGCCGAGCCGGCCGCCGCCGATTCCGGGCCCGATGCCGACTCCGGTCCCGCCACCGGCGACATCGAGCTGCCGGCGGCCCCGGCCGCGGCGACCACCGGTTCTGCGGTATCCGGATCGGCCGTGCCCGGTGCCGCGACACTCACCGGGGAGACGGACGCGGCCCGGCACACCTGACCGAGCCGCCGATCCGGCCGCGGCGCCCGGGAGACTGGGGCCGGGAGGCTGGGGGCCGGGAGGCTGGGGGCCGGAGGCTGAAGGCCGGTCCCGCTGAGGCGGGACCGGCCCGCGGTCAGTCCTTCTTCCGGGTGCCGGGCAGTACGCCCGCGTCGATCACCGCTTTGACGTACGGACGCATGCGGCTGACCAGTTCGCCGGCCTCCGGTGCCGACCACACCGGTTCGGTGAGGGCATCGGTGGCGGCTTCGATGTCGTCGTAGAGCGCCGCCCCCTCCGCGGTGAGCCGGTGGCCGTCGCCGGTGCGCTCGACCAGCGAGCGGGCGGCGAGCCGATCGATCGCCGCCTCCCAGTCCGATTCCTGCCAGCCCCGGGTCAGCAGGGTCATCCGGCGGCCCATGAGGCGGCGTCTGATCGACGGATCGGGATGCTCGGCCTCGTGGAAGACCGAGGCCTCGATCCCGTCGATCCCGTGCTGGACCAGCAGCGTGATGTGATTGTCCCCGCGCCATTCGCGCAGCACCGCGATCCGGTTCCACAGTGCCGGCAGCGGCTCGTCCGGGATCGGTGCCGCCGCCCAGCCGGCCGCGAGCGGCCGCCCGCCCAGGGGAATACCGTCCGCGAGTGCGCCGAAACCCGTTGCCAGCTCGGCGATCTCGTCGGAGTCGGCACGCTCGCCGAGAATCGCGCGCAGCTGCTCGTCGAGCATCCGGTAGCGCCGCTGCGCGACGGTGCCGAGCCCGGCGGCCCGGGCACGCGCCCAGGCGCCGTCGATGAGCTGCGGGGAGAAGTTGTAGAAGGCGGAGGTGACCACCGCGGCGGCGCAGTCGCCGAGCGGGGCGCCGCGCGCACCGACATAGAAGGCGTGCGGGTCCAGTCCGGTGTCGGCTGCGGCCTCCCCCACGCCGGGATTGAAGTAGGCCAGCACGTGGAAGGGTTCGAGGGTCTCGTACGCGGTTCTCGCGGCAGTCATGCCTTCACCCTGCGGGGACGAGGGGACCGGTGTCAACGCCGCCGGTCGGCGTTCGGCCGAATGACAGGCTCCCCGCCGGGCGTGGCCGGGTTGGTTACGATGACCGCGATCGCGTGCGGACCGGGCTCCGGCCTGCACGAACGATGAAGGCTAGAGAGCCG
>NZ_JBJURU010000029.1:0-6046 GCF_046098115.1 Gordonia sp. VNK21 | reverse complement strand
GACCGCCGTGTTGGACGTGGCAGATCGTGCCGCGGTCCAGGATTACGCAGACAGCGTCCAGTCATCTTTCGGGCGCGTCACCATGGTGTTCAACAATGCCGGCGTCGCCCTCGGCGCCGACGTTGTCGACATGTCCTGGGAGGACTTCGACTGGCTGATGGGTATCAACTTCGGTGGTGTCGTCAACGGGACGAAGGCGTTCCTGCCTTATCTGATCGCCTCCGGTGATGGTCATCTGGTGAATACCTCCAGCGTCTTCGGTCTGGTCGGGATCCCCAGTCAAAGTGCTTACAACGCCGCGAAGTTCGCTGTGCGTGGCTTCACCGAAGCACTTCGCCAAGAGATGAAAATCAGTCGGCATCCGGTCACGGTGACATGCGTTCACCCCGGCGGCGTCAAGACCAATATCGTCAACAACGCTCGCGGTGTATCCGATATGGGGGCAGATACCGCCACCATTGCCTCGATGTTCAACAACATCGCCAGGACCACCCCGGAAAAAGCGGCGGCCACCATCCTCAAAGGAATGGACAAGAAGAAGCCCCGAGTGCTGATCGGCGCAGACGCACGGGGCTTCGACTTTGTCGCACGCGTGGTGGGTCCGCGCTACCAGGACATGGCTGCGCCTATCACCCGCGCGGGCTACGCCTTCGCTCGCAAGCGGGGGATCATCAAATGACCGTCGAGCAGGAGACTCGGCCGGGCACCACCGCGCGATCGCGGACGCTGACCGTGTCGGAGGTCGTGCAAGAGACCAAGGACTCTGTGAGCATCGCCTTCGAAGTGCCTGACGAGATCGTCGACGATTTCAAGCATCTACCCGGGCAGTTCATCACGCTGAAGATCCCGTCCGACCAGACGGGCCACGTCGCACGATGCTATTCGCTGAGCAGTTCACCTCATGTCGATGACTTCCGCCTCGAGATCGGGGTCAAGCGCACCGATGGGGGATACGCGTCAAACTGGTTGTGCGACAACGTCTCCGTCGGCATGGAAATGACCGTACTGACGCCGTCGGGAAAGTTTACCGCTAAGAGCCTCGACGTCGACATGCTTTTCTTCGCCGGCGGAAGCGGCATCACGCCGATCCTGTCGCTGGTGAAGTCGGCACTGGTGTCGGGCAGTGGGGAAGTCGTCCTGTTCTACGCGAACCGTGACGCCGACTCGATCATGTACGAGCGCCAGCTTCAGCAGATCAGATCCGAATTCCCCGAGCGGTTCACTTTGGTCGACTGGCTTGAGTCCGAGAACGGGATCCCCACATCCGAGGCTGTCGAGAAAATTATCCGTGACCACAAAGGGGCGGAGATCTTCACCTGCGGCCCTGCCCCCTTCATGGACCTGGTGGAAAGGTCCGCCGCCGCGTGTGGAGTGGACCATTCGAGTGTGCATCGCGAGGTGTTCCAGTCTCTGGCGGGTGACCCGTTCGACACCGCCACACTGCGTCGACTCAGTGACGACGAGGGTGTGGCGACGGCCACGGTTTATCTCAACGGAGAGTGCATCACCACGGCATGGCCACGTAACACGCCGCTGCTCGACGTGCTTCTCTCGCAAGGACACAACGCCCCATACTCGTGTCGAGAGGGCGCATGCAGCGCGTGTGTCTGCAAACTCATCGAAGGCGATGTCGACATGGTGCAAAACAACATCCTCGTCGACGACGACATCGAGGACGGTGAGCGACTCGCGTGCCAGGCACTTCCGCTCACCGACGCTGTGACGGTGAGTTTCGATGACCTCTGAGTCTTCGGGAGCCGGCCTACTGTCGCGGCGCTCGCGTGAGGTTCTCTCCAGTGACGGCACGAGGCTGTTCGTCGAGGAGTACGGGCTGGGTGATGATGCGCCGCTGGTGGTGTTCAGTCACGGGTGGGCGTGCCAGGGCCGATTCTGGAGACCTCAGATCGAACACTTCGCCAGCACACACCGTGTGGTGGTGTATGACCAACGAGGGCATGGCTGGAGTGACCGGGGTCATACCTCTTTCTCTGCGTCGGTCCTCGGCGACGATCTCGAGGCTGTCCTGCGGGCTGTCGTCACGTCGAGTCGTAAGGCATTGGTGACCGGTCACAGTATGGGCGGGATGTCGGTCATGGGTTGGGCTGCCGAGCACCCGGAGTCGGTGCCCCTCCTGTCCCGCGGTGCCGTCTTGGCGAGCACTGGCCCCTCCCAGTTGGTAAGTAGATCGACGCTGATTGGGTCGCCGCGTCGATTCCGCGCCTCATTGGAGCGGGCCTTCGCGGCCGGGCTCGCCATGGCGGGGCCGGAGATGCTTGACACTCGCTTCAACCGGCGGTTGGTGAAATACGGGACGATGGGTCCGCACGCGTCGGCCGACGTTGTGGCTGAGTGTTCTGAGATAGTACTGCGTTGCCCTCCTGCGGTGCGGGGAATGTGGGGCAGGGTCCTGGCCACTATCGATGTCAGCAAAGGAGTCGACTCACTGGCGGTTCCGACGACAGTGATCGTGGGCTCTGCCGACCGGTTGACACCCGAGGTTCATTCCACCGATCTCGCCGAACGGCTGCAGCAGCGCGGGCAGTTGCACGATTTCGCGGTGTTGCCGCAGATCGGTCACATGATCAACATGGAGGCACCGAACGATTTCAACGAAGCGGTGGCGCGATTGGACGCAGCCACGGAGAAAGGCTAACTCTTGATGCCTATGACCGGACGCACATAGCTGATGATCGCGGGGGGAGGGCCCTTCCGGTATCATTTCTTCCACAATGTCAGTCGTCCGCCGCGTTTCCTCCGCACCATCTCAGGTACAGCGTCGGGTGCGTGATGCCCGTAGCACGCGGTGGGATGAGCATCGGGTCGCGGTACGCGCGCAGCTGGTCGAGGCGGCCATACGGGCCATCGAACGCTGTGGCGTAGGCGTCAGCATGGACGACATCGCTGCGGAGGCCGAGGTATCTAAACCGAAGCTGTACCGCTATTTCGGCGACAAAGCGGGCTTGAACGGGGCGGTGGCGGCGAAGCTCGGGGCGTTGATGTGGGAGTCGGCGCAAGTCACAATTTTTGCCGAGCAAGATCATGCTTCGGTCGACGACATGGTTCGCTCGTCTATCCAGTCGTACGTCGCGCTCGTCGGGCAACATCCCGTGGTCGTCAGATTTCTTATGGCGAATCATTTGTTTGAGTACTCCGGATCGGGAAGTGGCGGAGTTGCGGAGCAATTGAGGTCGGTGATGGAGGTCATCGCCGGTCGGTTTACTGAATGTCTGCAGCGTATTCATGCAGATACCTCGATTGTTCCCATGGCAGTGGCGTCCATTCTGGGTTCTGGTCTATCTGCGACGCAGTGGTGGACCGACGGCGGTCGTGAGCAAGGGGTGGACGACAAGTTCTTCGCCGCACACCTATTGGAGACGACGTGGGGAATCATCGACGGCGCGGCCGCAACCGTAGGCGTCGCCTTCTCACGTGGTCTGCCATTCAGCCATCCCGGTTTCGCGTCCCGCCTCGAAGTGGACTGACCCATGTTTGGCAGCGAGCCATTCGCCGAACTTGTTTTGCCAGTGGCGGCGCGATTCGACCAATTCTTTGCGTTGCGGTCGGGTTGATCGTGCGTTCCGGTGGAGGGGTGTGTGTGCGTTGGTGGGCGGCGAGAAAGTCGTCAACGATGTGCGCGCAGTCGTGCCGGTCGATGTTTCGTAGCCCGGTTCTTCGTGCGAAATACCAGCGGTCCGAGAAGTTGGCACATTGCGAGTTCGATGTCGAAGTCGTCTAGTTCCTCGCGGGCATGAGAGCTTTGAGAATGGCGTCGAACGGTTGGCGGTACTGGTCGATTACCCGGATGCGCAGCGTTCCGGTTGGGGTCTGCGCGTCTACGCTTTCCCTGGGTCACTACTTGCGACCCGAGGGTAAGGCAGGCCAGAGTCGTGACATGCAGGGGCGCCGCGGCAAAGAGGGAAGCTTGTCGGCTGAGTAGCTCGATGAGCTGGCTGCGTAGCGGACCCGTCGAGGGTGCCGGTGGGATTACGTGGGGCAGCAGTCGCTCGAAGGTGGCGGCCAGCAGTTGCGAGGAACTGTGACGAGACAGCCGCAACGATGACGCCAACGCGCGGTTGCCGGTGGGCGGCCATACCCGATCGGATGGCGGATCATCGTGAGGAACCGCCGGACGAGTCACCAGTATTGCTACCCCCGCACACTGCGAGGTGCATGGGCTTCGGCCCCGACAACCTGCACGGCATTGAGATGGCCGTGCACCGCTGCGGCGATGAGGTGTTCACCGATATCGCGTTCGACGAACGGCATCTAGGCGCGCCGGGGTTGGCGCACGGCGGCGCGATCGCCGCCGCGTGTGATGACCTGCCGGGCTCACCTTGTGGTTGCTGCAACCCCGGCGGTCACCCGCCGCCTCACAGTCGAGTACCTGTTGCCGGTCCCGCTGCGCCGCCCGCACCGCATCAGCGGCCGCCTCACCGGAAGGAGGGGCCGCGCTCTGCACGTCACTGCTACGGCACCGGAGACGACAGTGTCACCCGGTTCACCGCAACCGCCGTCTTCGTCGCTGTCGACACCGACCATTTCGCCGCGCACGGAGATCGATCTCGGCGATTGCGGCGGGCCTGCTCAACCGGCTTTCCCGCGACGCCGGACCTACCGGGTGACCGCCGTCATCACCGACACGGCAACCGAATCCGCCGATGACGCCAACCCTGCATGCGCTGTGACTCACCGTTCGGAGCGGTAGTCCCGAGCAACGAACGCCGGGAAGAAGTCGGAGAACTGTGAGGCGCAGGCCCGGTGACGTTGGTTGTCATGGGGCCTGCTCGTTTCTGGTGCGGATGGAACTTCTCGAATGACAAGGAGGCGATGAGTTCCAGGCAGATGTGCACGTCATCGACGGCCCGCAGTTCGAAGGTTTAATGCTGCCGAGTTGGCTGCCGCCGGCGCCGATTGGAGCCAGGGTCAAGTAGCTTTCTCGGTCGCCCGGCGGGGTCGCCCTTCTCATAGCCTAGGTGGTCGGTCGGCTCGGCTTTGAAGCCGCGTTCAAGAGCCAGTTTGATCAGCCCCGAATCAAAACCCCCATCGCAGCTTTCTCAGAGTCGAGATCCGTTGGGGCACCGCCGGGTAAGCACCGGGCGCAGGATCGCGTGGAGTTGGTTGATCAGCCGGCCTTTGGTGTGCAAGAGGTTGCGGCGGCGTTCATCGAGGACCCGCAATACGCTGGTGTAGTCCTCGGTGTAGATCGGCCGGCCTTCGCCTTGCAGCGCCGCAACGCACGCGTCGGCGGCGGCGTGGATGTGGTCGTTCTTGCGGCGGCCGCCGCGGGAGAGCTGGCGCACTCGGGCGGTCTCGGTGGAGGGACATCGACAACTGATTCCCCTGCTCGAGCAGCCACAGCTACAGGATGGCAGAGGCCTTTGCTGTTCTCCACCGCCCATATGTTCAGGCAGCCTGCCGGCCCACTCGAGTTCACTGATCGGAGCGAACCTGGTGATGGTCCTGATCATGGCGTCGGTGTCGGTTCGTTGCTCGGCGTCGTTGTCCTGGTCGAACTACTCACATCAGTTCGATGAGCTGGTCGCGCAGCGACCCCGTCGAGTGTGCCGGCGGGATGCGTCCATGGTGTATTTGTCACTAGCCTGGTTCTTTCATCGGTGAATTCGACTCGCCGACCCTGATGCATGAAGAAAGGTGCTCTCACCTGCGATAATCGTTCTTGCGACAGTCCGATTACGTCAGAGCGAGGGAGCACCTTTCTGGTGAGTAACTCTACCGTGTTCTACCCACACATCCGCGCCACCGGCGACGGCGAGAACCTCGTGTCCCACGCCGGAACCATCCTGTTGACCCGAACAGTCGAGGTCAGCGGCCTCGCGGCCGAGTGGTCGACCGCACTCGCGCCGTGGCGCACGCCCTCCGCAGTCCATGATCCGGGCAAGATCATCGCCGACCTCGCCGTCGCACTGGTCGCCGGCGGCGACTGCCTCGCCGACATCGCCACCATCCGCGAACAACCCGACACGTTCGGCCACGTCGCCTCCGACCCGACCGTCTCCCGCCTGATCTCAACGC
The DNA here is from genome assembly GCF_046098115.1 of Gordonia sp. VNK21. Taxonomy (NCBI): domain Bacteria; kingdom Bacillati; phylum Actinomycetota; class Actinomycetes; order Mycobacteriales; family Gordoniaceae; genus Gordonia; species Gordonia sp. VNK21. The sequence goes on along the minus strand of NZ_JBJURU010000029.1, from coordinate 13 downwards.
TGGCCGCCTCGCC
>NZ_JBJURU010000028.1:5306-8368 GCF_046098115.1 Gordonia sp. VNK21 | reverse complement strand
CGTCCCCGCGTACTCGACTGCCGCGCCGAACGTCTGGCCGAACGCGATGATGACATTGATGGCGCCCACGAAGTTGTCGAAGAGGGCGGTCACCTCTTTGTCGTTCTCGGTTGCCACCCCCGTCAGTGTTGCGAGGTTCCCGACGATCCTGCGAATCTGTCCATCCCGCTTGGCCGGGTCGTTGATGAGCGTGGCAGAGTCCTTGATGATCCCGGCCACGTCACCCTGGGTCCCTTCCAGATTGCGGGCGACGAGCTTGAGGGACTGCAGGATGGCGTCGGTGTTTCTGCCGTTGTCCTTGACCAGGTCCTCGGACAAGTTGCTGATCGAGTCGAGCGTCTGACTGATTCCCAGCGGGGTTCTGGTCTTACTCAACGGAATGCACTGATTCGTCTCGTATCGGGCTCCACCGGAGTACGGCTTGGTGAACTCGATCTGACGTTCGGTCACGATGGATGTCGACACCAGAGTCGCGCCGACGTCGGCGGGCAGCGGCACGCTCTTGTCGACCCGCATGTCGATCCTCACACCGGACTGACCTTTATTCTGGTGCACCCCGACGACGCTGCCCACCTTCTTGCCGAGCATGGCGACTGCGTTGCCTTCGAAGAGGCCCGATGCATCGGTGAACTCTGCGCATAGGGCGCGCGTGTCGTCGGACGCTGTCCGGCCTATCCCGATACCAGCGATGACCACCACCACCACGGCGATCAGGAGCAGCAGTCTTCGGACCCAGGTGGTCAGCATTTGTCGTCACCACTCGGAATGCACACACGAACCTCTGGTTCTGTGGTGGCCGGCGCACCGACCGGCGCCTGGAGGAGGACGCCGAGGCGCTGAGTGATCTGATCGATCTGTGTCAGGGCATTGGAGTAGCCCGGCATCTCTGTCGACACCTTGTCCAGGAGCGTCTTGAACTGTTGCACGGACGGTTCGATGCCATCGCGGTACGCCACGAGCGGCCTCGTCAGGAGTTTGAACAGACGCCTGAGATAGTCGAACCCGCCGCGGACGTTCTGGATATCAGGTCCCAGCGTCCTGGCCAGGAAGCTGAGTTGACGGAGAAAGTCGACTAGCACCTGTTTTTGGTCGGCGAAAGCTTTGACGTATTCATCCGATAGAGCGACCGTTTTGTCGAGCTGACCGTACTGTCGCTCTAGGAGGTCCATCAGACTGCTGGTGTTCCTCAGTGCGTCGGGAATGTTTGTGTTGCCGTCGGAGAACGCATTCTGCAGCAGCGCCGCAGTTTGACGGAGATCGACGCCGTTCACATCACGGAACACCGGCGTCGTCGTCTCGAGCGTGTTGGAGATGTCGTAGGTACTCGATGTCTGAACAAGGGGGATGGCCCCCGACAGCGCGGTCGGTCCTGACCCTGGGTCCAGATCGAGAACTCGCCCGCCGATCGGCGTGATCAGGCGAACCGCTGCGGTAGCATCCGAACGGACTGACACCGAGTCGTCGAGTCGAAATTTGACTGTGATAACCGTTCCCGTGAGGTCCACCGACGACACCCTCCCTTGTCTTATCCCCGCTATACGCACCTGATCACCCGACTCCAGCCCGCCGGTGTTGACCAGATGGGCCGAGTACACCTTTTGACCGGGCGGTGCGATATACACGGCCCCGGCGATGACCAGACCGACCACCACCGTCACCACCACCACACCGGCGACGATGAGGTCGCGTCTGCGTTCGGGCTGGTGATGCGATCGATTTCGATTGAACAACCTCACTGACACACCACCAATCGTTGCCCCATAAGCGCAATCTTCGCTGTATCCGGCAGGGGCAGAAGACCTTTCGAACATTGCGCCTCGCTCGGCGTGGAGTTCGTCGCAGCGGTCAGCGAGTCCATAAGGGGCTTGAGCAGTACCGCACCGTTGAGTAGACCCTCTAACTCCCCGGGTTCTCGCGCCAGACGCTGATAGATCGTCGCGAAACTCTGGTCGTACGTTGACTCAAGTTGCTCGCCGGTGATGACCGTCTTCGACATGGACCGGTTGACCTCGCGTAGCGACTCTCGCAGCCGGTCACTCACGCGGCTGAAGGCGTCGACGATCGATCCCAGCTTGTCGACGAGTTCGACCATCTCCGCCGAGCGGCCTTCGAGCTGGTCGGAGACCTGGCCAAGACTCGTCACAATATTCGTGATGATCTCAGACCGCTGGTTCCCGTAGGCGGTGATGTTGGCGACCTGCTTCAGAACAGGCGATATACCCCTTCCATCACCTTGAGCAACGCGCAACAAGTTGGCCTGCAGTTCATTGATCTCGTCGGCATTAAGCGTGTCGAACACCGGCTTGAATCCGTTGAACAAGGTGGACACATCAAATGAGGGAATGGTCTTGTCGAGCGCCACCTGTGTGAGTGCCCCCTGTGTTTTTCCCTGTTCCGCACCGATCAATTCGACATATCGCTGTCCCAGAAGATTCTGATAACGCACGGCGGCGGTGGTGTTCGATGTGATCGTGACGTCGTCGTTCAGTTGGAAATGAACGACCGCCGTGGCCCCTTTCAGGTCGATCGCCGTCACATAACCGACCTTGACCCCTGCCGACCGCACACCGTCGCGAGGTTTGAGCCCGGAGGCATCGGAGAAGACCGCTGATCGTTCAGAACTCGCTCCGTCCGAGCTGGGTTGGAGGATGGCGATGATCACGTAGGTGAGAACGCCGATGACTGCGGGGAACGCGACGATCTTGAAACAAGTTGCCTAAGTTCGGCCACAAGCTGTGCGAATTACGGCTGCTCTAGTTACTTGACGTCCGGTTGAACAACGCGCAACGAGTTCCACTACCTTCCCCATATAGCGGACAAGACTTCGTCCAGCGGTTGTAGTGGCGGATGCCCTTGGTCGCCAGACTCTAGTAGTGCTTATAACACTGCTCAGAACCGGTCCAGAGGCTGGTCGAGCTTCCGGCGAGCCGCCTCTACCAGCTTGAGCAGCTGTTCGACCCTAGCTAGCAGCTGCGGAAGTCGGCGCACTCACTGGCCGACGCTCTCAGCGATGCGCTCCAGTTGGCCAGGTACAGCTTCTGCCAGTAGTGGCCGCTCGTTGA
>NZ_JBJURU010000028.1:0-5296 GCF_046098115.1 Gordonia sp. VNK21 | reverse complement strand
GCAGCGGTCCGCGAGTCCATAAGGGGCTTGAGCAGTACCGCACCGTTGAGTAGACCCTCTAACTCCCCGGGTTCTCGCGCCAGACGCTGATAGATCGTCGCGAAACTCTGGTCGTACGTTGACTCAAGTTGCTCGCCGGTGATGACCGTCTTCGACATGGACCGGTTGACCTCGCGTAGCGACTCTCGCAGCCGGTCACTCACGCGGCTGAAGGCGTCGACGATCGATCCCAGCTTGTCGACGAGTTCGACCATCTCCGCCGAGCGGCCTTCGAGCTGGTCGGAGACCTGGCCAAGACTCGTCACAATATTCGTGATGATCTCAGACCGCTGGTTCCCGTAGGCGGTGATGTTGGCGACCTGCTTCAGAACAGGCGATATACCCCTTCCATCACCTTGAGCAACGCGCAACAAGTTGGCCTGCAGTTCATTGATCTCGTCGGCATTAAGCGTGTCGAACACCGGCTTGAATCCGTTGAACAAGGTGGACACATCAAATGAGGGAATGGTCTTGTCGAGCGCCACCTGTGTGAGTGCCCCCTGTGTTTTTCCCTGTTCCGCACCGATCAATTCGACCTATCGCTGTCCCAGAAGATTCTGATAACGCACGGCGGCGGTGGTGTTCGATGTGATCGTGACGTCGTCGTTCAGTTGGAAATGAACGACCGCCGTGGCCCCTTTCAGGTCGATCGCCGTCACATAACCGACCTTGACCCCTGCCGACCGCACACCGTCGCGAGGTTTGAGCCCGGAGGCATCGGAGAAGACCGCTGATCGTTCAGAACTCGCTCCGTCCGAGCTGGGTTGGAGGATGGCGATGATCACGTAGGTGAGAACGCCGATGACTGCGGTGAACGCGACGATCTTGATGATGGTGGGAGTTAACGACTTGAGCTTCATCTACCTCGGTCCTCCTGCTGCAAGCGCGCTCTGCAGCGCAGGTGAGGTCTGCACTATCAGGGCGACCTGAAGTTGCACTCGCTCCCCGACCTGTGGCGTGGCCTTGTCGATGCTGTCCAGGATCTGCGGGATGGTGTAAACGGTCCGCGCGAGCCCCGAGGCCGATCTGGCGACTGGCCTCGCCAGATCGAGGCCGACGTCCAGTAGTGAACTCAACGCCGGGTAGTTTTTGTTCAACAGTCCTCCGAGTGCGCCGAACAGGACCTCGCCGGTGTCGTTGAGGTTGCCTTTGGTCTGTTTGATGGCCTCGTCGGTGGCGAAGAAGTCAGCGATGTCGACGTTTATGAGGATGCCCGGAATGAACGGCTTCATGAAGTCGGCAACACCCTCGGACAGGTCTGCCGCGATCGCCAAATCCTGGCCCACTGGCCGCTGTTGAACGTCCCGAGTGAGCTGTGCGATCTGGAACATGAGTTTGCCGGTGTCGGCAAACGTTTGGGAATCGTCGACGACAAACTTCACCACAGAATTGAACGCCGGCTGATCGAGAGCATTGACCAGCTTGGAAAGTTTTCGAATCAGGGTCGATACCGACGTTTGTTCGGACTGCTGCTTGCTCACATAGACACTGCCACCATCACGGATGAGCGCTCCCCGCCCAGGGTCGACAACCTCGAGTGCCGTCGGCCCCAGCGCGCTGGCGGACGTGTAATTCACCGCCATGCCCTGACTCAACCGGATGTCGTCGTTCGCTCCGGTGAGCTCGATTTTCACATTTGTGCTTTGGTCGCGCACCGACACCGAGGACACCTTGCCCACCGTGAAGCCCCGATACTTCACCTCCGATCCGCTCTTCAATCCGTCACCAATCGCGTCGGTGGTAATCGTCACTGTCTTGTTGTCGTCATATTTTCCGTTCGCGTTGCCCACCAGAAGATAGGCGGCAACCACCACGACGACGAGAACCCCGATCCCACGCAGGGTCAAGTTCGTTCGTGACGGCGCGCGCCCTGACGGATCTTGAAATACAGCCACTTAAACTCCTAGCCCGAAATCCTGACGCCCGAATCGAAGCCCCACATCAGCAGGGTCAAGATCATGTCCTCCACGACGATGATGATGAGACTGCTGCGGATCGCTCGACCAGACGCGCGGCCGACGCCTTCTGCTCCACCGGTGGCGTAGTAGCCCTGGTAGCTGTGGACGATGACGACCGATACCACGAAAATTAGGACCTTGATGACTGAGAACACCAGATCCTGCGGTTTGAGGAACGCATTGAAATAGAAGTCGTAGGTGCCACCGGACTGACCGTGCATAAGGATGACGACCAGTTTGGCCGCGACGAAACTGAGTATCAGCGTCACGATGTAGAGGGGAATGATAGTGGTGATCGCTGCGACCACGCGCGTGCTGACGACGTACGGAATCGGCCGCACCGCCATCGACTCGAGTGCGTCGATCTCTTCGGCGATGCGCATAGAACCGATCTCCGCAGTGAGGCGACAGCCGGCCTGGGCTGCAAAGCCGATCGCGGCGATAATAGGTGCCAACTCCCGAGTGTTGGCGTATGACGAGATGAACCCGGTAAGAGACCCCATCCCCACCAGGTCCAGCGAGGCGTAACCCTGAATGCCGATAGATGCCCCCACAGCCATTCCGAGAATGACAAGCACGACCGCGGTACCCCCGCCGACCAGAACAGCGCCTCGTCCCCAAGCAAACTCATGTATGTACAAAAGCGTCTGTCGTCGATAGGTGGTCGCGACGTGACGAATTCCTGCGACGGTGTCGATGATGAACGTGGTGATGTGCCCGAGTTGTGCAGGGACTTCGGCGAGGGGCGTCACAGCACGCACGATCGGACGAGTGACAGAAGTGAACCGGGTGGATGGTATGGCGGTCACGTGTTCTCCGTCATCCGATGGTCTGCGGGACGAACATAATTGTCAGCTGGGTGATGACCACGTTGATGACGAAGCACGCCACCACCCCCAGGACCACGGTGGCGTTGACAGATTCGGCCACACCCTTCGGGCCGCCTTTCGTGGACAGACCCCGGTGACATGCGATCGCCACGACCACGAGACCGAACACCACTGACTTGATCAGTGCCACCACGATGTCCGCCGACGAGGCGAAGGATGCAAACGAGGAGACGTAACTTCCCGGCGTGATGCCCTGGACGTTGACGCTCAGGATGTAGCCGGCCACGAGACCGGTAAACACGATGAGCATGCACAACAGCGGAGCGACGATGAGAACCGCGACGAACCGCGGGGCGACGACTCGACGGGCCGGATTGAGTCCTAGCGTCTCCATGGCATCGATCTCTTCACGGACGGTGCGTGCGCCAAGGTCAGAGGCGATGGCCGACCCTGCCGCACCACCGAGCAGCAGCGCTGTCACGATCGGGGCCCCCTGCTGGATGATCCCGAGTCCACCAGCGGCGCCGGCGATGGACGTGGCCCCGACCTGCTGGGTCAGGCTTCCCACTTGCACCGAGACGATGACGCCGAACGGGATCGCCACCAGGATCGCCGGCAACGTCGTTACGGTGATGACGAACCAGGTCTGGGTGACAGCCTCCCGAAACGGAAATCGTCCGGTGACAATGTCATACACGGTCCACCGCAGTGCCTGACCGGCGAGCATGGTCGTGTTTCCGAAGGTCGCAAGACTATCCGTCGCACGACCAGTGACTCCCGTAGCGATACTGCTCTCCTTCATATGGCTGCACAGCCCTTCAATGATGTGCATCACAGTATCAGGTACTTCAAGTACTTCAATACATGATTCGGAGATTCCTGCCGGAGTTAGCCGCACTGGCGAGGCGACACCCGTCGTCGCACCACGATGGTCCTCGATGTCATCGAGATGGCGCGGTGGGCACTCACCCTGATCATTCCTATAACGAGCAGCACGCGGCGCCGACCACCTCTACACCCTCAACTGCGAAGAGCCAAAAACGTTCGGTTCCATCCGCTGCTGGTATTGGACCGCCCCGAGATCCGGCGGGGAAGCCCTGGCCGGGCCGCTCGATGCCTCCGAGAGCTTCGGCAAATGCGGCGACGGACGACTTCACCGATTCGCTGTCCGACGTTGACCCGACTTGTGAAAGACCGTTCCGGACTCGGACAACTCGGCGGCGACCTAACAAGACGTTCTGGCCCCGAGCACAGGTACCCACCGACGGCCCTCGTTCAGCAGCGGTCCGAGCGGCGCTGACGTCCACCCACGAGGTTGTCCGTCAAAATACCTTGGTCGCCGAACAACTCCGAGCGCCAGGTCTTGAGCAGATAATCTGTGGGGTTGTCGCTGGGATGGAACCCGCGACGCGTGTAGGTTCCCAACTCGCGCAATACATCTCGGTTGATCCACGGGTTGGTGCGCATAGCCGCCACGCTTCGCAGAAGACGAGCCGGGTTGTACGTGGCGCGATCGGTGAGCATCGACGCCAGCGTGGACACGGTGACAAGCCCCAGGAACGTGATGTGGATCCCGCGCATCGTGCCGATACGCAGAGCTTCGCTGCCACCGATGGTCCGGTAGACGTCGAACGCCACCGCTTTGTGTTCGACCTCCTCGTAGGCGTGCCACAGCAGGAGTCCCCGCACCTCGTCGGAGGTGAGTAGCGCGCGTGCCTCGGTATTCGTGAGGAGCAGAGAGGCCAGGGTCGCCGTGTAGTGCTCGAGGCCGGCGGTCATGGCCAACGAGAATTTGTGCGGCGCGTGGCGGTAGATCATCGCCAGCGCTCGCTTGGTGAGGCGGTCATTGATCCGAGTGGGGTAACCCATTTCCTGGAGATGCTCGTTGATCTCGCGGTGCTCGCGTCCGTGTGTAGCCTCTTGGCCGATGAACCCGTCGACCTGCGCCCTCAATGTCGCGTGGGCGATCTCATCCTTGTAGTACTTCACCGACCGGATGAAGAAGTCCTCGCCCTCCGGGAAAACCGATGACAGCATGGACACGACGTGACTCATGATCAGGTCGTCGGAGACATAGTGCCGGTTCATGGAGCCCTGCGGATAGGAGAACTTGATCCGCCTTGCACGGATGGGCGCTGCCTTGAAGTCGACCACACCGGCGTCGTCGGTAGAGCTGATGGCGGGTTGCTCCGCGTCCATGCTGTCCTCCGGTCCCGTGCCGCCACACCAGAATATGTGTGTCAGCATCCACAGCTCGGTTCCCAATTATCAGTCCGCAGAGACAGTGCTGTCAATGATCGATAAGGCCCCGATGGGGGTACCGCGGTCGGCGAACGCACACGTGATGGCACCTGCCCCAGGCCGAAGTAGACGCCCTGTGGGGCCGCGCCGAAGGACCCCAGCCAGGCATATGCTGACCCCGCCAAATTGCGCTACGTACAATGCTCGGCTGACCAGCTGCGGCCGCGC
>NZ_JBJURU010000027.1:5918-11409 GCF_046098115.1 Gordonia sp. VNK21 | reverse complement strand
GTGGAATCCGGCTCACCGTCCGCCCGGTGCACCCTCCCTGGCCACCAGCTCGCCTCACCGAGCAATGCTGCTACCGCCGGGACGACAATCGTGCGGACGAGAAAGGTGTCCAAGAGTAACCCGATACCGATGATGAAGCCGATCTGCACCATCACGTCGATCGATCCCAGCATGAGTCCGAACATGCTCGCCGCGAAGATCAAACCGGCTGAGGTGATGACCGAGCCGGTGTACGCGACCGTGCGCAGAACTCCGAGCCGGATATTGGCCGTCGATTCCTCTCTGAGCCGGGAAACCAACAGCATGTTGTAGTCGGCCCCCACTGCCACTAGAACGATGAAGGACACCAGTGGGACCGGCCACGCTATTTCGTTGCCGACAATGTGTTGCAGGACTAGGACACCGATGCCCAGAGCGGCTGCGTAGTTGAGAATGACAGTGGCCAGTAGATAGATCGGTGCGACGATCGCCCTGAGTAAGAGCATTAGGATCAGGCCGACTATCAGGAGCGTCCCGAATCCGAGTAACTTGAAGTCGTACGCCAGAAGTCGTTGGATGTCGGCGTTGATCGCCGGGAACCCGGCGACAGATGCGCGCGCACCCTGCAGCGTGGTGTTCGGCATGGCGTCCTCGGCCACCTTTGACAGGCTGTTAGCCAACGTCATGGCATCCGCGGTATACGGATCGTAGGCGGTCTGCACTACATAGCGAGCAGTCTTGCCATCCGGCGAGATGAACTGGCGCGCCACTTGGCTGAACTGTTGATCCTTGAACGCGTCGGCGGGTAGGTAGAATCCCGTTGCCGAGTCGGTGTTGCCGATGTCCCGGGCGGGCGCGCGTAGCTGGGCGGCCACTTGAGACAGGCCCGCCAGCAGCTGTAGGTTGCTGTCCACCAATGCGCTCACACCGCCGGACAGCTGGCGGGCCCCGTCGGCGAGCGCTCGGACGCCCGTCTGGAGCTGTGACAACCGACTGCCGAGGTCCTGGCCGTTGATCGTCTGCAGAGCGGAGTCGAGGACGTTCAATGAGCTCTGCAACTGCGCGATGTCCGCCGTTCCCGGGCCGTTGACTCCACCGAGCTGGGTAGCGAAGTCCGCGAAGCGACCGAGGGACTGGTTGTCGGCCAGTGCGCGGATGTCCGAGGTCTGTGTCTGCAAGGCCGAACACTGCGGGATCTGGACGCACCAGGGAGCATCGAGTGCACTCAACACTGGTGCGACGGCGTCGGCAGCCGACTGTGCTTGTCGTGCCACTCGAGACAGCTCGGGAGCTTGTTGGGAAAACTCATCGAGTGCGGGCGCCGCAGCAGCCAGCTGATCGACGAGCGGACGATACTGGCTGAGCTGCTCGCCGGCCGACGAGGCCTGCTCGAGCAACCCCGACAGCGGCGCGAGGTTGGTGGTGATTTGCTCGTTCAGGACAGCAAGACCGTCGGCGAGTTGTGAGGACCCGGTCCTCAGTAGCTCCAGTTCGCCCTTCCGCGACTGTGCGTCACCGGTCTGTTCGGTGATACCACTACCGATCTGGTCGTTCTGCCATGACAACTCAGCCTGCTCAAGCTTCTCACCCGTCGGGCGAGTCACCCCGATAACGCGGGTGACACCGGGAGTCTGCGCGACGCGCGACGCCATCTGTTCAAGATCGGCCAGTCCCTGGCCGGTGCGCATGTCTTTGTTCGACTCCACCAGAAGGAATTCGGAGATGATGGTGTCTTTGGGAAAGTGCCGGTTCAGCAGCGCGTATCCCTCGTTGCTTCCGGTGTCCGGCGGCTGACCTTCCCGATCGTCGTAGGTGATTGTCATGGTGGTCGCGATGAGGCCGAGAGCGATCAGTGCCACCAGGCTCACCGCGAGCAGCGGGACCGGCCGCCGGATCACCCCCGTTCCCACCCGATGCCAGTACCGTCTGGTGAGGTCACGACGAGGTAGCCCCGCGCCACGCTTTGCCGCGAACGACAGCACGGGGGGCAGCAGAGTGACGGTGGCCAGGAAGCCGAAGGCGATGGAGATCGCGCACGCCGGGCCGAGCGTGTTGAACACGCTGAGCTTGGCGAACGCCATCGCCAAGAAGGCAAGGGCAACTGTCGCTGCGGACGCGAGCACCACGCGACCGATCGTTGCTGTGGCGTTCGCAATGGCCACGTCCGGGGTGTCACCCGCCCGGATGCCCTCGTGATACCGGCTTATGAGGAATACGGAGTAGTCGACTCCGGCGCCGAAGATGATTACTGTCATGAACATCGAGGTGAATTGAGACACGGGCATGCCCAATTCGCCCAGACCCGAGAGCACCCCGCGGCCCACTGCCAGGCTCATGCCGACCACCAGCAGCGGCATGAGAGCGGTGAAGATCGATCGGTAAACGATCAGTAGGATCCCGGCGATCAACAGCACCGTGGCGAGCGTGATCACGACCAGATCGGTCTCACCCACCGCGAGCTGGTCGGTGAACGTGGCAGGTGGACCGGTCACCCGGACAGTTGTGCCGGTACCACCGAAGATCTCGTCCGTGGTGTCACGGACCGCTTCCACCGCGTCGGCAGCGTCCGGCCCGCCCAACGTCCCGGTGACACCGATAGGCAGATACCACGCCTTCTTGTCCTTGCTCAACGCCTGACTCTCCGTGAGCGGGTCACCGAGCAGGTCGCGGACCGCGATGACGTGTTCTGTGTCCGCACGTAGTGTGGTCACCAATTCGTCATATAGGGCGCGGGTGGTGTCCGAAAAGCCCTCGTCGTTCTCCATGGCGACGAAGACGGTGGTCTTGGCCCCCTTCTCATTGAACGCCTCACCCATCCGGTCGAGCGTCTGAAATGACGGTACGCCCGCGGGTATCGGGTCCACCGACTGCTGTCGGATCACCGACTCCAGCTGCGGGAACAGCACTGCGAGGCCGACCGCAACCACGACCCAGACCAACGCCACGACCCCCTTGCGCCGCAACGTGAACCAGGCGACCTTTTCCAGTACAGCGCTGTACTCACCGGTGCCGGCAGAACGCCTCGATGGACGGTTCCGGATGATCGACGGCCTGGCCACGTACAAATTTCCTCTCAGACTGGATTGTTGGGGGACGCCCCCAGGGCGGCTGCGCAGATCGGTCAGCTGTGATGTTCGCTCTCTGCTATCGCCTCCACTTCCTCCAGGGTGGTGGGGATGTGGTACGGCGGCCTGCTCGTGCCCGAGATGCGATAGCGATCCCAGAAATCAGGATCGCCCACGACGCACTCGGCGCGTCCCTCTGGTGTCACAAAGACAGCAACCGTGCGCCTGCCCCCGAGGAGGGCGTCGAGCGCATCGTTCTTGTCGATCCTGCCGTACCAGGTGTACAAGCCGTTCAGGGGCTGGAAATAGCCTTTGATTTTCACCTCGACAGCAATCTCCTTGCCGCGGCACACCAAGGTGCCCACGCCGGAGTAGTCGAGATCGTGGTCGTCAGACACGTAAAGCTCACTTTCTTCACATCAAGCCTTGACAAAAGAACACACTGGCAGTGACACTAGCAGTATCGGGTACCCAGAGTATCGGGTATGAAGTCGAGACTCAACTCGGCCCGGAACACAACGGAGGTGTCACATGACCGTTCAAAATGTGGAGATCAAGCCCGACGTCTCGACGGAAGGCGTTGCGCGCGTCAGCGCCCGCAAGCCCGTCGACATGCAGAGATCTGCCGGCCGACTCCTGCGGGCGGCGGCCGAAAAGTTCTACGACGCGGAGATCGACATCGATTGGGACTCGCCCTGGGAGGAGGGAAAGTACTTCCTGCCCGAGCATCGGGTCTCGCTCTACGGCACCAAGCTGTGGGAGAAAATGAGCGATGAGCAGAAGGTGGAACTCGGGCGCCACGAGATCGTCAGCATTCTCAGCTTCGGTATCTACGCAGAGAATCTGCTCAGCTCAGCGCTGCTCCGAATGTCTGCCAAAGGCGCCCTGACAGATCAAAGGGCCCTCTACGCCCTTAACGAGATCGGCGACGAGGCACGTCACTCGACGATGTTTGCCCGGTTGATCAACAAGACGGGCCTGGCACCGTACAAGTTGCCGAAGGGGTTCTTGGGCTTCGCGAAGATTCTGCACTTTGTGCCTCTCGGCCCGTCTGTATCCGGCGCGACATTGCTCATCGAAGAGATCCTCGACCGCGCTCAGCGTGAGGCGATGAATGACCCGAAAATGCAGCCGCATCTGCGCCAGCTCATGAAGATCCACGTTCTCGAAGAGGCCCGCCACATCACGTTCGCGCGGCTGGAAATGGTGGAGGGGATGCAGCGTCGCGGACGCATCTCGCGCGCTTGGCATCGAGGCACGCTGGCGGTCATTGCGAACTTTGCGTACCCGTTGCTCATCAATCCGAAGGTGTACCCCGCTGTCGGAATCAACCGTCTGCGCGGGCTGTGGGCGCAGCAGACGAGCCCGAACTATCGCGTCAACTTGCAGTTCATGTCCGAGCCGATGATCCGGTTCTTCCACGAGGCCGGGATGATGGAGGGGAAATTCACAATGGCGATGTGGCGCGCAACGCGCAGCCTCCCCGACGACCTGCGCTAACCACACCCGGCCGAGTCCACGCGGCCGCTAATCCGTCTCTCGACCCTACGCCCGGATCTCTCTGGGCTCAGACGGATGCCTCACATCTGCCTGCCACGCGTCCCGCGCCGAGCAGGTCCGTTCGCTCTACTCTTTGATCAGGAGACCTTCACTCAATGCCGTCTTCCAACACCAAGCGCGCGCCGCGCGCCGCCACGGCGACAGACCCGGGAACGACCGAACCCATCACTACCAAGGTGCTCATCATCGGCAGCGGCTTCTCCGGCCTCGGTATGGCCGTGCAGCTCCGCCGACGCGGGAATAACGATTTCATCGTGCTGGAAAAGGCCGACTCCGTCGGTGGGACGTGGCGCGACAACACCTATCCGGGATGCGCGTGTGACGTACCGTCACTGAGGTACTCCTACTCGTGTTTTACCTAGAAGACTCACTGTGGTGCGAACAGCCTCTAGAGAAAGTTCATGACGAGCTAAAGCCCGACACTCCTGGTGTGGAAGCTGGTCGATGGCGCCGAGAGCTTGCTCATCCTCATGTAGTCACTGCCATGCAGTGTGCGCGTAGGGCCTATCCACAACAGCGCGGTGCAGGGTGGCTGCCTCAGCCGGAAAAGGTCGTGCTACTTTAGCAATAAGGGCGCAGCCGCCTCGACGTGCCGGTATGGCTCCGGCCTCTTCGGCGACGGCTACTACTCGTGGAACCATCACTACCCAAGCCAGCAAGGGCCCAGACAGCGGCACCGCCGCGCGCCGCGCGCGAACCACAACCTTCTGCCGTAACTCACTTCCAGAGGACTAGTTTCTCATCTCGCTTGCCTGGACGAGCCGCGCCCTGCGCACCGTCCGTCTACACTCCGTAGGCAGACTCGGGTCTCTCTAGGCCCGCATCCCAGCTCTCTGCCTAATCGCCGGCGCACCTGAGCCGGCCCACACCAATCGCGTCCAGCAGCC
>NZ_JBJURU010000027.1:0-5908 GCF_046098115.1 Gordonia sp. VNK21 | reverse complement strand
GAGGCACGTCACTCGACGATGTTTGCCCGGTTGATCAACAAGACGGGCCTGGCACCGTACAAGTTGCCGAAGGGGTTCTTGGGCTTCGCGAAGATTCTGCACTTTGTGCCTCTCGGCCCGTCTGTATCCGGCGCGACATTGCTCATCGAAGAGATCCTCGACCGCGCTCAGCGTGAGGCGATGAATGACCCGAAAATGCAGCCGCATCTGCGCCAGCTCATGAAGATCCACGTTCTCGAAGAGGCCCGCCACATCACGTTCGCGCGGCTGGAAATGGTGGAGGGGATGCAGCGTCGCGGACGCATCTCGCGCGCTTGGCATCGAGGCACGCTGGCGGTCATTGCGAACTTTGCGTACCCGTTGCTCATCAATCCGAAGGTGTACCCCGCTGTCGGAATCAACCGTCTGCGCGGGCTGTGGGCGCAGCAGACGAGCCCGAACTATCGCGTCAACTTGCAGTTCATGTCCGAGCCGATGATCCGGTTCTTCCACGAGGCCGGGATGATGGAGGGGAAATTCACAATGGCGATGTGGCGCGCAACGCGCAGCCTCCCCGACGACCTGCGCTAACCACACCCGGCCGAGTCCACGCGGCCGCTAATCCGTCTCTCGACCCTACGCCCGGATCTCTCTGGGCTCAGACGGATGCCTCACATCTGCCTGCCACGCGTCCCGCGCCGAGCAGGTCCGTTCGCTCTACTCTTTGATCAGGAGACCTTCACTCAATGCCGTCTTCCAACACCAAGCGCGCGCCGCGCGCCGCCACGGCGACAGACCCGGGACCGACCGAACCCATCACTACCAAGGTGCTCATCATCGGCAGCGGCTTCTCCGGCCTCGGTATGGCCGTGCAGCTCCGCCGACGCGGGAATAACGATTTCATCGTGCTGGAAAAGGCCGACTCCGTCGGTGGGACGTGGCGCGACAACACCTATCCGGGATGCGCGTGTGACGTACCGTCACTGATGTACTCCTACTCGTTCGAGAGCCGCGGTAGCTGGTCGAAGGTGTGGTCCTCACAGCCCGAAATCGAGCAGTACTTGAAAGAGATCTCCGACAAGCGTGGTGTCACTCAGAAGATCCATTTTGGGCAGAAGTTGGTCTCCGGATACTGGAGTGAGTCCGAATCTCGGTGGCACCTGCGTACCGAGTCGGGCCGGGAGTACATCGCGCAGTACGTCGTGTCCGGTGTCGGCGCTCTGCACATCCCGAACTATCCGAACATCCCCGGAATCGACGAATTCGCCGGCCAGGCGTTCCATTCGGCAAAGTGGGACCACACGGTGGACCTCCAAGGCAAGCGGGTGGCCGTCATTGGCACCGGTGCCAGCGCGATTCAGTTCGTGCCATTCGTGCAGAAGGAGGCCGGCACACTCACGGTGTTCCAGCGCACCCCGGCTTGGGTACTTCCGCGCAAGAACTTCACGGTGCCGGGACCACTTCGTACCCTGCTCAGCAAGATCCCGATTACTCGCCGCCTCGCTCGGTGGTCGGTCTACTGGGGCGCAGAGAGCCTGGCCTTCGGGCTCAACGGCCACTCCAACCTTATGCGACCAATCGAAAAGGTGGCGAAATGGAACATCGAACGTTCCATCACCGACCCCGAGCTACGCCAGAAGCTGATGCCGTCCTACCGCATCGGATGTAAGCGCATCCTGGGATCGAACGACTATTACCCTGCACTCGCCGCGCCCAACACGACAGTGATCAGCGATCGGATCGAAAAGGTCACCGCGGATTCGATCGTCACCGCTGACGGCGTGTCACATCCTGTAGATGTGATCATCTACGCCACAGGGTTCCATGTCACAGACGGATTCGATCAACTCGCCCTCAAAGGCGCGCGGGGCGAAGACTTGCCGTCGCACTGGCACCAGACGGGCATCAACACCCACCTCGGCATCACCACCGAGGGCTTCCCGAACCTGTTCTTCCTGCTCGGACCCAACACAGGTCTTGGACACAACTCTGTCGTATTCATGATCGAGCAGCAGATCAAGTACATCATGAAGGCCATCGACGCCGTCGACAGTCGCGGAGCGCAGCGTGTAGATGTGCGGCCCGAGATTCAAGAACACTTCAACAAGAACATCCAGCGCAAGCTCGCCAAGGGGGTATGGACCAACGGCGGATGTACGAGCTGGTATCTGGACTCGCAGGGTGTCAACCGTACGGTGTGGCCCGGATTCACCTGGCAGTACTGGCGAGCGACGAAGGACTTCGAGCCCGCCGAGTACGAAATCGCCTGATAATCCCAAGCCGTAGGTCATCGAGAAGTGAGTATCCGACAGTGAGTAGTTCGACAGCAGGCAATTACGCGACCCCGGTCGCAGTCGTCACAGGAGCCGCCTCAGGGATCGGCCGGTCCCTTGCCCTCCAATTGGCCGGACGCGGGGCCAGCCTTGCCTTGTCCGACGTCGACGAGATGTATCTCAAGGAGACGGCGGACATGTGCCGTACCGCGCATGGGGCGACGGTCGAGACCGCCGTGTTGGACGTGGCAGATCGTGCCGCGGTCCAGGATTACGCAGACAGCGTCCAGTCATCTTTCGGGCGCGTCAACATGGTGTTCAACAATGCCGGCGTCGCCCTCGGCGCCGACGTTGTCGACATGTCCTGGGAGGACTTCGACTGGCTGATGGGTATCAACTTCGGTGGTGTCGTCAACGGGACGAAGGCGTTCCTGCCTTATCTGATCGCCTCCGGTGATGGTCATCTGGTGAATACCTCCAGCGTCTTCGGTCTGGTCGGGATCCCCAGTCAAAGTGCTTACAACGCCGCGAAGTTCGCTGTGCGTGGCTTCACCGAAGCGCTTCGCCAAGAGATGAAAATCAGTCGGCATCCGGTCACGGTGACGTGCGTTCACCCCGGCGGCGTCAAGACAAATATCGTCCACAACGCTCGGGGTGTATCCGATATGGGGGCAGATACCGCCACCATTGCCTCGATGTTCAACAGCATCGCCAGGACCACCCCGGAGAAAGCGGCGTCCACCATCCTCAAGGGAATGGACAAGAAGAAGCCCCGAGTGCTGATCGGCGCAGATGCACGGGGCTTCGACTTTGTCGCACGCGTTGTGGGTCCGCGCTACCAGGACATGGCTGCGCCTATCACCCGCGCGGGCTACGCCTTCGCTCGCAAGCGGGGGATCATCAAATGACCGTCGAGCAGGAGAATCGGCCGGGCACCACCGCGCGATCGCGGACGCTGACCGTGTCGGAGGTCGTGCAAGAGACCAAGGACTCGGTGAGCATCGCCTTCGAAGTGCCTGACGAGATCGTCGACGATTTCAAGCATCTACCCGGGCAGTTCATTACGCTGAAGATCCCGTCCGACCAGACGGGCCACGTCGCACGATGCTATTCGCTGAGCAGTTCACCTCATGTCGATGACTTCCGCCTCGAGATCGGGGTGAAGCGCACCGCTGGGGGATACGCGTCAAACTGGTTGTGCGACAACGTCTCCGTCGGCATGGAAATGACCGTACTGACGCCGTCGGGAAAGTTTACCGCTAAGAGCCTCGACGTCGACATGCTTTTCTTCGCCGGCGGAAGCGGCATCACGCCGATCCTGTCGCTGGTGAAGTCGGCACTGGTGTCGGGCAGTGGGGAAGTCGTCCTGTTCTACGCGAACCGTGACGCCGATTCGATCATGTACGAGCGCCAGCTTCAGCAGATCAGATCCGAATTCCCCGAGCGGTTCACTTTGGTCGACTGGCTTGAGTCGGAGAACGGGATCCCCACATCCGAGGCTGTCGAGAAGATGATTCGTGATCACAAGGGATCGGTGATCTTCACCTGCGGCCCTTCCCCCTTCATGGATCTGGTGGAAAGGTCTGCCACCGCGTGTGGAGTGGACCATTCGGATGTACATCGGGAGGTGTTCCAGTCGCTGGCGGGTGACCCGTTCGACACCGCCACACTGCGTCGACTCAGTGACGATGAGGGTGTAGCTACCGCCACGGTTTACCTCAACGGAGAGTGCATCACCACGGAGTGGCCACGTAACACGCCGCTGCTCGATGTGCTGCTCTCACGAGGGCACAACGCCCCGTACTCGTGTCGAGAGGGCGCATGCAGCGCGTGTGTCTGCAAGCTCATCGAGGGTGATGTCGACATGGTGCAAAACAACATCCTCGTCGACGATGACATTGAGGACGGTGAGCGACTCGCGTGCCAGGCACTTCCGCTTACCGACGCTGTGACGGTGAGCTTCGATGACCTCTGACTCGATGACCTCTGACTCTTCGGGAGCTGGCCTGTTGTCGCCGCGGTCGCGGGAGGTTCTCTCTAGTGACGGCACAAGGCTGTTCGTTGAGGAGTACGGGCTGGGTGATGATGCGCCGCTGTTGGTGTTCAGCCACGGGTGGGCTTGCCAGGGTCGGTTCTGGAGACCTCAGATCGAACACTTCGCCAACACACACCGTGTGGTGGTATATGACCAACGAGGACATGGCTGGAGTGACCGGGGTCGCGCCCCCTTCTCTTCGTCGTTGCTCGGCGACGATCTCGAGGCGGTCTTGCGCGCGGTCGTCACGTCGGGTCGTAAGGCGTTGGTGTCCGGTCACAGTATGGGCGGGATGTCGGTCATGGGTTGGGCTGCCGAGCACCCGGAGTCGGTGCCCCTCCTAGCCCGCGGTGCCGTCTTGGCGAGCACTGGACCCTCCCAGTTGGTAAGTAGATCGACGTTAATTAGGTCGCCACGTCGACTCCGCGCCTTATTGGAGCGAGCCTTCGCAGCCGGGCTCGCCATCGCGGGACCGGAGATGCTTGACACTGGTTTCAACCGACGTTTGGTGAAATACGGGACGATGGGCCCGCACGCGTCGGCCGACGTTGTAGCGGAGTGTTCCGACATAGTGCTGCGTTGCCCCCCTGTGGTGCGGGGAATGTGGGGCAAGGTCCTGGCCTCCATCGACGTCAGCAAAGGAGTCGACTCACTTGCGGTTCCGACGACAGTGATCGTGGGCTCTGCCGACAAGTTGACACCCGAGGTTCATTCCATTGGTCTCGCCGAACGCCTGCAGCAGCGCGGTCGGTTGCACGATTTCGTGGTGTTGCCGCAGATCGGTCACATGATCAACATGGAGGCACCGAACGATTTCAACGAAGCGGTGGCGCGATTGGACGCAGCCACGGAGAAAGGCTAACTCTTGATGCCTATGACCGGACGCACATAGCTGATGATTGCGGGGGGAGGGCCCTTCCGGTATCATTTCTTCCACAATGTCAGTCGTCCGTCGCGTTTCCTCCGCACCATCTCAGGTACAGCGTCGGGTGCGTGATGCCCGTAGCACGCGGTGGGATGAACATCGGGTCGCGGTACGCGCACAGCTGGTCGAGGCGGCCATACGGGCCATCGAACGCTGTGGCGTAGGCGTCAGCATGGACGACATCGCTGCGGAGGCCGAGGTATCTAAACCGAAGCTGTACCGCTATTTCGGCGACAAAGCGGGCTTGAACGGGGCGGTGGCGGCGAAGCTCGGGGCGTTGATGTGGGAGTCGGCGCAAGTCACAATTTTTGCCGAGCAAGAACATGCTTCGGTCGACGACATGGTTCGCTCGTCTATCCAGTCGTACGTCGCGCTCGTCGGGCAACATCCCGTGGTCGTCAGATTTCTCATGGCGAATCATTTGTTTGAGTACTCCGGATCGGGAAGCGGCGGAGTTGCGGAGCAATTGAGGTCGGTGATGGAGGTCATCGCCGGTCGGTTTACTGAATCTCTGCAGCGTATTCATGCAGATACCTCGATTATTCCCATGGCCGTGGCGTCCATTCTGGGTTCTGGTCTATCTGCGACGCAGTGGTGGACCGACGGCGGTCGTGAGCAAGGGGTGGACGACAAGTTCTTCGCCGCACACCTGTTGGAAACGACGTGGGGAAGCATCGATGGCGCGGGCGCGACCAT
>NZ_JBJURU010000026.1:0-21154 GCF_046098115.1 Gordonia sp. VNK21 | reverse complement strand
CATCTCCATCGATGGTCGGGACCTGGCGCGGCGTGACGCCGAATCGTTCATTACCGTGTTGAAATCGATCGGAATGATGCCGTGAACCGCAGCAGCAGCACGCTCATATCGATGGTGGCTTTGGCCGTCGTGTTCGTCGTAGGGCTCGGCTACCTCGTCGTCGGCGTGGCACGCGTCAACCCCACCCGCTCCGAGTACTCGTTAACCGCCTTCATCGACAGCTCAGGCGGTCTACTGGACACGTCGCCGGTGATGGTGCGGGGGATACCCGTCGGAAAAGTGGCCTCCATCAACGTCGTGGATTCGGCACTTAAGGTCGAGATGGCGATCGATTCCGATCACAAGATCCCCCAGGACAGCGTGATGTCGATCCAGAATCTGTCGATCGCGGGGGAACAGTACATCAACTTCGTGCCCACGGGCACGGCCACCGGCGGGTACTTCCACAACGGAGATGTGGTGCCCGCGGACGCGGTGCATGTGTCGCAATCGGTGCCCCAGGTGTTGCCGAAGATGGCTGCAGTGGCAGATGGACTCGACCCGGCATCGATCGAGTCCATCAACAAGACCGTCGCCGAGGCCGTCGCAGGACGGCAGGAAGACCTCGACACGATCGGCGACATGATGCACCGTCTAGTCGATTTCGTCGGCAAAGATGGGTCCGTCCGGGTGACCGCGGACAACGCCGAGTTCCTGCTCGGCCTCATGTCCAATGTCGGGGACGTCCTCAGTACGGCAGCTGTGCGCACCCCTGACGCCGTAAACGGACTGGCGCGCATTCAACGGGCGTTCATCGAGTTCACAACTACTTCGTACGACAAGTGGCCTCCGGTGTTGAAGCTTGTGGAAAAGCTCGACGGCTATATCCAGATCCTGCAGCCGGATCTGCTGACGATCACCCGGGCGGTGAAACCGGCGACCGCGAAGGTCGCGGACACCTACGTCGACTTCGGGTCGATCGGCGACCTCCTCGCCCGAACCTTCCCGGCGTCGGGACCAGGTCGCGCGGAGGTCCCCATCACCGTGTCGCCGTCACCACGGTGACGACCATGTCCCACGCGGACTGTCACCACAAGTACACAGAAGGCCCCAGATGACAAATGACGAGACCGAGCCGCACACCGAGCCCACTGAGGTCGAGGACGCCGCGGCAGCAGCGGCGACGGATAGCGATCTGCTGGTGGACGACAACGCCAAAACCGCTTCCGTAGCCACGGCGGAGCCGGGAGACGGCGACGTTGATCCCCCCTCGCCAGGTGGGCGTCGCTGGTCAGCAGCGCCGCGGTTGCGTGCCTTGGTCGTTTCGGCCGTGATCGTGGTGCTCGCTGTGCTGGCCGGCGTGTTTGCCTACCTCTACGTCGAGGCCGACGACGCGAAGTCGGTATTGGAAAACGACGCCGCGCAACGGGCCGCGGCGGCAAAGGCCGCCTCGGATTACACGACCAAGTCCCTGACCTACAACTACCAGAACACAGACGCCTTTTTCGCGGCGGTCAAAGAGAACGCGGGTGAGGCGCTCATCAAGCGTTACGACGAGGTCCGGCCGACGCTGACCCAGATCATGCAGCAGGCCCAGGTGCAGGCGTCGGGACGCGTGCTGGCCACCAGCGTCACCGGTGACACCGACGGGGAATACACGGTGATGGTCTTCGCGAGCCAGAAGACCCAGAACGTGCAGAACCCACAACCGAGTGAACTGCCGACGTTGTTGAAGGTGGTCGTGTCGAAAACGGCCCAGGGCTGGCAGATCCAGGACTATGGCCCAGCTGAATAAGGCGGCTGCGCCGCAGAAGGAGTTCCCATGAAGAGCACGATGCAGGATGTGCCCTTGACGGTGGCGTCGATCCTCCGCCACGTCGCGACGAATCACGCCGCAAGGCAGGTCATCACCTACGGCGGAAACGAACCGGCTCGGACCACGACCTACGGGTCCCTTGAGGAACGATGCGGTCAGCTGGCCAATGCTCTGCGTCGGGCCGGTGTTGGCGACGATGACCGTGTCGCTACTTTGCTGTGGAACAACCAGGAACATCTGGAGGCGTACGCAGCGGTTCCCGCCATGGGTGCCGTCTTGCACACCCTGAATCTGCGGTTGTCTGCGTCCCAACTGCAGTTCATCGCGAACCACGCCGAGGACCGGGTCATCATCACTGATAGTTCCCTGGTGCCGTTGTTGGCACCGGTCCTGCCGGGCCTGTCGACCGTACGCGTCGTTTTCGTCGCCGGCGATGGAGAGGTGTCGGCGCTGGAGGGCAACGGCGTCGACATCATCCGGTATGAGGACGCACTCGCCGCGGAGTCGCCGGTGTTCCCGTGGACAGATCCCGATGAGAGATCGGCGGCGGGTATGTGCTACACCAGCGGAACCACGGGAGACCCCAAGGGGGTCGTCTACAGCCACCGGTCGGTGTTCCTGCACTCGATGGCAGCCTGCACCGGTAATGCGCTCGCCGTGGAGGAAGGGGACCGAGTCCTGCCCGTGGTGCCGATGTTCCACGCCAGTGCCTGGGGTCTTCCCTACGCGTCCCTCATGGCGGGTGCCGACTTACTCATGCCGGACCGTTACCTGCAAGCTGCTCCGCTGGCGCACATGATCCAGACACATCGACCCACGAAAGCTGGTGCCGTCCCGACCATCTGGAGCGATTTATTGCAGTATGGGGTATCGCACCCCGAGGTGGTGACAGGTCCCCGATATCCGGTCCAGGTAGTTCTAGAGCCAGTTCTTACTTGTCGTTGATCAGTTGATCTCGCACCCGACCGGGTGGTGTCGGTGGGTGCATCCGGCAGCGTACTCGGCCGGGGTCTTGTAGCCCAGCGCCGAGTGCCGGTGCCGGTGATTGTGGTCGTCCTTGAAGTCCTCGATCACCACGCGCGCCTCGAGCAGGGTGGGCCAGCAGTTGCGGTTCAGGCACTCGTCGCGGAGCCGGTTGTTGAACGACTCGATGAACCCGTTGTTCCACGGCGTACCCGGCGGAATGTAGGAGATGCCGACTGTCCCAGCACAGAACTCGCGCAGGGCCTCGGAGATGAACTCCGGGCCGTTGTCCATACGCAGCACCATCGGCGGGCCACCCCAGATCGCGAACGTCTTCTCCAGCTCCTCGATCAGCCGCCCGGCGGTGATCGAGCGGTCCACGATGTTCAGCAACGACTGGCGCGTGTGTTCATCGACCATCGAGGCGATCTTGATCTTGGTCCCCTCGACGGTGGAATCGAACTGAAAGTCCAACGCCCACACCACCTGCGGCGCATCCGCGGCGATGACCGGCACCGAGGACTGACCGGCCCGTTTACGTCGCGGCGCGCGCCGGACCTGCAGACCTTCCTCTTTCCACAGGCGGTGGACCTTCTTCTTGTTCACCACGATGCCGTCGTCGAACCGCAGGTACGCCCACGCCCGCCGGAACCCGTGACGGGGGTTCGTCGCGGCGTAGCCGCGCAGCTGCTCGCGCAGGCCGGCGTCCGGGTCGGCCGGGGTGTGCGACTGCGGCGGGGTCCGGTACGCCGTCCGGGAAAGCCCAACAACCTTGCACGCCTTACGCTCGGACAGGCCCTTGACGTCCTTGAGCATGTCGATCGCGGCGCGTTTAGCCGTTGGGCTCAGAATTTTCCCTTCGCGACCTCCCGGAGAGCGTCCTTCTCCAACTCGGCCTCGGCGAGCAACCGCTTGAGCCGGCTGTTCTGCTCCCGGAGCTCCTTGAGTTCCTTCGCCCCATCGCGGTCCATACCGCCGTACTGGCGGCGCCAGTTGTACAAAGTGGCCGCTGACACTTCCAGGTCCGCGGCGATCTGCTCACCGGTCTTGCCCTCGGCGGCCAGTTCATCGGCCCGGCGCAACTTGCGCACGATGTCCTCCGCCGAGTGACGCTTACGTCCTGCCATGATCCTCATCGTCCCTTCTCAGCCCTCACCAGGGCAATCAGGACTCTAAAACACCATGGACCACTTCACGGGGAACATGCCAATGGGACTTGCGCCTTCATGCTCTGACCGGACGTCGACGCAAGGACCTACACGACGATGTTGAGAATGGCTTCGCTTTTACTCCGCCCGGCTGCCGCATCGTGTTCGACGAGCAGTCTCAGAAGATGGTCGTCGACAACCTCAAGCAGCAACTGCGTGCTCGATGGAAAGATATGGCCACCGACCTCCGGAACCTCGGAAACGTCTCGCTACGCACGTACCTTGACGAAACCGGATTCGAACTCAACGACGTGCTGAAGCCAGGAACAAACCGGGGGTCGTGGACGCAGCTACGCCGTGCCGCTGACATTGTTCATGGAACGGCCTCCGACGCGGAGCAACAGTTGGCCAAGCGCACACGCGTGTTCGCGCATGTTGACGACCCGCTTCGTCACCGAGTCTTCGTTAAGCTCCTCGGGCCTGAACCCGTTAGGTATCAGGACTTAACGCCGGTTGAGCAGACCCTCGCTCGCATGCTCTTCTTCAATGTGTGGCCTAATGGCGGGGAGTTCTCCGATTACGACCAGGGCTTCGCAATCCTCCGCGACAACGACCTGATTCGAAACGAGATATCGGAAATCGTCGACATCAGCTTCACCGATACGCGAACTGCGACTGTGCCTCTCGATCAGAGGTTCGAATCCGTTCCGCTCCGAGTCCATGGCCGCTATAACCGTGAGGAGATCCTCTCCGCACTCGGCCACGCGTCGTTCGACTCACTCCCTAACCACTTCCGCGAAGGGGTCAAGTACTTCCCCGACCTCAACGTCGACATGCTGTTAGTGACCCTAGTCAAGTCGGACTCAGGCTTCTCGCCAACCACCATGTATCGGGACTACCCGATCAGCCGAAGCCTGTTTCACTGGGAATCTCAGTCGACAACCACGCTTCGTTCCCCGACTGGCCAGAGGTACGTCAACGGCACAAGCAACGTGTTGATCTTTGCTCGCACCAACAAGACGGACGAGCTCGGCGCACGCGCCTACACGTTCTTGGGCCCGGCCACCTACGCGTCTCACGAAGGTGAGCGGCCGATCTCGATCGTCTGGAAGCTCGATCACGAGATGCCGGCCGAGCTCTTCAACGAGGCGAAGGTGGCCGCGGGCTAGAGCACGGCACAGCACTGCCAGTGCTGCCCTCCCGCACCGGTTAGGACTGACCTTCGTCACGGTTGATGATTGCGGCAAGTTCGTGGGGCTGTTTCCATGGAGCCCGGCGGTGAATCATCACGTGGCAGTTCGCACAGACCAGTAGCAGATCGTGCAACTCACTTCGTACTGGGCCTGAGACGTGCAGGGGAACAACGTGGTGCACATGAGTGTAACCCTCACCCAAGTCTCCGTAGACAACCTCGAAGTCGAAACCGCAGGTCTCGCAAGATATCGAGCCACGCTGATTCCACGCTTCATCGATCTTCGCTTTGCGTAGCTTCGGGTCTCGCTCACGGTAGACGGCAAGTCGGCGGGCGATTGCGCCTTCAACCGCGGAGGCTGGGCCTTCCGGATCTGCCTGGTCTAGGTCAATGTATTCGTCATCGGTTGCCGCGAATTCCCTCCAGATCAATTCCGGAGTCTCCCTGAAATGCTCGGACGAGCGCAGTAACCGCTCAGGATCCTCGACAAATGCCTCGACGACAATTCTCGTGGCAGACCCCGCACGTGTTGGCTTCCCCTGGTAGTCCGGATGCGCTGTCCGAATGTTCTCAAGTTTCGCTTTCACGGACCCAGGGCTTCGGAATGCCGGATCTGTCAGCGCCAATTGTGGATTCGCCGATCTCAAGAAGTCGGACAGCTCGACGATCCGATCATCGTCCTCACGAAGGGTTCCCGTCCATCCCGCTCGTTCGCGTAATGCCACGGCAAGGACAAGCTCCGGCCATGTCCAATCGACCCGTTTGGACATCGTTGATCAGTCCTTCTCGCCCTTCACACTCCAGCGCTCACGCACGACCATCTGCGGGACGTCCTCGCCGAAGTCGACGTCCACGTCTCGCTCGTGTTCGGCGGCGATCGGATCGTCGGTGACCGTCTTGCGCTTGCGCGGCGGGGCCGGGAAGTCATCCTCAGTGGGGAAGGTGCGGTCCTCTTCAACGTCGACGATGTCCGCCTCGTTGATCTGCCCCTCGGTGACTCCTACCTCGGTGACCTCGACGAACTCCGCCTCCACAACCACATCCCACGGCTGGGGGGCCGCGTCGACGCGCGGAACGCGGTCCGTCGCGTCGTCGGCCGGCGGCGCCTCCGGCTGCGCGTGGGATGCCGGCATCGAGTGTGTCGGGTATCCCGGAGTCGATCCGGGGAATGCGAAGGTCGGCCAGTCGAGGTCGGGCACCGCGGTCGACCGCGTTGAGGAGACCGGGGTGAGGTAGGGGTTGGGCGGCGGGCCGGCGGGGGCTTCGGCAGGCTCGACCACCGGGGAAGGCGACTCGACCCGCGGAGAGGGTTCCTCCTCGGCGCTGACCGGCTGCTCAACCGGCGGAGCAGGCTCCGCCTCTGCAGGCGCTTCCTCAACCACCGAGGTCGCCTCGGTGGAGGCCTCCCCGGGCGCGGATTCGTCGGCCTCTTCGGCGTCGTCGGGCTCGGGGTCGGGATCGAAGATCTGCATGCCCAAGTACTGGCGCCACGCGTTCTCCGACCGCAGCACGACGCCGTCGGCCGCCGCGGCACGCTCAGCGTCGCGCACCTGCTTCATCAACCCCAGCGCCCGCTGCCGCTGCTGATCTTCGACACTGTCGCGGGCGCTCGCCCGGAAACCGATCTCCACCCAGCTCAGCGACGGACTGATCGCCTCGACCGGGAAATTCGCGCCGGCCAGCCGCTCGAAGATCTTCTGCGTCAGCGCCAGCGCAGGCTGCGAAGTCACCACGCCGTCGAGCACACTCCCCTGCTCGCGTTCGGCGGCCTTGGCCTCCTCCCACTCGCGGATCTGGCGCTCGAGGTTGTCGTGCTCGCCCGACAGAATGCCGGGAGTCCGCCCTGACACCTTCGCGATGAAGCTGCCGGCGACGTCGTCGATCCCGAAAGGCTGAATCGCCGAATCCTCGGCGATCCGGGCGTGGAAGAGGACCTGCAGCAGCAGGTCGCCCAGCTCGGAGCACTTGTCGCTCTGCGTGCCGTGGTCAAAGGCGTCGAGCAGCTCGTAGACCTCCTCGAGCAGGTACCGGCGCAACGAATCGTGTGTCTGCCGCTGCTCCCACGGACCGGTCCGGCGCAGACGGTCCATCAGCTCGACGGCCTGCAGTAACCTCCCGCCGGGCACCGGCTCACCCTCGATCACCTGATCGCCGCCGCGGATCCGCGCCGCCACCACCGGATGCTCGCGATCACTCGTCAACACCGTTGCCTGCGGTGCGTACGCACCCTCGTCGTCGGACCTGCCATACGAGCCCAGATGCCACAGCAGCGTCGGGTGCACGTCCTCGGTCACGAACACGTGCCCACCAGCCAGAACCCGCGCAGCACCCACCGGAATCATGTCCGGGCGGGACGGGTCGAGCAGGACCACAGTCATCGACAAACCTCCACGTCGCGATTACTCCACAGCGTAGTCACCGAGTGGCGGGACCGAGCGACCATTCGGCGCGCGTCACACTCCGGGGTGAGCGGGGTGACACCCGTGGGGTGGCCCTCGATACACCTGCCTCGTTCCTCGGCAGGCACTCGGGCAGCAACGACAGCGGTCGGGCACCGGGTGGGGCCTCGATACATCGGCTCCTTCGTCGCCGACACTCGGCCACCAACAATGGCGTCGCCGGAACTCGGCCGCCAACTAGGGACGCGGCCACCGACTTGGGAACGCGTACGGCCTCGATACAACTGCCTCGTTCCTCGGCAGCCACTCGGCCACCAACACAATCAAGCAGATGCGGAGGGCTTGATGGTGGTCAGGAAAGTGACGAGATAGTCGACGAGGTCGGTGTCGCGCAGGCGCGGGGAACCCATGCCGGCGGTGCGCGGGATCGGGAGGGTCACCGTGTGGGTGGTCGCGCGATAGCTGCCCGACGAGTAGAGGCGCGCCAGACGCACCTGCTCGCTGTCGACCAGCAGCAGGGGCGAGATCTTCACCGACGTCCCCGCCAGCCCCACCTCGGCGACGCCGCGCTCGCGGCACCGCAGCCGGAGCCGCGCGATCGCCGCCAGCCGCTGCGTCTGAACCGGCGGCTCGCCGTAGCGGTCCGTCAGCTCGGAGATCACCTCGTCGACGTCGGCGTCACTCGCCGCAGACGCCAGCTTGCGGTAAGCCTCCAGACGCAGCCGGTCCGCCTCGACGTACTCGACAGGAATATGCGCATCCACCGGCAGATCGATCCGCACCTCGGTGTTCTCCTGCGTCTCCACCGGCTGACCGTCGGCCGCCGCGCGATAGGCCTCGACAGCCTCGCCCACCAGCCGCACATACAGGTCGAAGCCCACTCCGGCCACGTGACCGGACTGTTCCGCACCGAGCACATTGCCGGCACCGCGCAGCTCAAGGTCCTTGAGCGCCACCGCCATTCCGGCGCCGAGCTCATTGTTCTGCGCGATCGTCGCCAACCGGTCGTACGCGGTCTCCGTCAGCGGCTTCTCCCCGCTGTAGAACAGGTACGCGTACCCACGCTCTCGGCTGCGACCCACACGCCCGCGCAACTGGTGCAGCTGACTCAGACCGAAGTTCTCAGCGCGGTCGACGATCAGCGTGTTCGCGTTCGAGATGTCCAGACCGGTCTCGATGATGGTGGTGCACACCAGCACGTCGAACTCGCGGTTCCAGAACGCGTCGACGGTCTTCTCGAGCTGGTCCTCACCCATCTGACCATGCGCCACAGCCACTTTCGCCTCCGGCACCATCGACGCGATCTCCTTGGCGGTCTTGTCGATCGTGGAGACCCGATTGTGCACGTAGAACACCTGGCCGTCGCGGAGCAGCTCGCGCCGGATCGCCGCGGCGACCTGCTTGGCCGAATACGCACCCACGTAGGTGAGCACCGGATGCCGCTCCTCCGGCGGCGTCAGAATGGTCGACATCTCGCGGATGCCGGCCATCGACATCTCCAAGGTCCGCGGAATCGGCGTCGCCGACATGGTCAGCACGTCCACGTGCGTGCGCAGCGACTTGATGTGCTCCTTGTGCTCCACACCGAAACGCTGTTCCTCGTCGACGATCACCAGGCCGAGGTCCTTCCACACCACCCCGGTCTGCAGTAGCCGGTGCGTGCCGATCACGATGTCGACCTCGCCCTTGGCCATCGCCGCAATGGTCTCCTTGGATTCGGCGGGCGAGGTGAACCGGGACAGTCCGGCCACCTTCACCGGGAAACCGGCCATCCGCTCGGTGAACGTCTGAAGATGCTGTCCGGCAAGGATTGTCGTCGGCACCAGTACCGCGACCTGCTTGCCGTCCTGCACCGCCTTGAACGCCGCGCGCACCGCGATCTCGGTCTTGCCGTAGCCCACGTCGCCGACGATCACCCGGTCCATCGGAACCGGCTTCTCCATATCGGCCTTCACCTCGCCGATGACCGTCATCTGATCCATCGTCTCGGTGTAGTCGAAGGCATCCTCCATCTCCCGCTGCCACGGAGTGTCCGGGCCGAAGGCATGACCGGGCGCGGCATGCCGGGCGGCATACAGCTGCACCAGCTCACCGGCGATCTCCCGAACAGCCTTGCGCGCCTTACGTTTCGTATTGGCCCAGTCCGAGCCGCCGAGCTTGCTCAGCGACGGCTGTTCGCCGCCCACATACCTCGACAGCTGGTCCAGCGCGTCCATCGGCACATACAGCCGATCCCCCGGCTGGCCGCGCTTGCCCGGCGCATACTCGATCACCAGATACTCGCGGCGGGCCCCCGACACGGTGCGTTCGATCATCTCCACGAACTTGCCGATGCCGTGCTGGTCGTGCACCACCATGTCGCCGGCCACAAGCGCCAGCGGATCAACCTGGTTGCGGCGCTTGGCCGGAAGTCGTCGACCGTCCTTCACGCCGACGACCCGAGCACCGGTCACATCGGCTTCGGTGACGATCACCAGCGGCAGGCCGTCGACCGCCGGGCAGAACAGACCCGATCGCAGCGTGCCGTGATAGACGGCCACGGCATCGGCGGGCGGCTCGGCGCCGTCGTCCATCAGACGCGCCGGCACCTCGGCCTCACCGAGCCGTTCGACGAAGCGCTGCGCCGTGCCTTTGCCTGCGGCCACGATCGCGGCCCGGCCACCGGCGGCGACCTGCGCGCGCAGGCTCGCCATCAACTCGCGGATCTCGGTCTCGTTGCCGTGCGGGGCCGGCCCGGGCTGCAGATCAAGTTCCAGCTCGTCGCCGGATCCACTGGAGAGCGGACTGACCGTCCACCACGACCGGCCGGCCGCGATCGTGCGCTCCTGCACCTCGTCGACCGGGCGGTACGCGCTCGCCTGCAGATCCACGCTCTCGGCCTGGACTGGGGCGTCGGCGCCGATCGCCGCCGCATTCCACGACGCCTCGAGGAACTCGGCGCCGGTGCGCTCGAGGTCGACGGCGCGGGTGCGCACCTTCTCCGGATCCAGCACCAGCACGCGGGTACCGTCGGGCATCACCTCCGAAAGCATCTCCATCCGGCCGTCGACGAGCGCCGGAATCAGCGCCTCCATGCCCTCGACCGGAATGCCTTCGGCCAGCTTGGTCAGCATCTCGCGCAGCGCCTCGTCCGACGTCGACGACGCCAACTCCGCCGCCGTGGCGCGGACCTCCTCGGTGAGGACGAGTTCACGGCACGGGTGGACCTGGACCCCGCGGCCACTCCCCGAACCCGTCGAAGGGTCGACCTCCGGCTGGGTGCGCTGATCGGCGACCGAGAACGCGCGGATCTCGGTGATCTCGTCACCCCAGAACTCCACGCGTACCGGGAACTCGGCGGTGGTCGGGAAGACGTCGAGAATTCCGCCGCGGACCGCGAACTCGCCGCGCCGGCCCACCATGTCGACGCGCTCGTACGCCATCTCCACCAGCTGCTCGATCAGGCCGTCGAAGTCGACCTCGGTGCCCTCGGCCAGGGTGACGGTGCGCAGCGAGCCCAGGCCCGGCGCCATCGGCTGGATCAGGGAGCGGACAGTCGTGACGACCACCTGCAGCGGGCGGTCGCCGGGTGAGGCCAGGCGATGAAGGACGGCCAGGCGGGCGCCGACGGTATCCGCGCTCGGCGAGAGCCGCTCGTGCGGGAGCGTCTCCCACGACGGGAACTGCGCCACCGCGTCACGGCCCGCCGGCAGCAGTTCGGCCAGCTCAGCGGTCAGATCGTCGGCCTCGCGACCGTTCGCGGTGACCACCAGCAGTGGGCCGTCGCCCTGCCCCACCAGAGCCGTGATGACCAGAGGCCGCGCCGCATCCGGGGCGGTGAGGCTCAGCTGCGGTTTATCGGCGAGCTCGAGGAGCTGGGCGAAGGCGGCATCGCGGCAGGCGAGAGCGCCGAGCCCGGACAGGGATGGGGTGGTGGACACTCCCCTGATTCTAGTGGCGGCGCACGGACCCGAGAATGGTGGCTTCGATACGGCTCGTCGCTAGCGCTCCTCACCTACTCAACCACCAAAAGGACGCCACGCTCCCGAGGGACCGAACCACCAAGGGACGCGGCGCTCCCGCCGGACCGAACACCAAAGGACGCCACTCTCCCGAGGGACCGAACCACCAAAAGGACGCGACGCTCCCGAGGAGCCGAACCGCCAAGGGACGCGACGCGCCCGAGGGGCCGAACCACCAAAGGACGCGGCGCTCCCGAGAGACGGAACTACCCAGGGACGCGACGCGCCCGAGGGGCCGAACCACCAAAGGACGCGGCGCTCCTGAGGGACCGAACCACCAAGGGACGCGGCGCTCCCGACGGACGGAACCACCAAAAGGACGCGACGCTCCCGAGAGACGGAACTACCGAGGGGCGCGACGCGCCCGAGGGGCCGAACCACCAAAGGACGCGGCGCGCCCGAGGGGCCGAACCACCAAGGGACGCGACGCTCCCGAGGGACGGAACCACCAAAGGACGCGGCGCTTCCGAGGGACCGAACCACCAAAGGACGCGGCGCTCCTGAGGGACCGAACCACCGAGGACGCGATGCTCCCGAGGGGACGGAAGCACCGAGGGACGCGAAGCTCCTGAAGGGACTGAAGCACCGACGAGGAGCTGCGCCCCTCGGTTTCGATACGGCTCGTCGCTAGCGCTCCTCACCTACTCAACCACCGAGGGACGCGACGCTCCCGAGGGACCGGACCACCAAGGACGCGGCGCTCCCGAGGGACCGGACCACCGAGGGACGGGGCGCTCCCGAGGGACCGAACCACCGAGGGACGGGGCGCTCCCGAGGGACCGAACCACCGAGCCGCGGCTATGGGGTGAAGAGGGATGAGCCCAGGGGGGATTGTTCGGTGGCGCCGGGGAGGATGACGTAGACGGCGGAGCCGATCGGGGTGGTCCAGGTGTTCAGGTCGTCGTGGTCGGCCAGGCGCTGCTGGACCGGGACGAACTGTCGGACCGGGTCACGCTGGTAGGTCGCGAAGATCAGACCGCTGTTGGAGGTGTCACCCCCTTCGACGGGCTCAGGAAGCAAAGACTGCTCAGGGAGCAAGGACTGCTCGGGAGGCTCGTCGTAGTTGTAGGCGCGACGCAGGAACTGCTCGTGGTCGGCCTGCCGGTGCGCCCGGGCGATATGCGACGACGCCGGGATCATCGGAATGCCGCCCTCGGTCTTCGTGAAGTCCGGATCGTCGTGCTCGCGACTGCCGCTCAACGGCGCGCCGCTGTCGAGCGTCCGTCCCACGGCGAGCTCGCGGCCCGGACGGTCCAGCTCCTCCCAGGTGTCCATGTGCATGGCGATCCGGCGCAGGACCAGCGAGGTGCCGCCGGCCAGCCACGGCTGCCCGCCGCTGCCGTCCTCCCACAGCAGATCGTCGCGGTCGCCGGGCGGCTGCACCGTTCCGTCGACCTGACCGAACAGGTTGCGCATGGTCCGGCCGTCGGTGTGCGTCCCGCGGGCGGTGCGGAAACCGCGCTGCACCCAACCCACCCGCAGCTTGCTGCGCACACTCGCGGTGAGCATGCGGGTCGCGTGCGCCAGCGTCACCGGATCGTCGGAGCCGATCTGCAGCAGTACATCGGTCTGCCCCCAGCGCTCCTGCAGCCGATCGATACTGAACGCCGGCAACGGCCGCAACCAGCCGGGGCGCTTGGCCCGCAGGCTCGGCGCCTCGAACACCCGCGGCCCCAGACCCACGGTCACCGTCAGCCGCGACGGATCGGTCGCCAGCTCCGGCTCGGTGTCGGCGAGCGAGCCGCGCCCGGTCGTGAGCCCGGCAGCGTCCTGCGTCCAGACGTTGAGCACGCCCGCGAGCGAGGCCACGTCGCCCGGGTCGATCAGGTTCAGCCCGACGAAGTTGGCGTGTGCCTGCGGTGCGGTGGTGACCCCGGCCTGCCGCGCCCCGTAGAAGGGCACCGTCTGCCCGCCGGCCGCGGCCTGAGCGGGTGTGCGATCCACACTCAGGCCGACGGCGGCGGCACCGACACCGAGCCCGGCGAGGCCGGCGGTACCGGTGAGCAGGTTGCGGCGCGAGATCCCAGCGGATCTGCGCCCGGTCACGGCTTGTAGTCCTCCTGGTTACCGCTGAAGTCGCGGGCCAGCGCGGTCACCGTCTGGGTGGAGCCGTCGGCGAACCGCAGCTCGATCTGCACGGACTCACCGGTGGTGATCGGCTGCTTGAGGCCCATCAGCATGATGTGTTCGGCGCCGGGCTTGAGCGTCAGGCTCTTCCCCGCCGGCACCGCGAAGCCGTCCTTCTTCTCCCGCATGGTAGACGTGCCACCGGATTCGACCACCTCGTGCAGTTCGGTGCTCGCGGCCACCGCGGAGCTGGCCGAAACGATGCGCACCTGCCGGTCGCCGGTGTTGGTGAAGGTGCCGAAGGCGGACGTCATACCGTCCGGGGCCGCCTTGACCCACTGGTCGGACACGGTCAGCTGATCGGCTTCAGAGGTGCTCGTGTCATTGTCGTCGCCGCAGGCGGTGAGCACCAGCAGCGGGGCCGCGACGCTCAGCAGGATCGTGGCGGCACGGAGAGATCGGCGAATAGCCATGGGTGTGAACTCTTTTCAGGCATGGGTTGATGAGCACCGGCAGACGCCGGTGCGCAGAGAAGGGAAGGTCAACCCAAGGCCGGTGGACCGCGACGGCTGACCGTCGTGGACCACCACAGCTGCGCGACGGCCACTCGCCGCGCACCCGGCGCGTGAGCGGCCGCCTCGACCGCCGGCAGCGGACCGCCTGTCTGCAGCCGACCGGATACCTCGTCGAGGAGGCCCAGAAGTTGTTGTGCCAGCACCAGAACGGCGACGGCCACCGGGACCGCTGCACCGTGCCAGGCGAGCATGCCGAGCGTCGAGCCGCCACCGGCCGCACCGTGGTGGTGCCCGACGAGCGACAGCACGGTGTGCGCTGCGAGCTGCCCGCCGACGATCAGTCCGAGGAGTGCGGGCCAGTTCCGGTCGATCCGGCCGGCGGCGCGGCGACGGCCGGCGCGCTGCACCCCGCCGGCGTCGACCACGCCGACCGCCAGTGCGATGGCGCCGAGCAGCAGCAGGTGTTCACCGCTGGGGGCGGTACCGGAGCCGAGCAGGTGCGCGCCGGTGCCCAGAACGAAGGAGACGAGCGCCGTCAGGCTGCCGTGCACCGCGGATTCGGTCCGGGCACGGCGCCGAGGCGCTCGCGTCGTCACTCCTCCAGACTACTACCGGCGGTAGTGGTCGCGGAATCGAGCGGGATCTGCATGAGGATGCAGTCGAGCTCCTCGCCGTGCTTGGTGCCGACACCGGTCAGCCGGCCCACATTGACGAAGCCGCACTTGCGGTGAAGCTCCACCGAGCCGTCGGCGCCGCTGCTGGAGATCATCGCGACCACCTGCCGCACGTTCCCGGCGGCCCGCCCAGCGTCGAGCAGGGCGGTGAGCAGGAGCGTCCCCCAGCCCCGGCCGCCGCTGTCCGGATCCAGATAGATGGTGTTCTCGACGGTCGACGCCCAGCCGACCATCCCGCGATAACGGGACAGGTAGGCGAAGCCGCGCAGCCGCACCTCGTCGTCGAGGACCAGGAAGGGCCGGCCGGTCTCGGCGATCTCGTCGGCCAGCTCCTGCCACTGCGCCACGGTCGGGGCCTCGGTGGCCCAGGTGGCCGTCGTGTTCTGCACGTAGTGCGCGTACAGGTCGGCGACGGCCGGGAGATCGTCGACGGTGACCGGCCGGATCCGCGGCTGGGTCACTGGTCCCGCTCCTCGGCCGCCGGAGCCACCGTCCTGGGCATCGGCTCGACGTAGTCGGCGCTGACGAGCTCCGGGTTGGGTTCGAGCCGGGTGAGCCCGTTCCAGCACAGGTTCACCAGGTGCGCCGCGACCACTTCCTTGGGCGGTTGCCGGACGTCGAGCCACCATTGGGCGGTGACCGACACCATGCCGACGAGGGCCTGGGCGTAGAGCGGTGCGAGCGCCGGATCGAAGCCCCGGCGTTCGAAGTCGCCGGCCAGAATGTGTTCGACCTGGCTGATCGCATCGTTGAGCAGACTCCCGTAGCGGGTGTCCTCGGTGCCGACGGTCTCCTCGGTGCCGACGGAATCGCCGCGCACCAGGATCCGGAAGCCGTCGGTGCGTTCCTCCATGTAGGTGAGCAGCGCGAGCGCCACCTGCTGAATGCGGTAGAGCGAGCGGTTCTGCGAGAGCGAGTCGGTGACCATCTCCAGCAGGGTGGCCATCTCCCGGTCGACGACGACGGCGTACAGGCCTTCTTTGCCGCCGAAGTGTTCGTAGACGATCGGTTTGGAGACGCCGGCCCGCTGCGCGACCTCTTCGATGGAGGTGCCTTCGAATCCCTTCTCGGCGAACAGTCCCCGGGCCACCTCGATCAGTTGCTGACGACGCTGAGGGCCCGTCATCCGGGTACGCGGGACTCGTGCCCCATCCTGCTCACTCATGCCAGCCAGTCTAGGACCGCAGCTCGTGCCCGCGGCAACAGCGCCGAAAGACGCGGACTCCGTCGGTCACGGCAGACGCCCACCGAGCGTGGTGGTGAGCTCGTCGGCGACGGTCCGCAGGGCCGCCCCGCGTTCGGCGATCTGTGCGGCCGTCATGTCGCCGAGGACGCTGAGCACCAGCAGCAGTGACTGTTCGCCGTCCTCGTCAAAGGTCGGCGCCGCGATGACGCCGACGCGGTGCAGGTCGGCGGGATCGGACTCGTCGAGATCCGCCCGACTGTGCACGCGGCGTTCCGGCATTCCGGCGAGCAGGTCGGCGATCAGATCCCGGACGTCCGGCGAGAGATCGCGGGAGCCGGTGGCGAGGATCCGGTAGACCCGCTCGAGGGTGGGCGACAGATTCTCGACGAGGTACCCGGTGGAGCGGCATTCTTCGGCCATCGGCCGCAGTTCCTCGATCTCGATGGCCGCCGATCTGGACGGATGTTCGGCCGCCCAGCGCCGCAGCGCCTCGTCGCCCTGCCACAGCACGAACATCAGCGCGGTCGGCAGCACGAAGGTGAAGGTGTCACTCGGACGGACCGGTGGCCGCATGCCGTCAGGCACGGTGACGTCGAGGACCATGAACTGGTCGCCGTCCCGGCCGGCGGCGACGCACATCGTGGAGAACCGGTCGCTGAGCTCCCGCAGCCGTTCGCCGACGACGGGGTTCAGCGCGGCGTCGCGTTCGGCGGCGCGTCCGGCGGTGACCAGTGCGGCGCCGAGCCGGTAGGTCTTGGTGTGGGTGTCGACGCGCAGGTAGCCGTGACGGGTGAGTTCGGTGAGGACGGCCAGGCAGGTCGGTTTGCTGATCGAGCACGATCGGGCGATCTCGGACAGCCCCAGCGGCTCGCCCTGGCGGCGCACCAGCAGGTCGAGGACGGCGACGACCCGGCTGGTGGGCGGGGATGCGCTCGCCCGGTGCGCGCTGCCGTCCTCCCGATCACTCACAGCCACATCCTAGTGGGGTCCGGGCTCACAGATCCGGCAGCGGCAGTTCGAAGTTGGGGGCGACGAGGCCGCCGTCGCATTCGATGATCTTGCCGGTCAGATAGGCGCCCGCGTCGGAGGCGAGGAACAGCGCGGTGGCCGCGATCTCCTCGGGATCACCGAGCCGGTGCAGCGGGGTGCGGTCTTCGATGGCCGTGCGCATCCGGTCGTCGCCCGCCACGACCTCCAATGCCGAGGTCCGGATCGAGCCGGGTGCGATGGCGTTGACCCGGACCCGGGGGTTGAGATCCATTGCGGCCAGGCGCGTGTACTGCGCCAGTGCCGCTTTCACCGTGCCGTACGCGGCGAATCCACGGCCCGGCACCCGACCGACGGCCGAGGTGATGTTGATGATCGATCCCCCGTCGTCGTTGGCCAGCAGGTGCGGTGCGGCCGCCACGACCAGCTTGTGGGCGACGGAGACGTTGAACGAGAACGCATTCTCGAGGTCTTTCGGCGTGGTCTCCAGGAGCGGCTTCGGATAGGCGCCGCCCACATTGTTGACGACGACGTCGACCCGGCCGAGCTCGTTCACCGCGGCGTCGACCAGCTCGGCGGGATCGGTGCGGGCGAGGTCGGCCGGCACGATCACCGGGGTACGTCCGGCGGCGCGCACGCCCTCGGCGACCACCTCGAGGTCGTCGCGGGTGCGGGCGGAGATCACGACGTCGGCGCCGGCGTCGGCGAATCCCTGCGCGATGGCCGCGCCGAGGCCGCGGCCGGCTCCGGTCACGATCGCCACTTTCCCGTCGAGCCGGAATCGGTCCATCAACATGTGGGGTACTCCCTTCTCGCCGGCTCGGGAGGATCGAGCCGGGCTGTGTGCGTCTCGCGTCGCGGTGACCTCCGGTGAGGCTGTGCGGGAAGCCCTGTTGACCTCGCATCCCGGAGTCTGTACCGTGACTGGCACCACAATCTACCACACTGGTCGAGTATTCGACCGCTCGAATTCCGACTACTTTTCGAAGGGACTGCATCATGAGTGACTTCTCGGGCCGTACGGCACTGATCACCGGAGGAGCGCGAGGACAGGGCCGGGCGCACGCGGTGGCGCTGGCCGAACGGGGCGCCGACGTCGTGCTCGTCGACCGCTGTGCCGACAGCGCCGCAGTCCCCTATCCGCTGGCGACCGCCGCCGACCTCGCCGAGACCGAAGCACTCGTCACCGCCACCGGCCGACGCTGCCTGGCTCTGCGTGCGGACGTCGGCAATCCCGACGAGATCACCCGCGCCGTGGCCGACGCCGTGGAGGCCTTCGGCGGGATCGACATCGCCGTCGCCAATGCCGGGGTCTCGGTGACCGCTCCGCTCGGCGAGCTCGTCGGCGAGAAGTGGGACGAGGTGATCGCGACCAACCTCACCGGGGTGTTCCACACCATCGCCGCCGTCTCCGGAGGAATGGCAGAGCGCGGCTACGGCCGGATCATCGCGGTCAGCTCGATGATGGGCCGTTCGGCCGCGCCGGGAATGGCCGCCTACAGCGCGAGCAAATGGGGTGTGATCGGCATCGCCAAGAGCGCCGCGCTCGAACTCGCGCAGACCGGGGTGACCGTCAATGTGGTTGCACCGGGCAATATCTCGACGCCCATGGTGCTCAACGACGCGCTGTACTCGCTGATGCGGCCCGACCTCGAGAACCCGGGCCTGGAGGACGTCGAACCGGTCCTGGCCACCCTGCACGCGCAGCCCGTCGCTCTGCTGCAGCCCGAGGAGGTCACCCGCGCCGTGCTCTTCTTCGCCGACGAGGGCAGTAACCACATCACCGGAACCGTCCTGCCCATCGACGCCGGCGCCGCCGCCCGAGTCAGCGCCTGACGCCGACCCCGCCACCGAGGAGAAATGATGACTGACCACAGCCCAGTCAGTATCTTCGAACCCGCCCGCCTGGGACCGATCACCCTGCGCAACAGAGTGATCCGCGCCGCGACCTTCGAAGGACGGACACCACGATCGCTGGTGACCGATGATTTGATCGACTTCCATCGTCGCCCCGCGGCCGGCGGCGTCGGCATGACCACGATCGCGTATCTGGCCGTCGCCCCGGAGGGCCGCACCGACCGCGGCCAGATCTGGATGCGGCCCGAAGCCGTTCCGGGACTACAGGAGCTGACCGAGGCGATCCACGACGAAGGCGCTGCCGTGTCGGCGCAGATCGGGCACGCCGGGCCGGTCGCCAACGCCCGATCGAACCGGGCACCGGCCCTGTCCGCCTCCACGAGATTCGGGCCGACAGGGCGCATCCACGCTGCGTCCTCCGACGACCTCACCCGCATCGTGGCCGCGCACGCCGACGCCGCAGGGTTCGCCGTCGAAAGCGGCTTCGACGCCGTCGAGCTGCACTTCGGGCACAACTACCTGGCGAGCTCGTTCCTCAGCCCACGGCTGAACAAGCGCACCGACGACTACGGTGGATCGCTGGAGAACCGGGCACGTCTGACCCGCGAATGCGCGCGGGCCGTGCGCGATGCCGTCGGCGGGCGGATCGCCATCACCGCCAAGCTCAACATGGACGACGGCGTCCCCGGCGGCTTCTGGGTGGACGAGGCGATTCAGGTGGCCCAGTGGCTGGAGGCCGACGGCAGCCTCGACGCCCTCGCGCTCACCATGGGCAGCTCACTGCTCAACCCCATGTACCTGTTCAAGGGCGATGCACCGATCCGCGACTTCGCCG
This sequence comes from Gordonia sp. VNK21, assembly GCF_046098115.1. NCBI lineage: Bacteria > Bacillati > Actinomycetota > Actinomycetes > Mycobacteriales > Gordoniaceae > Gordonia > Gordonia sp. VNK21. Next base: position 1,535 of record NZ_JBJURU010000026.1, on the reverse strand, counting down.
AGGCGATGCCGCAACCGATCCGGACGGGGGTGAAGGCGGTCGGCAAGTACTTCATCAAGGAGTACCCGTATGAACCGCTCTTCATGCTCGAGGAGGCACGCCAGATCCGCGCCGCCGTCGACATGCCCCTCATCCTGCTCGGCGGGGTCACCGACAACGCCGGCATGAACCGCGCCCTCGACGAGGGATTCCAGTTCGTCGCCATGGCGCGCGCACTGCTGCGCGAGCCCGACCTGGTCAACCGGCTTCAGGCCCAGGCCGACGCCACCTCACTGTGCATCCACTGCAACAAGTGCATGCCGACCATCTACACCGGCTCACGCTGCGTTCTGGCCGCCGCGAAATGATCCGAACCCCCGCCAGATCCCGACGACCCGGAGAAGAACACACCATGACCAGCCCCCTCGACACCCTGCTCGCCGTGCACGAGATCACCGAGCTCAAGTACCGCTACGGCCGCTGCCTCGACAACCGGCTCTGGGACGAGTTCGGTGACACCCTCGCACCGGACGCCACCGCCCGCTACGGCACGGTGACCCAGGGAGAGCCCCTGCACTTCGACGGCCGCGATACGATCGTCGACTACATGCGCCGGGCCCTCGCCGGCGAGATCGTGACCACACATACCTTCGGAAACCCGGAGATCAGCGTCGACCCCGGCGGCGACACCGCCACCGGGAGCTGGTCGATGTCCGACGTCGTGATCGTCCCCGAACTCGACAGCATCATCACCGGCACCTCGTACTACTCCGACCGGTACGAGCGGATCGACGGCCGCTGGTACATCGCGCACTGTGAGTACTACCGGCTCTACGAGGCGGTCTCGTCGATGAAGGCCACGAACTACCAGCTCATCGCGAACCGGTGGGCCGTCACCCCCTAAAGCTGTGGCGTGCCGGCGAGGGCGGAGCCGACGCTCTCGCCGGTGCGCTTCTCTCGCTTCCGCCCCCCGCAATCGAGTTCCGCCCCGCCATTTCGGGTCTGCCCTGCCGTCTAGTTGGTGGGGTGGGCCCGGTTTGGTGGGGCGGAGTGTATTTGTGGGCCGGCGGGGCCGGGTGTGGGGCCGGCCGGGTTATGCGGGTGGTGGTGGGTATGTGAAAGGCCCCCAACCTGGTGGTTGGGGGCCTTTCAAAGTTGTGTTCGGCGGTGTCCTACTCTCCCACACTGGTTAGGGTGCAGTACCATCGGCGCTGGAGGGCTTAGCTTCCGGGTTCGGAATGGGGCCGGGCGTTTCCCCTCCGCTATGGCCGCCGTAACTTTATGAAACTGTCACACCACACATCTGGTGTGGTGGTGTGTTGTTTCAGAGGTGCATAGTGGATGCGGAACACACATTTTACTGTGATGTGTCTGGGTGTTGTTGGTAAGTCCTCGGCCGATTAGTACCAGTCACCTGAACACATTGCTGTGCGTACAGTTCTGGCCTATCAACCCCATGGTCTGTGGGGGGCCTTACCCCACCGAAGTGGGTGAGAAACCTCATCTTGGAACAGGCTTCCCGCTTAGATGCTTTCAGCGGTTATCCCTTCCGAACG
>NZ_JBJURU010000025.1:8577-28735 GCF_046098115.1 Gordonia sp. VNK21 | reverse complement strand
TGCAAATCCCTCGCCGGAGCCCGCCTGAAACTCTCCGGCATGCACTGGAACATCCCCGGCGCCACCGGCATCCTCACCCTCCGAGCCGAACACGCCAGCAACCGCCTCGACACCATCTGGACCCACCACCACAACCAGACACCAACCACACCGATCAGCGCCTAACCGGACCGCCACCTACAAATGTGTCTCGCACCCCCGGCGACCTCCGGAGACGGGCGATGTCAGAGGCTCCGCGTAGTCTGGTCACTTGGGGAAACGGGTCCGTCCCGGGGCCGGAAGTCGAGTTGGCAGTGAGGTATGTCCGTGGTTGATCGCCTGATCGTGCGTGGTGCACGCGAGCACAATCTGCGCGGGATCGATGTGGATCTGCCACGCGATTCGCTGATCGTCTTCACCGGCCTGTCCGGCTCGGGCAAGTCCTCGCTCGCCTTCGACACGATCTTCGCCGAGGGCCAGCGCCGCTACGTCGAGTCGCTGTCGGCCTACGCCCGGCAGTTCCTCGGACAGATGGACAAACCCGACGTCGATTTCATCGAAGGCCTCTCGCCGGCGGTGTCGATCGATCAGAAGTCCACCAACCGCAACCCTCGGTCCACCGTCGGCACCATCACCGAGGTGTACGACTATCTGCGTCTGCTCTACGCACGGGCCGGCACTCCGCACTGCCCGGTGTGCGGCGAGAAGATCGCCCGGCAGACCCCGCAGCAGATCGTCGATCAGGTGCTCGCGATGGGTGAGGGCATCCGCTTCCAGGTGCTCGCGCCGGTGGTGCGCACCCGCAAAGGCGAGTTCGTCGACCTGTTCGCCGAACTGCAGACCCAGGGATTCGCCCGTGCCCGGGTCGACGGCACCGTGCACCAGCTCGCCGATCCGCCCAAGCTCAAGAAGCAGGAGAAGCACGACATCGAGGTGGTGGTGGACCGGCTGGTGGTCAAGGACTCGGCCCGCCAGCGGCTGACCGACTCGGTGGAGACGGCGCTGCGCCTGGCCGACGGCATCGTGGTGCTCGACTTCGTCGATGTCGACGAGGACGATCCGGCGCGCACCCGGCGTTTCTCGGAGCGGATGGCCTGCCCCAACAACCACCCGATCGCCATCGACGATCTGGAGCCGCGCAGCTTCTCCTTCAACTCGCCCTACGGCGCCTGCCCCGACTGCGACGGGCTCGGTGTCCGCAAGGAGATCGACGAGACGCTGGTGGTGCCCGACCCGGACACCAGCCTGCGCGACGGTGCCATCGCCCCGTGGTCGCACGGCCACAACGCCGACTACTTCCTGCGGCTGATGTCCGGGCTCGGCGATCAGATGGGCTTCGACCTGGACACCCCGTGGAAGAAGCTGCCGCGCAATGCCCGTCAGGCGCTGCTCAACGGCTCCGACCATCAGGTGCACGTCAAGTTCCGCAACCGCTACGGCCGCACCCGCTCGTACTACACCGAGTTCGAGGGGGTGATGGCCTTCCTGTCCCGGCGGGCCGACGCGACCGAGTCGGAGCAGATGAAGGAGCGCTACGAGGGCTACATGCGCGACGTGCCGTGCCCGTCCTGCGCGGGGACCCGGCTGCGTCCGGAGATCCTGGCCGTCACCCTGCACAATCCGGAGCACGGCGACAAGTCGATCGCCGAGGTCACCGCGCTCTCGGTGGCCGAATGCGCCGACTATCTCGACGGCCTGGCACTGGGGGAGCGTGAGGCCGCGATCGCCGGCCGGGTCCTCAAGGAGGTCCGGGCCCGCATCACCTTCCTGCTCGACGTCGGGCTGGAGTACCTCTCGCTCTCCCGCGCCGCCGGCAGTCTCTCCGGCGGCGAGGCCCAGCGCATCCGACTGGCCACCCAGATCGGTGCGGGTCTGGCCGGGGTGCTCTACGTGCTCGACGAGCCGTCCATCGGGCTGCACCAGCGCGACAACCGCCGGCTGATCGAGACCCTGGTACGGCTGCGCGACCTGGGGAACACGCTCATCGTCGTCGAACACGACGAGGACACCATCGCCGCCGCCGACTGGATCGTCGACATCGGCCCGCTGGCCGGTGAGCACGGCGGGGAGGTGGTGCACAGCGGCGACTACCGGAGCCTGCTCAAGAACAAACGCTCGCTGACCGGTGCGTACCTGGCCGGCCGCAAGGTGCTCGAGGTGCCGGAGATCCGCCGCCCGGTGGACCGCAAACGCCGGCTCACCGTGGTCGGCGCCCGGGAGAACAATCTGCGGGGCATCGACGTCACGTTCCCGCTCGGTGTGCTCACCGCAGTCACCGGAGTCTCCGGTTCGGGTAAGTCCACGTTGGTCAACGACATTCTGGCGACGGTGCTGGCGAACAAGCTCAACGGGGCCCGGCAGGTGCCCGGCCACCACACCCGGATCACGGGTCTGGACAACCTCGACAAGCTGGTGCAGGTGGACCAGTCGCCGATCGGCCGCACCCCGCGCTCGAATCCGGCCACCTATACGGGCGTCTTCGACAAGATCCGCACCCTGTTCGCCGCCACCACCGAGGCCAAGGTGCGCGGCTACCAGCCGGGACGGTTCTCGTTCAACGTCAAGGGCGGCCGATGCGAGGCGTGCATGGGCGAAGGCACCATCAAGATCGAGATGAACTTCCTGCCCGACGTCTACGTGCCGTGCGAGGTCTGCCACGGTGCGCGGTACAACCGCGAGACCCTGGAAGTGCACTACAAGGGCAAGACCATCGCCGAGGTGCTCGACATGCCGATCGAGGAGGCCGCCGAGTTCTTCGAGCCGGTCACCTCGATCCACCGCTTCCTCAAGACGCTGGTCGACGTGGGGCTGGGCTACGTCCGGCTCGGGCAGCCGGCGCCGACGCTCTCCGGCGGCGAGGCCCAGCGGGTGAAGCTGGCCGCCGAACTGCAGAAGCGGTCCACCGGTCGCACCGTCTACATCCTCGACGAGCCGACCACCGGCCTGCACTTCGAGGACATCCACAAACTGCTGATGGTGATCAACGGACTGGTGGAGAAGGGCAATTCGGTGATCGTCATCGAACACAACCTGGATGTGATCAAGACCGCCGACTGGATCATCGACATGGGTCCCGAAGGCGGCAGCGGAGGCGGCACCGTGGTGGCCGAGGGCACCCCGGAAGACGTTGCCGCCGTGGCGGAGTCGCACACCGGCGGCTTCCTCCGGGAGCTGCTCGGGAAATGACCCCGGCCGCGCGGGATCCGGAGCTGGTGGCCGGACTGCGCGCTGCGGGCTGTGTCTTCGCCGAAGACGAGGCCGCCGTCCTGCAGGAGTGGGCACCGGATGCGGTCGCGCTGGCCGCGGCCGCGCGGCGGCGCCGGGCCGGGGAGCCGCTCGAGCACATCGTGGGCTTCGTCGAGTTCGGCGGGCTGCGTCTGGCGGTGGGGCCGGGGACCTTCGTCCCGCGCCGGCGTTCGCTGCTGCTGGCGCACACCGTGATCGGGCTGCTCGACGACGGCCGGCCGCCCCTGTTCGCGGAAGCCTGCTGCGGGGTGGCGCCGATCGCGGCCACCGTCCGTGCCCACCGTGCCGGCGTGAGCCTGCACGCCTGCGACGCCGACCCGGTCGCTCTCGGCTACGCCCGGCGCAATCTGCCGCCGGAGGCGCAGATCGGTTGCGGGACCCTGCTGTCGGGGCTGGCGGCAGAGGTCTCCGGCTTCGGGGTGATCGCCGCGGTGCCGCCGTACGTGCCGGAACCGGAACTGCCGCTGCTGCCGCCGGAGGCGCTCGACCACGAACCGCTGCGCGCACTGGCGGGCGGGCCCGACGGGCTCGCGGTGGCCGGCGAACTCCTGAACGCGGCGCGGGAACGGCTGGCCCCGGACGGGGTGCTCGCCCTGGAGCTGTACCGGGGGCAGGTACCGGCCGCCGGCCGGCTCGCGAGCGCTCTGGGTTACCGGGTGCGCGTCGTCGAGGGCGACGACGGCCAGACCGTCGTGCTGGTGGCCGGCGCGGAGCTCAGCCCTTGACCGGGCCGGTGTACTTCTCGCCCGGCCCGCGGCCCGGCTCATCGGGGAAGGCGCTGGCCTCGCGGAACGCCAGCTGCAGAGCCTTGAGGCCGTCGGCGATCGGCTTGCGGTGCAGGCCCAGATCGGGTCCGGACGCATCGAGCAGGCCGGCGAGCGCGGTGATCAGCTGCCGGGCCTCGGCCAGATCGCGGAACTGCTCGTCGCCGCCGGCCTCCGGGCCCACCTTCTCCGCGGCCGCGCTCATCAGCATCAGCGCCGCCCGGGTGGTCACCTCGACGGCGGGAATGACGGCCAGTTCGCGGACGTTGTCTGAGTCGGCCGGCCCTTCATCGGACGGCTGATCGGTCGAATAGGAGTTTGAGCTCACGACTGCTAGACTGGCACAGCATGACCGCCCTGGCGTTGCCGGGGTAGCAAGAGGATTCTCCGAGTCCCACCGCACGGCGCCTGTGCTTCACAGCCGGTTGTTGTTCGGTTCTGGTCACATCGTCGCCGGACGACGATACCCGCGGATGCCGTGCGCATCCGGAGGGTCGCTGGCACGATGTCTCCGCTCGGACTCCTCTCGTTACCGCTCAGCCCACGGTCGGCAGCAGGTACACATTGATCGAGGAGGCCACATCAGCACTGAGACCCGCATCAACGAGCGCATCCGCGTACCCGAGGTCCGCCTTGTCGGACCCGGTGGTGAGCAGGTGGGCATCGTGCGTGTTGAAGATGCGCTTCGCCTGGCTTACGAAGCCGACTTGGACCTGGTTGAGGTGGCGCCCGACGCCCGCCCGCCGGTGTGCAAGATCATGGACTACGGCAAGTTCAAGTACGAGGCGGCGCAGAAGAAGCGCGAGTCCCGCCGTAACCAGCAGATGACCGTCATCAAGGAGCAGAAGCTCCGCCCGAAGATCGACGACCACGATTACGAGACCAAGAAGGGTCACGTCATCCGGTTCCTCGAGGCGGGTTCCAAGGTGAAGGTCACCATCATGTTCCGCGGCCGCGAGCAGTCCCGCCCCGAACTGGGGTTCCGCCTGCTGCAGCGTCTGGGCAACGATGTCGCCGACTACGGCTTCGTCGAGACCTCGGCCAAGCAGGACGGCCGCAACATGACCATGGTGCTGGCCCCGCACAAGGGCGCCAAGACCCGCGCGCAGGCCAAGCAGTCCCAGGATTCGTAAGAACCACCGGGACCGACGCCTCAAGTACCAGCCACAACCAGTGGACTCCAGCCCGTTCCGCAGAAGGAATGGAACGGGCATAGGAGTTCGCCCGAATGAAGGAAACCCATGCCGAAGAGCAAGACGCACAAGGGCACCGCGAAGCGATTCAAGGTGACCGGCAGCGGAAAGATCGTGCGCCAGAAGGCCAACCGCCGCCACCTCCTCGAGCACAAGTCGTCTCACCGGAAGCGCCGCCTGGACGGCACCACCGTGGTCAGCGAGCACGACGCACCGCGCATCAAGCGCCTGCTCAACCGCTGAACCCCCTTCCTGACCTGACGTATTAAGGACCAAGACTCATGGCACGTGTGAAAAGGGCTGTCAACGCCCAGAAGAAGCGCCGGACGACTCTCGAGGCTTCGAAGGGCTACCGCGGTCAGCGTTCGCGCCTCTACCGCAAGGCCAAGGAGCAGCAGCTCCACTCGATGACCTACTCCTACCGGGACCGTCGCGCCCGCAAGGGAGAGTTCCGCAAGCTGTGGATCCAGCGCATCAACGCCGCTGCCCGCGCCAACGACATCACCTACAACCGCTTCATCCAGGGCCTCAAGGCCGCCGGTGTCGAGGTGGACCGCAAGGTGCTGGCCGACCTGGCCGTCACCGACCCGGCCGCGTTCACCGGCCTGGTCGAGGTGGCCCGCAAGGCGCTGCCGGCGGACGTCAACGCCCCGGTCGCCTGATTTCCGCGACCGACGACCCGACACGGCCCGCGATGGACGTTCTCACCGAACGTTCCTCGCGGGTCGTTTCGTTGACCAAACTGCACCGGGCCGCGGTCCGCCGGGCCGAGAACCGGTTTCTCGCCGAGGGATTCAACGCCGTCGACGCGGCGCTGACAACCGGCAGCGCCCAGCAGCTGCTGGTCCGCGCCGACGACGAGGAGCGTCACGCCGGCCTGATCGAGCGTGCCGGGCGGTCCGGCATCGCCGTCCACCGCCTCACCGGGCGCGCTGCGGCCAAACTCTCCGAAACCACTACCGCGCCGGGGATCTTCGCGGTCTGCGAGCTGCTCACCGTGGGGCTGGGCGACGCCCTCGGCGACGGCCCGGCACAGGGCTTCCTGGTGGTGGCGGTCGAGGCGAACGATCCGGGAAACGCCGGAACGCTCATCCGCTGCGCCGACGCCATGGGCGCGGATGCGGTGATCCTGGCCGGCCGCAGCGTGGACCCGCACAACGGCAAGTGCGTGCGGGCCAGCGCCGGCAGCATCTTCCATCTCCCGGTGGTGCGCGACCCCGACGTCGACGCGGTGCTGTCCGCCCTCCGCGAACGCGGCATCCCGATGCTCGCCACCGCCGCCGACGGCGAACTGCGGCTCGATGCCGCCGGTCCGCAGCTGAGCGCTCCGCACGCCTGGCTCTTCGGCAACGAGGCGCACGGCCTGTCCGATGCGGTGCTCGCCGCTGCCGACCATCGGGTGTCCATTCCCCTCCGCGGCCGGGCCGAAAGCCTGAATCTCGCTGCCGCCAGTGCCATCTGCCTCTACGCCTCGGCGGCCGCCCTCACCGGGTGAGGCCGGCCGCCGGATGCGGTGCGCCGACGGGGGATCAGGCCGGCTCAGGGATTTTCACCTTCACCGGGCGCACCACCGACTCGTCCGTAGTGTCCGGGTCTCCCACCTGACCGGCGTTGTTGCTGCCCCAGCAGTAGACGTCGTTGTCGTCGACCAGAGCGCAGCTGTTGCTCCAGCTGGTCACCGCCGCCCGGACCTTGCCCGGCAGCGCGTCGACCTTGGCCGGCTGCGCGAGGAACTCGTCGGACGTTCCGCGGCCGGCCTGGCCGTACTTGTTGTTGCCCCAGCAGTAGAGCTCGGCGTCGGCGGTGACCGCGCAGGTGGTGTTCACATCGGTGCTCACCGAGACCACCTCCGGCAGCCCTTCGACCTTCTTCGGGGAGGTCTGCTCGGTCGGGTCACCGTTGTCGGCGCCGAAGTCCGAGCCCCAGCAGTACAGGTCGCCGTCGGAGACCGCGCAGACCGAGTTGAACCGGCTGGACTCGTTGTAGCGGCCGCCACCGACGGCCACCGCGGTCACTTTCTCGAGATTCACCTTGATCGGGGAGCTGCTGGAGGTGGTGCCGCCGTTGCCGAGCTGCCCGCTGGAGTTGTTGCCCCAGCAGTACAGCTCCTCCTGCTCGGTCACCGCGCAGGTGGTGCGGTACTTCATGGCCACCTGCTGGACCCCGGTGATGCCGTTGACCTTGGTGGGGGGATCGCGCTGCTCCTCATCGTTGCCGGCCTCGCCCTCGTTGTTCCAGCCGCAGCAGTACAGGTCGCCGGCGGAGATCGCGCAGGTGCTCAGCTGATCGGTGGCGACCCCGGTGACGTCGGTCAGGTTCATCACCGTGGTCGGGGTGGTGTGCTCACCGTGATCGGAGCCGATACCGAGCGCACCGAACAGGCCGGTGCCCCAGCAGCGGCCCTGGCCGGCGGCCACCGCGCAGACCGTGTTGTCGGCGTCGTCGTCGCCTCCGCTGCCGCCGGACATGTAGTAGCCGCCCATGCTCACGGCGGTGACCTGGTCGAGCGAGACCTTGACGGGCGTCCTCGCGGTGTCGGTACCGCCGTCGCCGAGCTGTCCGTCGCTGTTGTCGCCCCAGCAGTACAGGGCGTCGTAGACCACAGCGCAACTCGATGAAAGGTGGCTGGTCAGGCGCGCCTGCTGGGTGTAGGCGGGAACGGCCTGCGTGGACCCGGAGTCGTCGCCGCCGAGCCAGAGCGGGGTGGTGCCGCCGACTACGGCGGCCGCGGCCACCGCCACCGCGCCGCCGATGAGCCACTTCTTCTTGCTCTGCTTCGGCGGCTGCTGCTGCGGGCCGTAGGCGCCGTACATGCCCGGAGTGCCGCCGGGCGGCGGACCGTAGCCGTTGCCGGCCGGCATCGCGCCGATACCGGGATACTGCCCACCGGTGTACGGCGCGGTCTGCGCGGGACCCGAGGCGTACTGGGGGCCTGAGGTGAATTGGGGGCCTGAAGCGTATTGGGGCCCTGAGGTGTATTGCGGTCCGCTCGGTGCCGGCTGCCAGGTGCCCGGCCCGGTCGGCGGTCCGCCCGGAGTCGCCGGGGGAGCGGCCGGCGGGGCGAGCGGCGCCTGCGAGCCCGAGACGATCCCGGTCAGCGCGGACGCGAAGGTCCGGCAGTCGGCGAAGCGGTGATTCGGGTCGATGGCCAGCGCCCGGGCGAACGCCGGATCGAGGGCCGCCAGGTCGGGCCGGAAGGTGCTCAGCGCCGGGGCCGGCCCGGCCAGCCGCGCCGAGAGCACTGCGGTGAGGGTGTCGCCGGTGAACGGTGGACGCCCGGCCAGCAGTTCGAAGACCGTCGAGGCGAGCGCGTACTGGTCGGCCAGGGCGGTCGCCGGCTGGCCGGACACCACCTCGGGGGCGGTATAGGTCATGGTGCCGACCACGGTGTCGGTGGCGGTCAGATTCACCGAGCCGACCAGCTTGGCCACGCCGAAGTCGAGCAGAGTGGCCCGCGGCGCGTTCCCGGACCCCCGGGTGACCAGGATGTTCGCCGGTTTGACGTCACGGTGGACCACCCCGCGCGAATGCGCGTAGTCCAGCGCATCGGCCACCTGACCGGTGACCTGGGCGAGCTCGGCGGGGGTGAGACCCGCCTGGTAGAGGTCCGAACCCCTGACATAGGGCATCGTGAACCAGGGCAGGTCGTCGGCCACGCCGTACTGCAGGATGGTGACGATGTTCGGGTGCTCGAGGGCGGCCGCCGTGCGGGCCTCGGACACGAAACGCTGCTGGAAGCTCTCGGTGCCCGCCCCGGACACGGCGAGCACCTTCATCGCCTCCTGGCGGTCGAGCTGCGGATTGCGGACGACGTAGACCTCGCCCATCCCGCCGGCGCCGAGCAAGGACTCGATGCGATACCCGGCGAAGTCGGTTCCCGGTTGCAGACGCACGGCGGACTCCCTGTTCGTTGTTCGTGTCACTTACGTTCTCTTCAGGTTCGTGGGCCACAGTATCGCTGATGACCGCGGCCCGGGGCGCGAGTAGGTCCGCCGAATGACCTCGCGGGTCAGGCCGATCATCGGTAGTCGTCGGCGGGCGACTACCCTGAAGAGGCGCATTCGAAGCCAGAGACGAGGAGCCCGGAGTCGGTGTCTGCAGACGCAAACGGAAATCAGTTCCCCTCCGCCACGGAGCTCGACGACGCCGTGACCGCGGCGACGGCGGCCTTCGCGGAGGCGGCCGACCTGGAGGCGCTGGCGCACGCCAAGTCGGCGCACTTCGGCGACCGCTCGGCCATCGCGCTGGCCCGCCGCGCGCTGGGCTCGCTGCCCAAGCAGGAGCGGGCCGAGGCCGGCAAGCTCGTCAATGAGAAGCGCAACGCGGTGCAGTCCGCCCTCGACGAGCGGACGGCCGTGCTCACCGCCGAACGCGATGCGGCGGTGCTGGTGGCCGAGACGATCGACGTGACGCTGCCCTCGGCGCGCCGCCGCGCCGGCGCCCGGCACCCGATCACGGTGATCGCGGACCAGGTGGCCGATGTCTTCGTCGGCATGGGCTGGGAGATCGCCGAAGGCCCCGAGGTGGAGACCGAGCACCATAATTTCGATGCGCTGAACTTCCTGCCGGACCATCCGGCCCGTTCCATGCAGGACACCTTCTACATCGCCCCGGCGCCGGGTGTCGACGCCGGCGAGGGCTCTCGGCAGGTGCTGCGCACTCACACCTCGCCGGTGCAGGTGCGCGCCATGCTCGACCGCGAGGTGCCGATCTACGTCGCCTGCCCGGGACGGACCTTCCGCACCGACGAACTCGACGCCACCCACACCCCGGTCTTCCACCAGATCGAGGGGCTGGCCGTGGACAAGGGACTGACGCTGGCCAATCTGCGGGGAACCCTGGAGACCTTCGCCAAGGCGCTCTTCGGTCCGGAGACCACCACCCGCATGCGGGCCAGCTACTTCCCGTTCACCGAACCGTCCGCCGAAGTGGACGTCTGGTTCCCCGGAAAGAAGGGCGGGGCCGGCTGGGTCGAGTGGGGCGGCTGCGGCATGGTCAACCCGAATGTGCTGCGCGCCAGCGGGATCGACCCCGACGTCTACACCGGCTTCGCCTTCGGCATGGGTCTCGAACGCACCCTGCAGTTCCGCAACGACCTGCCGGACATGCGCGACATGGTCGAAGGCGACATCCGATTCACCCAGCCCTTCGGGCCGGCGCTCTAGCCGCGCCCCGCCCGCTCCCGCACACCATCGCAAGCGAAGGAAGCTCCCCGTGCGTCTGACTCAGTCCTGGCTGACCGAAGTCCTGCAGGCCGGCACCCCCGGCTGGTCCGCGTCGACCGAGGAGATCGACGCCGGCTTCGTGCGCGTCGGTTTCGAGATCGAAGAGATCGACGTCTACCCGGAGATCACCGGACCGCTGGTGATCGGCCGTGTCGCCGCCATCGAGGAGCTCACCGAGTTCAAGAAGCCCATCCGCTTCTGCCAGGTGGAGGTGGGCGAGGACGCCCCGCGCGACATCGTCTGCGGCGCCCGCAACTTCACCGAGGGCGACCTGGTGGTCGTCGCGCTGCCCGGTGCGGTGCTGCCCGGCGACTTCGCGATCGCCGCCCGCAAGACCTACGGCAAGACCTCGGACGGCATGATCTGCTCGGTCACCGAACTGGGAGTGGGCAACGACCACTCCGGGATCCTGGTGCTCGCTCCGGGCACCGCGGAGCCCGGCGCGGATGCGCGTGAAGTTCTGGGCCTGACCGACGCCGTCATCGAGGTCAACGTGACCCCGGACCGCGGCTATGCCTTCTCGATGCGCGGACTGGGCCGCGAACTGGCCAGCGCCTTCGCGGTGCCCTTCGTCGATCCGGCCGATCAGGTGAGCGAGCCGGCCGCCGGACCGGGGGAGCCGTGGCCGGTGAGCCTGGACGCGCAGAGCCTGGCCCGCAGCTACACCGCCCGGCTGATCGAGGGGCTCGACCCCACCGCGGCGACCCCCTGGTGGATCGTCAAACGGCTCCTCGCGGCCGGTATCCGCCCGATCTCGGCGATCGTCGACGTCACCAACTACGTGATGATCGAACTCGGCCAGCCGCTGCACGCCTTCGACGCCGACACGATCACCGGTGCGATCACCGTCCGGCCGGCGCAGCCGGGGGAGACACTCGAGACCCTCGACGGCCTCACCCGCACCCTCGACCCCGAGGACGTCGTGATCGCCGACGACTCCGGTCCCATCGCCCTGGCCGGGGTGATGGGCGGCGCGGCCACCGAGGTGACCGGCACGACCACCCGGGTGCTCCTCGAATCGGCCAATTTCGATGCGGTCCGCGTCTTCCGCACCGGCAAACGCCACAAGCTCTCGTCCGAGGCCGCCAAACGCTATGAGCGGCAGGTGGATCCGCAGATCGCGCCGATCGCCTCGCACCGGGCCGCGGCGCTGATCACCGCGATCGCCGGCGGCAGTGTCGCCGGCCCGCTGGCGAGTGCCGTCGCGCCGGCCGCACCGGTGCCGGTCGTCCCCATCGATCCGGCGCTGCCGGACACCATCGCCGGCGTGAGCTACCCGGCCGGCACCACCGCCGCCAGGCTCCGGGAGGTCGGTTGCACCGTCGACGGGGCCGACCCGCTGCAGGTGACCCCGCCGTCCTGGCGTCCCGATCTGCGCCAGCCCGCCGACCTCGTCGAAGAGGTCCTCCGCCTCGAAGGCCTGGAGGACATTCCGGCAGTGCTGCCCGCGGCGCCGGGCGGCACCGGACTGAGCCCGCGCCAGCGGCGCCGCCGGGCGGTGGGCATCGCCCTGGCCACCGACGGCTTCATCGAGGTGCTGCCGTATCCGTTCATGCCGGCCGACGTCTTCGACAGCTGGGGGCTGCCCGACGACGATCCCCGCCGGCAGACGGTGAAGGTGCTCAACCCGCTCGAAGCCGACCGGCCCGAGCTGAACACCACCCTGCTGCCGGGACTGCTCGAGATGGCGGCCCGCAACATCGCCCGCGGCAACCGCGACCTGTCCCTGTACGCGATCGGCCAGGTGGTGCTCGGCGGCACCCAGGGGCCCGCCGTTCCCGCGCTGGACGTGACCCGGCGGCTGAGCCCGGAGGAACAGGCCGCCCTCGACGCCTCGCTGCCCGACCAGCCGGTGCACGTGGGCGTGGTGCTCACCGGCCTGCGCGAGCCGGCCGGGCCGTGGGGGAAGGGACGGCCCGCCGAGGCCGCCGACGCCTTCGAGGCCGCGCGGACCATCGCCGCGGCCGCCGGCGTGGACCTGACACTGGTCGCCGATCAGCACCTGCCCTGGCATCCGGGACGGTGCGCGCGTCTGGAGGTGGACGGCGCCGTCGTCGGCCACGCCGGCGAACTGCATCCGGCAGTGCTCGATCGCACTGGGCTGCCGGCGCGGCTGTGCGCGGTGGAGCTGAACCTGGACGCGCTGCCGCTGCGCGAGGTGCTGCCGTCCCCGCGGGTCTCGCCGTTCCCGGCGGTCCTGCAGGACGTCAACGTGGTGGTGGCCGACGAAGTGCCGGCCCAGCGAGTGCTCGACGCACTGCGCGAGGGCGCCGGGGAACTGCTCGAGGCCATCGAGCTCTTCGACGTCTTCACCGGCGAACAGGTGGGCGCCGGCAACAAGTCGCTGACCTTTGCGCTGACCTTCCGGGCCGCCGATCGCACCCTCACCGAGGACGAGGGCACCGCCGCCAAACTGGCCGCCGTGGAGCATGCGGCGGTTGCCGTCGGCGCGCGGCTGCGCTGAGCGCCGACGCTCCGCCCGCGCCGGACACCCGGCACCTCAATGAATGAACTTGCACAATAGTGCATAATGATTTCATGACAGTTCGGATAGCGGTCGCCGGTGCCAGTGGCTACGCGGGAGGCGAGATCCTTCGCCTGCTGCTGGGCCACCCGCGCCTGGCGACGGGCGAGGTGGAGATCGGATCCCTCACCGCCGGCGGCAACGCCGGCACCAGGCTCGGAGAGATCCACCGCAACCTCGTGCCGCTCGCCGACCGGGTCCTGGTCGACACCACCCCCGAGATGCTCGCCGGACACGATGTGGTCTTCCTGGGGCTTCCGCACGGACAGTCCGCGGCCATCGCCGAGGCGCTGCCGCCGACCACCCTGATCATCGACTGCGGCGCCGACTTCCGGCTGCAGGACGCCGGTGAATGGACCCGCTACTACGGCGGCACCCACGCCGGGACCTGGCCGTACGGGCTGCCCGAGCTCGGTGGCAACCGGGAGATCCTCTCCGGCGCCACCCGGATCGCGGTGCCCGGCTGCTATCCCACCGTCTCGATCCTGACCACCGCGCCGGCGATCGCCGCCGGCCTGGTGGAACCGCGGGTGGGCATCGTCGCCCTCTCCGGATCCTCCGGGGCCGGCCGTGCACCGAAGGTGAACCTGCTCGCCTCCGAGGTGATCGGCTCGGCGCGGGCCTACGGCGTCGGCACTCACCGGCACACCCCGGAGATCATCCAGGCCCTGTCCGCGGCGGCGCAGGCGCCGGTCGAGGTCTCCTTCACACCCGTCCTGGCGCCCATGTCGCGCGGGATCCTGGCCACCTGCACCGCCCGCACAGCCGCCTCCGAACAGGAGATCCGGGCGGTCTACGAGCAGGCCTACGGCGACGAGCCCTTCGTGCACGTGCTGCCGGCCGGACAGTATCCCGAGACCGGCTCGGTGATCGGCTCCAACGCCGTCCAGATCGGACTGGCCGTCGACGAACGGGCCGGCACCCTGGTGGCCGTCGGCGCGGTGGACAACCTCACCAAGGGCACCGGCGGCGGCGCCGTGCAATCGATGAACCTGGCCCTGGGCTGGGCCGAGACCGAAGGACTGACCAGCGTGGGAGTGGCCCCGTGAGCATTGCGGACGATCACATCGAGCAACTCGTGGGCTCCCGGATGGTGCGCCGGCAGGGCGTCACCGCGCCGCTGGGCTTCAGAGCGGCCGGGATCACCGCCGGTCTCAAGCCGTCCGGCAGATCCGACTTGGCGCTGGTCTTCAACGAGGGCCCCGACCTGGGTGCAGCCGCCGTGTTCACCAAGAACCAGGTCAAGGCCGCACCCGTGCTGTGGACCCAGGAGATCATCAAGAATGCCCGGCTGCGTGCGGTGATCCTCAACTCCGGCGGCGCCAACGCCTGCACCGGACCGGGCGGCTTCCAGGACACCCACGCCACCGCCGAGGCCGTGGCGCAGACGCTCTCGAACTGGGGCACGGAGACCGGCGCGATCGAGGTCGGCGTGTGCTCGACCGGGCTGATCGGCGACCGGCTGCCGATGGACAAGGTGCTGGCCGGGGTCACCGAGATCGTCCACGAGATGGGCGGCGGTATCGAGGGCGGCACCGATGCGGCCTACGCCATCATGACCACCGACACCGTGCCCAAGCAGGTCGCACTGCACCATCCGGGCGGATGGAACGTCGGCGGCATGGCCAAGGGCGCCGGCATGATGGCGCCCTCGCTGGCCACCATGCTCGTCGTGCTCACCACCGACGCCAAGGTCAGCGCGGACGCGCTGAACACCGCGCTGAAGCGGGCGACCGCACTGACCTTCGACCGGCTCGACATCGACGGCTCCACGTCCACCAACGACACCGTGCTGTTGCTGTCGTCCGGGGCCAGCCAGATCGAGGTCAGCCAGGAAGCCCTCGACGCTGCCGTCTTCGCGGTCTGCGACGATCTCGCCGCCCAGTTGCAGAGCGACGCCGAGGGCGTGACCAAGCGGGCGGCGATCACCGTCACCGGCGCCCGCACCGAGGAGGACGCGCTCGCCGTCGCCCGCACCATCGCCCGCGACTCGCTGGTCAAGACGGCGCTGTTCGGCTCCGACCCCAACTGGGGCAGGGTGCTCGCCGCGATCGGCATCGCACCCGTGACCATCGACCCGGACCGGATCGCGGTGTCCTTCAACGGATCCGCCGTCTGCGAGAACGGCACAGGCGTGCCCGGCGCGCGCGAGGTGGATCTGTCCGGCGACCGAATCGAGGTGGTCGCCGATCTGGGCCTGGGCCCGGCGACGGCCACCGTCCGCACCACCGACCTGTCTCACGCCTACGTCGAAGAGAACTCGGCGTACTCCACCTAGATCGCGAACCACGATGACCGAACCGAACACCCCGGCAGCCGCGGCCAGTCCACTGGACAAGGCCGCCGTCCTCGCCGAATCACTTCCGCAGCTGCAGGCCCTCAGCGGCCGGCGCGTCGTGATCAAATACGGCGGCAACGCCATGGTCGACGACGACCTCAAGAAGGCCTTCGCCGCCGACATGGTGCTCCTGCGCGCCTGCGGCATCCACCCGGTGGTGGTGCACGGCGGCGGTCCGCAGATCTCGGCCATGCTGGCCCGGCTCGGACTCGAAGGCGAGTTCCGCGGCGGATTCCGGGTCACCACCCCCGAGGTGATGGACGTCGCCCGGATGGTGCTGTTCGGGCAGGTGGGCCGGGAACTGGTCGGCCTGATCAATGCGCACGGCCCGTACGCGGTGGGCATGACCGGCGAGGACGCCCATCTGCTCACCGCCGCACGGCGCACCGTCGTCGTCGACGGCCGGCCCACCGACATCGGGCTCGTCGGCGACATCACCGCCGTGAACACCTCCGCCGTCGACGACCTGATCGCCGCCGGCCGCATCCCGGTGATCTCCACGCTCGCGCCGGACGCCGACGGGGTGGTGCACAACATCAACGCCGACACCGCGGCCGGTGCCGTCGCCGGGGCGCTGGGCGCCGAACACCTGGTGATGCTCACCGATGTGGAAGGGCTCTACACCGACTGGCCGGACCGCTCCTCGCTGGCCTCGGTGATCGGCGAGGACGAACTCACCGCACTGCTGCCGACGCTCGACTCGGGCATGGTGCCCAAGATGGAGGCCTGCCTGCGCGCAGTGCAGTCCGGGGTGGCCGCGGCCCACGTGATCGACGGCCGGCGCCCGCACGCGGTGCTCGCGTCGCTGCTCACCGCCTCCACCGCCGGTACCACGGTGGTGGCCCAACGCAATCTGCCCGCCGATGCACCGGCAGGCCCCACGGAAACGGGAATCTGATGACCGCACCGATGCAGCAGCGGTGGTCCGCTGCGCTGATGAACAACTACGGCACACCACCGGTCGCGCTGGTCCGCGGCGAGGGCGCCGTGGTGTTCGACGCCGACGGCCGGGAGTACCTGGATCTGCTCGGCGGGATCGCGGTCAACTCCCTCGGCCACGCGAACCCGGCGATCATCGAGGCCGTCACCGCCCAGCTGGGCACCCTCGGCCACGTCTCCAACCTGTACGTCTCCGAGCCCGTGGTGCAGGCCGCGGAGAAGCTCCTCGCGGCCTTCGGCCACCCCGGCAAGGTGTTCTTCTGCAACTCCGGGACCGAGGCCAACGAGGCCGCCTTCAAGATCGCCCGGCGCACCGGACGACCGCAGATCATCGCGGCCGACGGCGGCTTCCACGGCCGCACCATGGGAGCGCTGGCGATGACCGGGCAGCCCGGCAAGCGCGCGCCGTTCGAGCCGATGCCGGCCGGGGTGGACTTCGTGCCCTACGGCGACGTGGCGGCGCTCGAGGCGGCCGTGAGCGAGCAGACCGCCGCCGTGATCCTCGAACCCATCCAGGGGGAGCGGGGCGTGGTGGTCCCGGGCGCCGACTATCTGGCCGCGGCCCGGCGCATCACCGACGAGCACGGTGCGCTGCTCATCCTCGACGAGGTGCAGACCGGCATCGGGCGCACCGGCCTGATGTTCGCCCACCAGCGCGCCGGCATCGTGCCCGACGTGATCACCCTCGCCAAGGGGCTCGGCGGCGGACTGCCGATCGGCGCGGTGATCGCGACCGGCCCGGCCGCCGACCTGTTCGAGCCGGGCCAGCACGGCACCACCTTCGGCGGCAACCCCGTCTGCACGGCGGCGGCCGTCGCCGTGCTCGACTACATCGACGAGCACGCCCTGCTCGACCACGTCGAGTCCGTCGGCAAGGCACTGGCCACCGGCATCGAGGATCTGGGACATCCGCAGATCCAGGGGGTGCGCGGCGCCGGACTGCTGCTCGGGGTGGTGCTCGAGACGCCCATCTCCGGCGCCGCGGAGGCCGCCGCCCGCGAGCGCGGCTTCCTGATCAACGCACCCGCACCGGACGTGCTGCGGCTCGCGCCGCCGCTGATCCTCACCCAGGAGCAGGCCGGCCGGTTCGTCGCCGCCCTGCCGGAGATCCTCGACGCGGCCACCGCCGCCGGCACCGAATCGGAGAAGTCCTGATGACCCCCACCGAGACCAGCGTCCGGCACTTCCTGCGCGACGACGACCTCAGTCCCGACGAGCAGGCGCAGGTTCTGGCTCTGGCCGCGGAGCTGAAGACATCCCCGCTGAGCCGGCGGTCGCTGGAGGGGCCGCGTGCCGTGGGCGTGATCTTCGACAAGAACTCCACGCGCACCCGGTTCTCGTTCGAGGTGGGCATCGCCCAGCTCGGCGGGCACGCGGTGATCGTCGACGGCAAGAGCACCCAGATGGGCCGCGACGAGTCGTTCGCCGACACCGCGCGGGTGCTGTCCCGGTTCGTCGACGCCATCGTCTGGCGCACCTTCGGGCAGGACCGGCTCGAGGCGCTCGCCGAGTTCTCGACGGTGCCGGTGGTCAACGCCCTCTCCGACAGCTTCCACCCCTGCCAGGTGCTCGCCGATCTGCAGACGATCATCGAGCGCAAAGGCCGCACCGCCGGTCTGACCATGACCTACCTGGGCGACACGGCCAACAACATGGCGCACTCGCTCGCCCTCGGCGGGGTCACCGCGGGTATGCACGTCCGGCTCTCCGGGCCGGACGGCTTCGATCCCGATCCGGCCGTGCTCGAGGACGTCGTCGCGCGGGCCGGGCAGACCGGGGGCGGCATCACCGTCGTCGGCGACCCGGTGGCGGCGGCGACCGGCGCCGATGTGCTGGTCACCGACACCTGGGTGTCGATGGGCCAGGAGGGTGACGGCCTCGACCGGGTGGGACCGTTCCGGCCGTACCAGATCAACGACGAACTGCTGGCCCATGCCGCCGACGACGCGATCGTCCTGCACTGCCTGCCGGCACACCGCGGCGAGGAGATCACCGACGCGGTGATCGACGGCCCGGCCAGCGTCGTCTTCGACGAGGCCGAGAACCGGCTGCACGCCCAGAAGGCGCTGCTGACCTGGCTGCTGGAGCGACGATGACCACCGCGCGCAGGTCGCCGAACCCGGAGCAGGGCCGACTGGCCGCGACCCGGGCCGGACGGCATGCGCGCATCGTCGAGATCCTGTCCGACCGGAAGGTGCGCAGCCAGAGCGAACTCCAGCAGTTGCTGGCCGACCACGGCATCGAGGCCACCCAGGCGACCCTCTCGCGCGACCTCGACGAGCTCGGCGCGGTCAAGCTGCGGGCCGCCGACGGCGGCGCCGGAGTGTACGTGGTCCCCGAGGACGGCAGCCCGGTGCGCGGCGTGCACGGCGGCACCGACCGGCTCTCCCGCATGCTGGGCGAGCTGCTGGTGGCCACGGACAGCTCGGGGCAGGTGGCGGTGCTGCGCACCCCGCCCGGCGCCGCCGGCTATCTGGCCAGCGCCCTGGACCGCTCCAGCCTGCCTGAAGTGGTCGGCACCATCGCCGGTGACGACACCATCTTCGTGCTGGCCCGCGAGCCGCTCACCGGGGCGGGACTGGCCGAACTCATCGAAAAACTGGTCTGAGCCCAGACCGCCGACCACGACCACCTCAGGAGAACAGACGTATGGCCGAGAGTGCTGATCAGCCCGCCGAGAACGCCGGATCGGGCGGCGCCACCAACACCGGGGCGCTGTGGGGCGGCCGGTTCGCCGGCGGCCCGGCCGCGGCGATGGCGGCGCTGAGCAAGTCCACCCACTTCGACTGGGCGCTGGCCCCGTACGACATCGCCGCCTCGCAGGCGCACGCCCGGGTGCTTCACCGGGCCGGACTGCTCACCGACGAGGAGCTGACCGGCATGCAGGCCGCGCTCGAGGTGCTCGCCCGGGACGTGGCCGACGGCACCTTCGTGGCCGCCGAGAGCGACGAGGACGTGCACGGCGCCCTCGAACGCGGACTCATCGAACGGGCCGGCGCCGAACTCGGTGGCCGGCTGCGGGCCGGACGGTCGCGCAACGACCAGGTCGCCACCCTCTTCCGGATGTGGCTGCGCGATGCGCTGCGCCGGGTGGCCGGGGGACTGCTCGACCTGGCGCAGGCTCTGGTCGATCAGGCCGCCGCGCACCCGGGGGTGGTGATGCCCGGCAAGACGCACCTGCAGGCCGCCCAGCCCGTGCTGCTCGGGCACACCCTGCTCGCCCACGCCCAGCCGCTGCTGCGCGACACCTTCCACTCCCACGACTGGTCAGGGTGGTGCCGGCCGTCGTCGTCAAGCTCGACCCGGTGGCTTAGCTTCTGGCCAAGGAACAGGAGGACGTCCAGGGCCAACATCCGCTCGCCGACGCGGAACTCCCACCGGTAGTCCGGCCACTCTAACGGCTAGTCGGCCGGCCTGAACGGCGCGCGCTCAAGCCGCTGCAGGCCCAAGAAGAAGACGCCGTACTAGCTCGACGGCCACCTGGTCCGCAGCCGGTCCCAGTGCATCGGCTTAAGGCCGCAGCTGGTCTCCTAGTGCAGGAGGGGGTCGGCCCTGTCCAGGTGCGGCTAGTACCGGTCGTGCTTCCGGCGGAGCCGCCGCTTCAGCGCCCTGCTCCACCGTAGCTAGCTCAACAGCCGCCGGACCAGCTTCGGGTCCAGCCGCCGCTAGCGCCGGCCTAGCTCGGGGTCGCTGCTTGGCCGGTCGCGTGGCCTTGGCATGCCCCTCTGACGCTAGGCGGCCAGCCGCAGCTGCTAGGCCCGGTGTAGCGCGTCGTCGCCGACCCGCACCCGCTCGTCCCACACGGGCTCGTCGTGCCCGACCCGCCGGACGTCCACGCAGAACGGCCCGTAGTGGTGGGGGCCCACGCGCCGCCGGACTAGCTGGTCTCGGACGCGGTCCAGCTCGTCAGGGGGCCGGTGGGCCGCGTCGCGTAGCGCGTCGGTGTAGGC
>NZ_JBJURU010000025.1:6316-8567 GCF_046098115.1 Gordonia sp. VNK21 | reverse complement strand
CGGCGGCGCCGGAGTGTACGTGGTCCCCGAGGACGGCAGCCCGGTGCGCGGCGTGCACGGCGGCACCGACCGGCTCTCCCGCATGCTGGGCGAGCTGCTGGTGGCCACGGACAGCTCGGGGCAGGTGGCGGTGCTGCGCACCCCGCCCGGCGCCGCCGGCTATCTGGCCAGCGCCCTGGACCGCTCCAGCCTGCCTGAAGTGGTCGGCACCATCGCCGGTGACGACACCATCTTCGTGCTGGCCCGCGAGCCGCTCACCGGGGCGGGACTGGCCGAACTCATCGAAAAACTGGTCTGAGCCCAGACCGCCGACCACGACCACCTCAGGAGAACAGACGTATGGCCGAGAGTGCTGATCAGCCCGCCGAGAACGCCGGATCGGGCGGCGCCACCAACACCGGGGCGCTGTGGGGCGGCCGGTTCGCCGGCGGCCCGGCCGCGGCGATGGCGGCGCTGAGCAAGTCCACCCACTTCGACTGGGCGCTGGCCCCGTACGACATCGCCGCCTCGCAGGCGCACGCCCGGGTGCTTCACCGGGCCGGACTGCTCACCGACGAGGAGCTGACCGGCATGCAGGCCGCGCTCGAGGTGCTCGCCCGGGACGTGGCCGACGGCACCTTCGTGGCCGCCGAGCGCGACGAGGACGTGCACGGCGCCCTCGAACGCGGACTCATCGAACGGGCCGGCGCCGAACTCGGTGGCCGGCTGCGGGCCGGACGGTCGCGCAACGACCAGGTCGCCACCCTCTTCCGGATGTGGCTGCGCGATGCGCTGCGCCGGGTGGCCGGGGGACTGCTCGACCTGGCGCAGGCTCTGGTCGATCAGGCCGCCGCGCACCCGGGGGTGGTGATGCCCGGCAAGACGCACCTGCAGGCCGCCCAGCCCGTGCTGCTCGGGCACACCCTGCTCGCCCACGCCCAGCCGCTGCTGCGCGATGTGGCCCGGATCGTCGACGCCGACCGGCGGATCGCAGTCTCCCCGTACGGTTCCGGTGCGCTGGCCGGTTCGTCGCTGGGGCTCGATCCGGCCGCGATCGCCGCCGACCTGGGCTTCGACCAGGCCGCCGACAACTCGATCGATGCCACCTCGTCCCGCGACTTCGCCGCCGAGGCGGCCTTCGTGCTGGCCATGATCGGCGTGGACCTGTCCCGGCTGGGGGAGGACGTGATCCTCTGGTCGACGCCGGAATTCGGCTACGTGACCCTGGCCGACGCCTGGTCCACCGGCAGCTCGATCATGCCGCAGAAGAAGAACCCGGACGTCGCCGAACTCGCGCGCGGCAAGTCCGGCCGGCTGATCGGCAATCTCACCGGCCTGATGGCCACCCTCAAGGCGCAGCCGCTCGCCTACAACCGGGACCTGCAGGAGGACAAGGAACCGGTCTTCGATTCGGTGGCCCAGCTCGAACTGCTGCTGCCGGCCGTGGTGGGACTGGTCAGCACCCTCACCTTCCACCCCGAGCGGATGGCCGAGCTGGCGCCCGCGGGCTTCACCCTCGCCACCGACATCGCCGAATGGCTGGTTCGCCAGGGGGTTCCGTTCCGGGTGGCGCACGAGGTGGCCGGGGCGTGCGTCCGCGAGGCGGAGAGTCGCGGGGTGGGCCTGGACCAACTCGACGACGAGACCTTCGCCTCGATCAATCCGGCGCTGACCCCGCAGGTGCGCGAGGTGCTGACGGTGACCGGATCCATCGAATCGCGCAATGCGCTCGGCGGGACCGCCTCGGTTCAGGTCCAGCGCCAGATCGATGTCGCGGGCGCGACGATCGTGCGGCTCGCCGGTGATCTGGGCATCTCGCGCGGGGCCCGCTGACGCGCCGTTCGACCAACAGCTAAGGGGTGACCTGCATCGCAGTCGAAACGGCGAGCGGGTCAGGGGAGATACGACTCGTGGAAAGAGGGGACTGGGCGAGCGGCAAAGCTGACGCTACGTCCAGTGTGGAATCGACAACCAGCTTGCCGCGCAGTCGCCCGGGGCGCGCTCTACGGGTCTAGTGGCCGCTCGGCGTGCTAGCAGCGCGGGCGCTGTAGCTAGACCGCGACCTGGACTTGGCTCCGCCAGGGCGGCTCGCGTAACGCGCTAAGCTACCTAGGCCAGTGGCAGTCGTGGAGCGCGTGGACGCCCCAGTCGCGGCCTAACTAGCTCCGCTTCCAGAGCAGCAGCTCAACCAGGTCCGGGTGGGGCGCTGAGAGGCGGAGCGCCTGCGTGCGGGGCCGGTGGAGCACGCGGTGGGCCTTGCCTTGGGGGACCG
>NZ_JBJURU010000025.1:0-6306 GCF_046098115.1 Gordonia sp. VNK21 | reverse complement strand
CGGGACGTGGCCGACGGCACCTTCGTGGCCGCCGAGAGCGACGAGGACGTGCACGGCGCCCTCGAACGCGGACTCATCGAACGGGCCGGCGCCGAACTCGGTGGCCGGCTGCGGGCCGGACGGTCGCGCAACGACCAGGTCGCCACCCTCTTCCGGATGTGGCTGCGCGATGCGCTGCGCCGGGTGGCCGGGGGACTGCTCGACCTGGCGCAGGCTCTGGTCGATCAGGCCGCCGCGCACCCGGGGGTGGTGATGCCCGGCAAGACGCACCTGCAGGCCGCCCAGCCCGTGCTGCTCGGGCACACCCTGCTCGCCCACGCCCAGCCGCTGCTGCGCGATGTGGCCCGGATCGTCGACGCCGACCGGCGGATCGCAGTCTCCCCGTACGGTTCCGGTGCGCTGGCCGGTTCGTCGCTGGGGCTCGATCCGGCCGCGATCGCCGCCGACCTGGGCTTCGACCAGGCCGCCGACAACTCGATCGATGCCACCTCGTCCCGCGACTTCGCCGCCGAGGCGGCCTTCGTGCTGGCCATGATCGGCGTGGACCTGTCCCGGCTGGGGGAGGACGTGATCCTCTGGTCGACGCCGGAATTCGGCTACGTGACCCTGGCCGACGCCTGGTCCACCGGCAGCTCGATCATGCCGCAGAAGAAGAACCCGGACGTCGCCGAACTCGCGCGCGGCAAGTCCGGCCGGCTGATCGGCAATCTCACCGGCCTGATGGCCACCCTCAAGGCGCAGCCGCTCGCCTACAACCGGGACCTGCAGGAGGACAAGGAACCGGTCTTCGATTCGGTGGCCCAGCTCGAACTGCTGCTGCCGGCCGTGGTGGGACTGGTCAGCACCCTCACCTTCCACCCCGAGCGGATGGCCGAGCTGGCGCCCGCGGGCTTCACCCTCGCCACCGACATCGCCGAATGGCTGGTGCGCCAGGGGGTTCCGTTCCGGGTGGCGCACGAGGTGGCCGGGGCGTGCGTCCGCGAGGCGGAGAGTCGCGGGGTGGGCCTGGACCAACTCGACGACGAGACCTTCGCCTCGATCAATCCGGCGCTGACCCCGCAGGTGCGCGAGGTGCTGACGGTGACCGGATCCATCGAATCGCGCAATGCGCTCGGCGGGACCGCCTCGGTTCAGGTCCAGCGCCAGATCGATGTCGCGGGCGCGACGATCGTGCGGCTCGCCGGTGATCTGGGCATCTCGCGCGGGGCCCGCTGACGCGCCGTTCGACCAACAGCTAAGGTGTGACCTGCATCGCAGTCGAAACGGCGAGCGGGTCAGGGGAGAAAGGTGCTCAGCATGGGGTTGCCCAACGTGTCAGGGGCGGTCGGCCGGATAGTCGCGACGGCGCAGAACGGTCTGGAAGTGCTCCGGATGGGCGGCCTGGAGACGGGCACCGAGCCGGCGCCGTACAAGGTCGTCGAGACCGAGAAGATGTTCCGGCTGCGCCGGTACTTCCCCGACGATCCGGGGGAGGGCTGCCCCAACGTCATCCTGGTGCACCCGATGATGGTCTCGGCCAATGTCTACGACGTCACCGAGGACAACGGCGCGGTCTCCATCCTGCACCGGCACCGCATCATCCCGTGGGTGGTGGACTTCGGCTCGCCGGACCACGAGGAGGGCGGCATGGAGCGCACCCTCACCGACCACATCCTGGCGCTGAACCGGGTCATCGACTTCGTCACCCGGGTCGTGGGCAAGGACGTGCACCTGGCCGGCTACTCGCAGGGCGGGATGTTCGTCTATCAGGTGGCGGCCTACCGGCGCGGCAAGGGCATCGCCTCGGTGACCACATTCGGCAGCCCGGTGGACGTCACCGCCGCGCTGCCGTTCGGGATGTCGCCGGCCCTGGTCTTCCCGGGCGTCGAGGTGGTGGCCGACCGGATCTTCAACCGGCTGTGGATCCCCAGCTGGCTCGCCCGCACCGGCTTCCAGATGTTCGACCCGGTCAAGACCGCCCGCAGCCGCATCGACTTCCTGCGCAAACTCCACGACCGCGACGCCCTGCTCCCGCGTGAGGACCAGCGCCGCTTCCTCGAACGCGAGGGCTGGGTGGCCTGGTCGGGTCCGGCGATCGCCGAACTGCTCCGCCAGTTCGTGGTGCACAACCGGATGATGTCCGGCGGCTTCGTCATCGATGACGAGGTGGTCTCGCTCACCGACATCGACTGCCCGGTGCTGGCCTTCGTCGGTGAGACCGACGACATCGGGCAGCCGCTGGCGGTGCGCGGCATCAAACGTGCCGCCCCGGACGCCGAGGTCTACGAGCGGACCCTGCAGGCCGGCCACTTCGGTCTGGTCGTCGGCTCCACCTCCGGCGCCGTCACCTGGCCGGACACCGCCGCCTGGATTCTCTGGCGCGAGGGCCTCGGCGAACTGCCCGAGGACATCAGACCGATGATCGACGACGACGGCGCCGGCAGCGGCATCAGCTGGACCAGCCGGCTCACCTACGGCGTGGGCCAGATGGCCGGCGCGGGCACCGCGGTCACCCGCGAGTTGGCCGACGGCGTGGGTTCAGTCCAGCGCACCGCCCGCGCGGTGGCCGCCGAGTCGGTGCGCGCCATGCCCCGCCTGTTCCGGCTGGGCCAGATCCACCAGTCCACCCGGATCTCGCTCGGCCGGCTGATGACCGAGAACAACAAGCGCACACCGCACGCTGAGCTCTTCCTCTTCGGCAGCCGCGTGCTCACCCACGAACAGGTCAACACCCGCGTCGACAACGTGGTGGCCGGCCTCATCGAATGCGGTGTCCGCCCCGGTGAGCACATCGGCGTCATGATGCATCCGCGGCCGAGTGCGCTGGTGGTGATCGCCGCACTGTCGCGTCTCGGCGCGGTGGCGGTGATGCTCTCCACCGCCGACGACCTGCCGGAGATGATGGCGCTCTCACACGCCGACACCGTGGTCTCCGACCCCGACCATCTGGCGACGGCCGCCGCCGTCAGCGAGCGGGTGCTGGTGCTCGGCGGCGGCAGCGGTGAGACCCGGGTGATCGACGCGGCCGACGGCGAGACCGTGGTCGACATGGAGCAGATCGATCCGGAGCAGGTGCGGCTGCCGGTCTGGTACCGGCCCGATCCGGGCGTGGCCGGCGACCTGGCCTTCGTCCTGTTCACCCGTGTCCAGGGCCGGCTCACCGCGTGGGCGATCACCAACCACCGGTTCGCCATGTCGGCGTTCGGTGCGGCCGCTGCGGCCGGCCTGTCCGACCACGACACCGTCTACTGCCTGCCCCCGCTGCACCATGCCTCCGGGCTGCTCACCAGCCTGGGCGCGACCGTCGCCGGCCGGTCCCGGATCGCGCTGTCCACCGGCGTCGACGCCGGCCGGTTCCAGACCGAGGTCCGCCGCTACGGCGTCACCGTCGTCTCCTACACCTGGAGCATGCTGCGCGAGGTGCTGCACGATCCCGGCTTCGACCCGGCGCATGTGTCCACGGTCCGGCTGTTCATGGGCTCGGGCCTGCCGGTGGGCCTGTGGAACGAGATCGAGGAGCGGCTGCCCAAGGCCAAGGTGCTCGAGTTCTTCGCCACCGCCGACGGCTCGGCGATCCTGGCCAACGTCGCCGGCACCAAGCCCGGGTCGATGGGCCGCCCGCTGCCGGACACCAATCCCGTCGCGATCGCCGCCTTCGACCCGATCACCGGGCGCCTCGAGATCGACGAGCACACCGGGCTGGTGCGCGAGACCGCGCCCGGCGAGGTGGGCATGCTGCTCGCGCACGCCGGCCAGCGCTTCTCGTCGACCAACCTGGTCCTGCGCGGAGTGTTCCGGCCGCACGACCGCTGGGAGGTCTCGGACCTGCTGTTCCGGGCCGACGCCGAGGGCGACCTGTGGTTCATGGGCTCGGTGGCCCAGGTGATCCACAGCGCGCGCGGCCTGATCTACCCGGAGCCGATCAGCGAAGCCCTCTCGGCGGTGCCGGGGGTGGACCAGGTGGTCGTCTACGGCACCGGCGAGTTCGGGCGGCAGCTCGCCGTCGCGGTGATCAGCCTGCGCGAGGGCACGGCGTCGGTCACGCCCACCCAGCTGCGGGTGGGTCTGGGCGAACTGCCCGCCGACGAGCGTCCGCACCTGATCCAGGTGGTCGACGAGGTCCCGGTCAGCGAGTCCTACCGTCCGCTGGCGGCCGGCTTCGCTCGCCGCGGGGTCCCCCGACCCGGGCCGGGCATCTGGTACCGCGATGAGCAGGGACGGTACCGCCGGTACACCCGGAGTGCGGCGGCGAACATCGAGTGGAGCGGTTCATCGGCGGCCGAGTAGCCTGGTGCCTGCATTCTTCTTCCCAGTGCAGCCTCGTCCGGCGAGGCGGAACTTAAGGAGTTCTTCGATGACGTCACGGGCCAAGGCGCTCGACCCCATCGTGCGTGACCGGCTGGTCTGCCCCCAGGATCTGGGGGAGCTCATCGACGCGGGCGACGAGCTGTACAACCCGCGGCTGCGGGTGGCCTACGCGATCGACGAACTGGGCATCCCGAACATGCTGATCGACGACGCGCGCGCCGTGGGCGAGGACGAGCATCGGTTGCTGGTCGGCGACGAGAAGGGCCTGTGACTCCTCCCGTGCAGACCACCGACATCCTCGACGAACTGTCCTGGCGCGGGCTGATCGCGCAGACCACCGACCTCGACGCGCTCCGCGAGCTGCTGTCCGAGCCGATCTCGCTGTACGCCGGATTCGACCCGACGGCGTCGAGCCTGCACGCCGGCCACCTGGTGCCGCTGCTCACGCTGCGGCGCTTCCAGCAGGCCGGACATCGCCCGGTGGTGCTGGCCGGTGGCGCCACCGGCCTGATCGGCGATCCCCGCGACGTGGGGGAGCGCAGCATGAACGCCGCCGACACGGTGGCCGGATGGGCCGAGAACATCGTCGGCCAGCTCAGCCGGTTCGTCGACCTCGATCCAGGCGAGGCCGGCCAGGCCGGCACCTCGGCCGCCGACTCCGGCACCGGTGCGGTCCTGGTCAACAACATGGACTGGACCGGGCCGCTGTCGGTGGTCGACTTCCTGCGTGACATCGGCAAGCACTTCTCGGTCAACGTCATGCTGGCCCGCGAGACGGTCAAGCGCCGCCTCGAATCCGACGGCATCAGCTACACCGAATTCAGCTACCTGCTGCTGCAGTCCAACGACTACCTCCAGCTGCACCGCCGCTACGGCTGCGCGCTGCAGATCGGCGGCTCGGATCAGTGGGGCAACATCGTCGGCGGGGTGGACCTGATCCGCAAGATCGACGGCGACGCCGTGCACGCGCTCACCGTTCCGCTGGTCACCGCCTCCGACGGCACGAAGTTCGGCAAATCCACCGGCGGCGGCAGTCTCTGGCTCGATCCCGAGCTGACCAGCCCGTACTCCTGGTACCAGTACTTCGTGAACACGGCGGACGCGGACGTGGTGCGCTACCTCAAGTGGTTCACCTTCCTGGGGCGTGAGGAGATCGCCGAACTCGAGCAGGCCACCGCCGAGAAGCCGCACCTGCGGCTCGCGCAGCGCCGGCTCGCAGCCGAGATGACCACCCTCATCCACGGCAGCGAGCACACCGCTGCCGCCGAACTCGCCAGCCAGGCGCTCTTCGGCCGCGCCGAGCTCGACGGTCTCGACGAGGGCACGCTGTCGGCGGCGCTCAGCGAGACCGGGGTCGCGCAGTACCCGGCCGGTGCCGCTCCCACGATCGTCGAACTGCTCGTCGACTCGGGTCTGACGGCCGGCAACAAGGCCGCGCGGCGGGCCGTCGACGAAGGCGGTGCGTACGTGAACAACGTCAAGATCACCGATCCGGAGTGGTCGGTGGATCCGGCGGATCTGCTGCACGGCCGGTGGCTGGTGCTGCGCCGCGGCAAGAAGACCTTCGCCGGCGCCCGCATCGGTTGAGCGCAGCGGCAACGAAACAGCCGTTGACCTGGCGATTTGGCATTGCCGCCATCGTCTAGTAACTTAATCAGGGCTGGCAGCGAGCCAGGGCCGCAAGGCCCCGACCACCGCAGATTGCCAGCCGCCCCGCTCCAGTGTTACTCTGGAGAAGTTGCCCCGAAACGGGCTGCGAAACATGATGTTCACTGAAGTTCGCTCCATTTTTGTGGTGGGGTGGTGTTGGTGGGTGTGTGTTCTTTGAGAACTCGATAGTGTGTGATGGATTTTCTTGTGCCGCATTTTTTGGCTGGTACAGGGAATGATTTTTTGATTGTTTTTTTGCCAGTCAATTCTTTTTTTGGATTGTTTTTTGGTCAGGTTTTTGTTCTCTGATCGTTGTGTTGAAATCTTCTGTTGCCGGCCCTTGTGTGGGGTTGGTGGTGGGGGTTTTGA
>NZ_JBJURU010000024.1:1658-30204 GCF_046098115.1 Gordonia sp. VNK21 | reverse complement strand
GGCGATCGTGGTCGAGCACGTCACCCGGCTGCGGTCGGATCTGCGGCCGGACTGGCCGCGGCCGCACCACGGCGAGGGCGCCTACAGGGTGGAGATCACCGGTGAGCCGTCGTACGTCGTGGACGTCACGCCGTCGAGCGCCCGGGGCGATCACAATCACGCGGCCATCGCCGCGGGGGTGAGCCGGGTGGTCAACGCGATTCCGGCGGTGCGCAGGGCCGAGCCGGGGATCCGCACCACCCTGGACATGCCGCTGATCACCGGACCGGGTCTGACGGCTCCGCACTGACCCGCTTCGGCGCCGACTCGAGAAACTTGGGCGACCGGACCGACCCCTGAGGTCGGTCAGGTCGCCCAAATTCTGCGCTGTTCGCTAGGCGCCGGCGGCGTCGGGCGGTGCGCTAGTCTGGAACGCCAGGGAAGCGTGGCAGAGCGGCCGAATGCACTCGCCTTGAAAGCGAGCGTCCGTAACAGGACCGGGGGTTCAAATCCCTCCGCTTCCGCAGTGTGATGAGTCGCGACATCGTTGACACACGATGTCGCGACTCATCTGTTTTCCGGGGGGTTCAGGGCGGGTCTTGTGCGGGTCGGCCGTCCCCTGTCAGTGGCTGCCGTCGTCGAACGCCGTTGTGGCGCTTCGTCTACGGGCCGTCGCATGGTGCGAGTCAGCTCGCGTGACACAGCAGGATATAGTCGTGCGCACCCGAATCACCGTGGTGCGGAATCAGTCAGCGTCTCGATCACACAGAACTGAGCCGAGACGGGTTCGGCCGCACCGCCGAGGCCGGCAAGAGTAAGGAAATCGCTGTGTCGAATCTGATGAGCGCGTGCACGACACGCATGGTGTGGAGGCTCGGCGTGTCCGTGCTGTCCGCCTGCGTGTTGATTGCGGCCACCGGCAGTGACGCCAACGCCGAACGCTGGTCCCCGGCGCTGGAGGCGTCGACGGTCGCGCTGGCGGTCGGCGACGGCGGAGCACTCGTAGCCGACCCGTCGGCGATCGCCGGGGTCGCACAGCAGACTGCCGCGTATCAACGGAAACGAGCAGACGCTCTGCAGCGCGATCGTGAACGCCAACCGAACCCCAACAGCTGCACGGTGCAGTATCTGTGCCCGATGAACCCGGAATACAGCGTCTCCAGCTGGAAGAGAAAGGGCGGCCTCGTCGAGCCCGTTCTGTACACGTCGAGAAGCGGCGCCACGATATCCGGGCACGTCTGGGCGATGGAGCGTCAGGGCGATCCTGCACAGAAGCCGGGCATCGTGATCACCAACGGATCCATCGTCGAATACGAGCAGGCCTACTGGTATCTCGCCCAGCACCTGGCTGCCGCGGGTTACATCGTCATGACCCACGACGCTCAGGGCGAGGGTATGTCCGACCAGTTCGGGCAGCATCCCGACGAACTCGAAGATGCCTTCGCGGGAATCCCCGTCCTGGGTCTGGTCGGGCCGCAGCGCACGCCGAACCTTCTGACCAGCCTCGGCGGCAACGGACTGCCGTTCTACGACGGGCAGATCGATGCTCTCGACTTCTTCCTGTCGGCGCCGGACGACGCCTACAAGCCGCGGCGCAGCCGCACGACGCGGACCGACCATTCGGTCAAGCAGAACCGGCGGGTCGCGAGTGGGTTGAACGCCGGCTACAACCCCTTCTGGAAGAAACTCGACCGCCGGCGGATCGGGCTCGCAGGCCACTCCTACGGTGCGGTCGCGTCGAGCTGGAATGCGCAGAACGATCACCGAGTCTCCGCTGCGGTCGCGATCGACAGCCAGTGCGTCCCTCCGACTGAGCGGATGGACGAAATGGAGGCGTTCTTCGGTGCGCGAGCGGCCCGGGCGATCGGCCCGGTGCCGCTGCCGGCGGTCTACGGATTCAACAAATACTGTTTCGGATCACCAGCGGTGAAGGCTCCCCGGCTGCGCACGCCGGTGCTCGGACTCAGCGGCGACTACCTGCTTCTGCCCGTGCCCCGGGTGCAGGCCCCCGACCCGCTGGCGAAGTCTGAAGCATCGTTCGCCTTCTCCCGTGCGGGAGTCGACACAGCTGACGTCGTGATTCGTGGCGCATACCACCTGGACTTCTCCGACTCCGGCGGGGTACTTCCCGGTACGGCCGATGTTCGCGGGATCACGAATTTCTATACGACAGCGTGGTTCGACAAATACCTGAAAGGCGACCAGTCGGCCGTCGATCGATTGGCGGGCGAGCGATGGAGGCACAGTGCGCACGCTCCGGCGCCGGGCGAGGAGAACCGGTTCTCTGCGCACTACCGGTCCCGAATCGACGTCACACTGGGCGACGGCGAGCGGCTGGTCTGCGAGGATGTTCGCCGCAGGTGTGATGTCGGCGAGTAGCGTGCCGGCCTGTCGCAGTTGATCCGCGGTCCGTACGCAGTGGGCGGCTGCAGTCGTGCGCCGGCTGCGACGCGGGCCCTCCGCGCCGCAGGTCAGGGTGTCTTGGGGCCCTGCCGGTAATCGATCGGCGCGCTTCCAGTCCAACGGTGGAATGCTCGACGAAAGGCGCTCGGCTCCGAATAGCCGAGGCGGGCGGCGATATCGGCGATCGGCTCGTCACTGTGCACGAGTGCCCGCACGGCGCGGTCACGCAGGATCCCGTCCTGGATGTCGCGGACCGAGGTCCCCTCGGAGCGAAGCCGGCGGCGCATGTGCGGCGCACTCATGAACACTCGGCCGGCCAGTTCGTTCGATGCGATCCACGGCCCGTTCGGATCGGTGTCCAGGATCCGGCGGATCCGGGACTCGAGCGTCGTGGATTGGCTGGGCGGATAGAACAATGAGCCGGGTGCGTTCCGCAGGAGCGCCTTCAGGTCCGCCTCGGTCCTGATCGCCGGCCGGTCGAGCAGCGCCGCGTCGAACCCGAGCGACAGGCGATCGGCGGTGAACGTCGCCGGGGCCCCGAAGATCGTCTCGTAGTCCGACGACAGGTGGCTGGCATCGAACGGGAACTGCAGACTGCGGACCGCGACAGGCGCGTCGATCAGCCAGGCCGAGAACCTGTGCACACCCGCGACCGCGCTGAACGCGACGATCGGGTCGACGGGCTCGGCGGCCGATCCGACAGACAGGGTCGCGAGATCCCCATCGACGACCAGGGAGATCTTTGTCCCCATCGTGACCTCGGTGAACTCTCCGATACGCGTCAGTGCCGCCCGAAGATCCGGCGTGTGGATCACCGAGAGGGCCGCAAGCCGCAGAGATCCGCGCGGCAGCCGTCGCGGCCCCATCCCCAAGAGTTCGTCGCCGGTCTGCTTCCAGAGGCTCACCGTCACGGCGGTGGCCTGCTCGGGCGTCATCCGCGCCCGCTCTGCCGAGAACAATTGCCAGTCCAGACCCGCTTCGCCGACCGCGTGGGCGACGTCGATGTCGCGCCGGGACAGGGCGTCGATCGTCGCGCGGAAGAACTGCATCGGGATCGTGTACGACACTGTGCTCCTCACCGAGGCCGATCGGGCGGGGCCTAACAGTAGCAGGGGCATGATCGTTTCGGTCCCCTAGAAGCCCCGCTTCGGTCCTCACTGCCGGTGGTCATCGCTCAATACGGTTCAAGGCGAACATCGAGCGATGGAGAGGAGCCACGCAGTGACGCAACGCGTATTCGTCATCGGCGTCGGAATGACCAAGTTTGAGAAGCCGGAGCGACGAACGAACGAGGACGGCACCCCGTGGGATTACCCCGACATGGCGCGGGAGTCCGGCACCAAGGCGCTCGCCGATGCCGGAATCTCCTACGACCAGATCGAGCAGGCGTACGTCGGCTACGTCTACGGCGAGTCGACCTCGGGTCAGCGTGCGGCATACGAGCTCGGTCTCACCGGCATTCCGATCGTCAACGTCAACAACAACTGTTCGACCGGATCGACGGCGCTGTTCCTTGCGGCACAGACCATCCGCGGCGGCCTCGCCGACTGCACGATGGCTCTCGGGTTCGAGAAGATGCAGCCCGGATCCCTGGGCGCGATGTACGACGATCGCGAACAGCCGATGGGCAACCACATGAATGCGCTCGCCGAGATCTCCGAGGTCTTGTTCCCGCCCGCGCCGTGGATGTTCGGTGCGGCCGGACGCGAGCACATGAAGGCGTACGGCACCACCGCCGATCACTTCGCGAAGATCGGCTTCAAGAACCACAAGCACTCGGTGAACAATCCGTACTCGCAGTTCCAAGACGTCTACACCTTGGACGAGATCAAGGACTCGCGGACGATCTACGATCCGCTCACCAAACTGCAGTGCTCACCCACTTCGGACGGCTCGGGCGCCGTGATCCTGGCGAGTGAGGAGTTCGTCGCGAAGCACGATCTGGCTCCTCAGGCCGTCGAGATCGTCGGTCAGGCGATGACCACAGACTTCGCGTCCACCTTCGACGGTACGGCGAAGAACATCATCGGCTACGACATGAACGTTCAGGCCGCGCGCAGCGTCTACGAGCAGTCGGGTCTCGGCGCCGGCGACTTCCAGGTCATCGAGCTCCACGACTGCTTCTCCGCCAACGAACTGCTCCTGTACGAGGCGCTGGGCATGTGCGCGCCCGGGGAGGCCGGTCGTCTCATCGACGACGACCAGACCACCTACGGAGGCACATGGGTGGTCAACCCCTCCGGCGGCCTGATCTCCAAGGGCCACCCGCTCGGCGCCACCGGACTCGCACAGTGCTCCGAGCTCACCTGGCAGCTCCGCGGGACCGCCGACGCACGTCAGGTCGACGGCGTGACCGCCGCCCTGCAGCACAACATCGGACTCGGCGGGGCCGCCGTCGTCACCGCCTATCAGCGAGCCGATCGCTGAGGCACACCGCCACACCGACAATCCACCTTCGACGCACAGTCACGACCACCGTAAAGGAAACATCATGGGACACATCGAGAAGACCGAGACTCTGGCCGTCACTCCCCAGGCCATCTGGAAGATCATCTCCGATCCGTCGACCTGGAGCGACTGGTTCACCATTCACGAGCGGTGGATGGTGGAGCCGCCGGCGACGCTGACCTCCGGCACCAATCTCACCGCGAAGATCTTCATGCTCGGCATGGCCAACAAGATCGAGTGGGTCGTCGATGCCGTCGACGAGGACTCCTCGCTGGTCCTCAACGGCTCGGGCATGGCGGGCGTCAAGGCCAAGTTCTCGTTCACCCTCACCCCGGACGGCGACGGCACCCGTGTGGACGTCGCCGGCGACTTCGAGGGATCGCTGATCAAGGGAGCCCTCGGCAAGGCGGTCGAGAAGGATGCGAGCAAGCAGGTCCAGGACTCGCTGGACAAGCTCGAAGCACTCGCCGGGGCCTGAGATGACGGAGCAGGATACGACGAGGACGATCCACGAGTTCGACCGCGCGGGCCTGAATCTCTGGTGCGACGAGGAGCGGTTCGAGGTCACCCGGGAGCGGCTGGCCGAGTACGCGGCCGCGACCAACGACCCCATCGACGCTCACCGCTCCGGTGACGTCGCGTCGCCGGTGTTCGCGATCGTGCCGGTGTTCGACGCCCTCATGTCGCCCGCCGTCGACGTGGTTCCGATGGAGATCTTCGGGCGAATCACTCACGGAGAGCAGGACTTCCACTTCCACCGCCCGATCCGGCCCGGGGACGAGCTGGTGTCGAAGGGGCGGGTGATCGGCTGGGAGAGCAAGAGCACCGGCGCGCTGGTCTACATCCACCTCACCTGCCACGACGACGTGACCGGCGAGCTGGTCAACGAGCAGTACCTGTCGGGCTTCTTCCGCGGCGTCGACGCAGGTCCGAAGGTCGGCGAGGCGATCCCGGAGATCTCGCCCAACACCGATGCCAAGCAGGGCGAGCCGATCGCCGAAGTCTCTGCGCACGTCGACGACGATCAGACCTTCCGGTATGCGCCGGCCTCGGGCGATCCGGTGCCGATCCACCTCGACGAGGACGTCGCCAAGGAGGCCGGACTGCCGGGCATCATCGCGCACGGCCTGTGCACGATGGCGATGGCCGGGTGGGGCGTGCTCTCTCAGGTCGCCGACTCGGACGTCTCGCGGGTCAAGCGCTTCGC
Source organism: Gordonia sp. VNK21 (assembly GCF_046098115.1). Lineage (NCBI taxonomy): Bacteria > Bacillati > Actinomycetota > Actinomycetes > Mycobacteriales > Gordoniaceae > Gordonia > Gordonia sp. VNK21. Next base: position 24,167 of record NZ_JBJURU010000024.1, on the reverse strand, counting down.
GGTCCGGTTCTCCAAGTTCGTGTTCCCCGGCGACGACCTGTCGACGCGGATCTGGAAGGTCGGCACCACCGACGGCGTGACCACGTACGCCTTCGAGACGATCCGCGACGGTGACGTCGTGCTCAGCAACGGCGTCGCCGAGATCGCCGATTGAGGATTCTCACCAGTGCGGTCGCGCCGACCGCACGCCGTCGCCGCCCGCCGGCGACGATCACAGACTATTCATGAAGGAGTTCATCAGATGGGTGCCCTGGACGGCCGGGTGGCAGTGATCACCGGCGCTGGACGAGGAATCGGACGCGAGCACGCGCTGCTCTTCGCCGGCGAAGGAGCCGCAGTGGTCGTCAACGACCTCGGCGGCAGCAACAGCGGTGACGGAGCCGACGCGGGTCCCGCGCAGGAAGTGGTCTCCGAGATCCTTGCCGGCGGTGGACGCGCAGTCGCCAACGCGGACAACATCGCCGACTGGGCGGGTGCGGAAGCACTTGTCGCGCAGGCGGTGTCGGAGTTCGGCAAGCTCGATGTGGTCGTCAACAACGCCGGAATCCTCCGCGACGGCTTCATTCCCACCATGTCGGAGTCCGACTGGGACGCGGTGGTCGCGGTCCACCTCAAGGGTCACTTCTCGGTGACCCGGCACGCCGCCGCGTACTGGAAGGCCGAGTCGAAGGCCGGACGTCAGCCCAACGCGGCGATCATCAATACGGCGTCGGCGTCGGGAGTGACCATGCCGAACGCCGGTCAGTCCAACTACGGCGCGGCCAAGGCCGCCATCGCCGCCCTGACCCAGGTCGCCGCCGAGGAGCTCGAGCGCTACGGGGTGCGCGCCAACGCCATCGCACCGATCGCGCGCACCCGGCTGACCCTCGCGACCCCGGGTATGGGCGCCATGATGGCGGCCGAGGCCGAGGACGTCGAAGAGGGCGGATTCGACGCCTTCAGCCCGGCGAACATCTCTCCGCTCGTCGCCTACCTGGCCACAGCGGACTGCCCGATCACGGGCAAGGTGTTCGCGGTGCAGGGCGGTGCGATCGACGAGCTCGCCGGCTGGCACGACGTCAAAACCATCGAGAGCGACGAGGCGTGGACCATCGACGACATCGCTCACCGACTCCCCTGACATCGACAACGAAAGCGACACCACATCATGTTCGAATGGTCTGAGACCGACGAACTCGTCCGGGAATCCGTCCGGGCCTTCATCGACAGGGAGATCCGCCCGAATCTCGACGCGCTCGAGCACGGCGACCTTCCGCCGTACGACATCATGCGCAAACTGTTCGCCGAGTTCGGTGTCGATGTCATGGCCGGCGAGGCCGTCGACAACATGCTCGCGAAGGCGCAGCGCAAGGCCGATCGGATCGCCGCCGGTGAACCCGAGCCCGAGAAGAAGCCCAAGAGCGACGACGGCGGTGCCAATCCGCTGGCGGCGCAGGCCAGCATGGCTGCCGTGGTCGTCAGCGAGCTGTCGGGAGTGACCCTGGGAAGCGTCGCGGCCATCGGCGTCAGTCTCGGGCTGGGCGCGGCGACCATCATGTCCCGCGGCACGCCGGCTCAACAGCAGCGCTGGCTCAAGGACCTCGTCACCCTGAAGAAGATCGCCGCGTGGGCGATCACCGAACCCGACTCGGGTTCGGATGCCTTCGGCGGCATGAAGACCTACGTGCGGCGCGACGGCGACGACTACATCCTGAACGGGCAGAAGACGTTCATCACGAACGGCCCCTTCGCCGACACGGTGGTGGTGTACGCGAAGCTCGACGAGGGCGACGGTGCCGACAAGCGTGACCGCAAGGTCTTGACGTTCGTGCTCGACAAGGGGATGGAGGGCTTCACCCAAGGTGCTCCGTTCGCGAAGATGGGCATGCACTCCTCCCCGACAGGCGAACTGTTCTTCGACAACGTCCGGCTGAGCCGGGACCGGCTGCTGGGCGAGACCGAGGACCATTCCGGCGGCGACGGACGTGACAGCGCCCGTTCGAGTTTCACCGTCGAACGCGTCGGCTGCGCCATCCTGGCCCTGGGCATCATCAACGAATGCCATCGGCTGTCTGTCGACTACGCGAAGAACAGGACCCTGTGGGGACAGGAGATCGGCCGATTCCAGCTGATCCAATTGAAGCTGGCCCAGATGGAAGTGGCGCGCCTCAACGTCCAGAACATGGTGTTCGCGGCATTGAGTGCGTTCGGGGCCGGCTCCCTTCCGACCCTGGCCGAGGCCTCGGCGATGAAGCTGTACTCGACCACGGCGGCGACCGACGTGGCCATGGAGGCCGTGCAGTTGTTCGGCGGCAACGGCTACATGTCCGAATACCGCGTGGAACAGCTCGCGCGCGACGCCAAATCGCTGATGATCTACGCCGGCAGCAACGAGATCCAGGTGACCCACGTCGCCAAGGCTCTCCTCGGCTCTGATCGAAGGTAACCGGTGTGATCACTGAATCGCGCCGACGCTGCGGCTCGGTCGACACGAAGACCCTCACCGTCGACGGCACCGGGCCCACGATCCTGCTGCTGCACGGCTTCGGCGACAGCGCCGAGACCTGGCGCGGCGCCCTGCCCCTGATCGAGCGCGCCGGCTATCGCGCGGTGGCCGTCGACATGCCCGGCTTCGGCGTCACCGCTCCGCTCGGCGCCGGTCCCGTCCTGCCCCGATGGGACCACGTCGTCGACGCGATGCTCGAGGAGCACGGGCCCGCCGTACTCGTCGGAAACTCGCTCGGCGCAGCGGCGGCGATCCGCGCCGCCGCCCGTCGGGGGGACTCGGTGCGTGCGGTCGTCGCCCTCGACGATCCGGTCCTCGCCGCGCATCGGGGAATGTCGTTCGCACGGTCTCCACGGGTACTCAACGCCGTGCAGTGCTCGCACGTGTTGGCCCGGCTGCCCCAGCCGGTGACGCGCCGACTCGTGCGGGCAGTGGTACCGAGCCTGCTTTATCAGCGGCGCGCACGCGCCGACCGCGCCGTGATCGACCGGTGGGTCGCGTCGATCGACTCGGCCACCTTGGACGTCTACGCGGAGCTGGTCAACCGGATCGCGTGCGAGACCGAGGCCGGCCATCCGGCGGCCGGGGTCGAGTGCCCGACGCTGATCATCCACGGTGCGCACGATCGGATCATCCCGGTGTCCGCCAGCAGATCGCTCCATGCCGCTGTACGCGGGAGCGAGTTGGTGGTGCATCAGCGTGCCGGGCACTGTCCGCAGCTGGAATATCCCGACTGGCTCGTTCACACCGTCGTCGACTTCCTCAGGCGACGCGTCATCAGTAGTTCTACGGAGGTCTGTTGAACACATCCAGAACACCCGGCCTCGCCGGGGTGCACCGCGGTGCCGCCGACCGGCTTCGCGCCGTGAAGGTCGTGGCCCGATCGGGCATGATCGACCCGACCAGTCCGTACTCGATGCTGCGGGATGCGCTCGGCATGCGTGCGTACGGACCCGTCGCCGGAGCCCTTCGGGTGGCCGCGCGCCGATATCCGGAGCGGGTGGCGCTTGCCGACGACACCCGGTCGGTGACGTTCACGCAGCTGGACCGCCGGACCGATGATCTCGCAGCGTCGCTGGTCGCCGACGGCAGAGGTGGTGGCACGACCATCGCAGTGCTGTGCCGCGATCGCTGCGCAATGGTCGAGGCGATGATGGGCGCGGCGAAAGCCGGTGCGGGCCTGGTTCTGATGAACACCGGAATGAGCCCGGTGGAACTGCGCGAGGTCTGCGCCCGGGAGTCCATAGACCTCGTGTTCCACGATGCGGAGTTCACCGACCGGCTCGCCGACGTGGGAGTCGAACGCATCGTCATCGGCGGCTCCGACGATGCGTTCGAGGGGTACGTGTCCGATGGTGCGCGACGGCCGAGTGCGCCGCGGCCCGGTCGCCCGGGCCCCTTACCATCCTCACCGGAGGCACGACGGGAACCCCGACGGGAGCCCCGCGTACCGTGCGTTCACCGCTCGTCGCGGCGCAGTTCCTGGACCGTATCCCCCTGCCGGCCCGCGGAACCTGCGTGGTGGCCGCGCCGTTGTTCCACGGCACCCGGCTCACACAGTTCCTCATCTCGCTCGCTTTGGGGACGACCAACATCCTGGTGGGCAAGTTCGACGCCGAACGGGTGCTATCACTGATCGACGAGTTCTCGGCGACCACCGTCGTTCTGGTCCCCACCATGCTCGGCCGCATTCTCGGTCTCGGTGACGAGGTGCTCGACCGGTACGACACCTCAAGCGTCTCGGTCATGTTCTGTGCCGGCTCCGCTCTGCCGGTGTGTGTCGCCGAATCCGCGGCTGAGCGCTTCGGACCCGTTCTCTACAACCTGTACGGATGGAGCGAAGTGGGTGTGGCCGCCGTCGCGACCCCGGACGATCTCGCCGAGGCCCCCGGCACCGTCGGCCGTCCTCCCGCCACTTCGGTGGTCCGCCTCTACGGACCCGGGGATCGTCCCATCACCGCGCCCGACGAGCCCGGAACGATCTATGTCGGTGGACTCCTGTCGTTCAAGGGGTACAGCGGAGGCGGACACAAGAAGACGATCGACGGTTTGCTGTCCAGCGGCGACATCGGTCATTGGGACGCCCACGGACGTCTGTTCATCGACGGCCGCGACGACGACATGATCGTCTCCGGTGGAGAGAACGTCTTTCCCGGAGAGATCGAAGAGCTGCTCTACGCACACCCGGACATCGCCGAAGCCGCGATCGCACCGGTCCCGGATGCCGATTTCGGGCAACGCCTGGCGGCATACGTGGTCCGCGCAGAAGGCTCGGCAATCGATGCCGATGCGGTTCGCCACTACGTCAAAGCCAGGCTCGCGCGGTACAAGGTGCCCCGAGACGTCGTCTTCGTCGACGCACTGCCGCGCTCATCCCTGGGAAAGCTGCTTCGGCGTGAACTGCTCGAGACGCCCGGAGACGGCGCCTGACCACGCCGCGCTGACTCCGCGCCGGCGCCCGACCCGAAAAACTTGGGCGACTTGACCGACCCCTGAGGTCGGTCAAGTCGCCCAAGTTCTGCGCCGAGTGCACCGTGTCGGCGCGACGCCACAGAACGCGGCTGAATCGCTCGGTGACGCGAGGCCCAGCGTGCAGGTTCAACGACGCTACCGTTGGCGGTGGTCGATCAGTGACTCCCGGAGCGACTGAGTCGGCGAGCTTTCAGGATGGAAGGAGCACCGGGTGCAGTGGCGCGAGCCGGCGACGGCACTGGGGGTGAGCATCATCGTGATCGCTCTACTGATCGCCCTCGGCTTCGCGGGAGTCGCGGTGCTGTCCTGGCTGCACGACGACTGCGACGATGCCGTGCCGTTGGCGGAGAGGGCCGGGCTGAGTCTCTCGTCCGGCGATGAGGTGCTCTCCTGCGAGATGCGTCCGGCCATGCCGGACTCGTCGGCGAGCCTGGAGGTGCGGACCGCCTCCGAAACGGACCGGCTGGCGCTGCTGCAGCGGTCGGGTGCCACGATCCGTTCCGGCGGTGACCGCGAACCCGGCGTGATCGAGTACGGCCGGGACCAGATCCCCACGTACACGCTGCGCATCACCTACGACGAGAACGTCGAGCACGGGCTGCTGCTGCACGTCCATGCCGCGACCATGTAGCGCCGGGCAGAGCCGTGAACCGGCCGATCGCAGGTGACGGTCACGACTCGACGGCGCGGCGTGTGGTCGAGGACGCAAGAAGAAGTAGTGGATCCTAAGGGGATACTCAGGTTAGCCTTAGTTCCGTGAAATCTCGCCTCTCTAAGGTCCGCGCTGCTGCGCTGACCGTCACCGCCGCCTTCTCCCTCGGGCTGGTCGCCGCACCGGCCTCCCATGCCGCACCCGCCAGCCCGGCGCCGGCCGTGCCGCAGCCGGCCGGCTACAGCATCCACGGCTACAACATCGGCGAGGGCAACTACCGCGGTGCCATCGACGCGCAGACCGGTGATCTGTGGTTGACCAATGTGTCGCCGATGAGCGGCGCCACCAGGTCGGTGATCTATCGGGTCAACCCGAACACGATGGACATCAAGCAGCGGATCAATGTGACGCAGAAGGCCGACACCGGCGGTCACGGCAGTGTCGCCGCTCAGTACGAGATCGGCGTGCCGAAGACCGGCAACACCGTGTGGACCACGGCCGCCGCCGCCAACGGCGGCGAGGCGAACGTGTGGGACAAGACCACCGGCCGCCGCCTCGCCAACATCGGCAACCTGCCGCATTCGCACTCGGTCGAGTTCATCGAGGACCTGCGGATCGCCGTCATCTCGGTCACCCCGGGCCTGGTCTTCTTCGACATGGACACCTTCAAGCGCCTCGGCGAGGTCAAGTACCCCTCGGGCGGCAAGCAGCTCGGTGCCGGCGTGGTGGTCACCGACGAGAGCCCGGCGGGCGCCACCGTCACCAGCACCTCGTACTACACCGACCTCACCCAGTTCCGCGTGACGCGCAGCGGTGACTCGGTCCAGGCCAAAGTCAAGTGGAACACCCGTCAGGCGATCGACGAAGGCCACGGCAGCGTGGCCGCCGACGCCCGGACCAACCGCCTGTACGTCAACAACCTGTACCAGGGCCTGTCGGTGTACAACCTGCGGACCGGCAAGCACATCGGCGATGTGAACACCGGCCCGGGCACCAACTCGATGCTCGTCTTCCAGGGCAAGCTGTACGCCGCCAACTACTTCCTCGGCTTCATCTCGGTGATCGACCAGAAGACCCTCGGCGTGACTCAGCTGATGACCACCGGACTGCTGCCCAACCAGCTCCTGGGCTGGAAGAAGAACACCTTCCTGGTGATCGACAAGGCGTCGTCCATCTCGGAACTGCCGTCCGGTCTGCTCGGCTACCCGCTGCCGCCGGTCGGCGGTGACCACATCTACAAGGTCACCAAGCACTGATCTGACCAGAACGAGCCCCGATCCCGCGCTGCGGGATCGGGGCTCGACTGCGTGTGCGGCACATCCGCGCCGAGCGCCGGGCTGCCGCTCAGGCCGATTGCGGCCGCGCCCCGTCCTCGCCGATGGCGCCGGTGGGCTCGGCGCGCGCGGTCCAGCGCCCGGCCTGCGACTCCACCCGGATCGGATGCTCGAAGGCGGCCGAGACGTTCGCCGAGGTCAATACCTGCGCCACCGGACCGGCGGCGACGATCCGTCCGTCGGCCAGCAGCGCCGCGTGGGTGGTGCCCGGCGGCAACTCCTCGAGATGGTGGGTCACCAGCACCGAGGCGAGCCGGGAGTCGACGCGTTCGAGGCGGTCGATGGTCTCGAGGAGCTGCTCCCGGGCGGCGACGTCCAGGCCGGTCGTCGGCTCGTCGAGCAGCAGTACCCGCGGATCGATGATCAGGGCCCGGGCGATCAGGGCCCGGCCGCGTTCGCCCTGGGACAGGTCGGGCCAGCGCCGCTCGGCCTTCCCGGCCAGTCCCACCTCGGCGATCAGTTCGTCGGCGCGCGCGATCTGCACCGCGGACGGCTCCCATCGGGGCGGAAGGTCCACGGAACCGTGCACTCCGGAGAGCACCACCTGGCGGATCGTCAACGGGGAGCTGAGCCGATGACGTGGATTCACGTGGCCGATCACCTGCCGCAGCGCGCGCAACTCCACCCGGCCCAGGCGCTGCCCGAGCACCTCCACCTCGCCGACCGTCGGATGCGTCACCGCGCCGATGAGCGAGAGGATGGTGCTCTTCCCGGCGCCGTTGGGTCCGAGCAGTGCCCAGTGCTCACCGGTGCGGACGGTCAGGTCCACGCCGGTGAGGATGTCCCGGCCCGCCCGCCGGAGGCCGACGCCGGTCAGCCGGATCACGGGGGTGCCGGTCATCGCAGCGCCTGCTTGAGCGTCGACAGATGAGCCCGGCTGGTTTCGGCGGTCAGTTCCGGATCCCGTTGCGCCACAGCGTCGGCCAGGCGAGCGTGGGCCGGTTGGTCGTCGGCGCAGAGCGAGGCGGACTGCAGCCTGAGCAGGTCGATCATCGCCCGGCGGATCCGCGGGACGAAGCCGTCGAAGAGGTCGAGCAGGACGTCGTTGTGGGCTGCGGCGACCACGGCGCGGTGAAAGGCCATGTCGGCATCGACGTAGTCGTCGACGGACAGACCGTCGGCGGCGCGGCCGGCCAGAGCGCGGCGGATGGTCCGCAGGTCGGCGGGTGTCCGGCGTTCGGCGGCCAGCTTCGCCGCCTCGGTCTCGATCGCGATCCGGCCCTCGACCACGGAGAGGATCGATGCCCGCCGGAGCACCTGGTCCCAGTCCTCGACCACGTCGATCGCGGTGACGAAGACGCCTGCACCCTGGCGGGGGTCGAGCACGCCTTTGCCGGCGAGTTCGCGGATCGCCTCGCGCACCGTGGAGCGGCCCACCCCGATCTGGGCGGCCAGTGTGGTCTCGCCGGGCAGCTTGTGGCCCAGCGGCCATTCTCCGGCCCTGATCCGGTCGAGCAGGATGTCCGCGACCTGCGTCGCCAGCGGACTGCGCTGCACCGCGCTCACCATCGGTGTCTCCTGATGTCTCGAATGACTGTCGGAGGCACTGTATCAACCCCTTGCAACGGAATAACCTGCAGGTGGGGGATATTGACCAGTCGTCTTGTCTGAGGAGTATGACTCGTTTGAGAGGTCAGTTGCCTGAGGAGTCCCGGCCGCACTGCCGGGCCGGATCGGTCCGGCAGTGCGGCGCGGGGTCAGCTCGCTGAGCCGGCCTCCGTGGCGGCGGGCACCTCCACCAGCCGGCCGGTCGCGACGTCGTAGATGTAGCCGTAGACGGGGATGCCGGCGGGGACGAGCGGGTGCGCCTTGATTCGCCGGACGTCTTCGGTCACCGACTGCGCCTGATCGGCGATGGTCAGCCAGTCGATGTAGTCGGCCTCCCGCGACCCCGGCCCGATGCCGACATCGCGGAAACCGTCGGCGCCGAGCTCGGCGGTCTCGAGGCTCGCGGCCAGCAGATCGCGGATCACCTCGTCGGTGAAGTACTCCATACCGCAGTCGCTGTGGTGGATGACGAACCACTCCTTGGTGCCGAGCAGTTTGTACGAGATGACCAGCGAGCGGATGGCATCGTCGCTGGCCCGGCCACCGGCATTGCGGATGACGTGGGCGTCGCCCTCGGCCAGGCCGGCGTACTTCGCCGGGTCGAGCCGGGCGTCCATACAGGTGAGGATGGCGAAGCCGCGCGCCGGCGGCAGTGCGAGATCGCCTTTGTCGCCGAAGCTCTCGGCATAGGCGTTGTTGGCGGACAGGACTTCCGGAAGGACGGACACGATCGGCTCCGAGCAGGGTGCGTTGTGGGCGGGGACATAGTGCCCGGCAAGCATAAGTACTGATCAGACGCGGACAGAAGACCTGAAACCAGGCTGGTTCTTAGGCTTCCGCGGATCGTCGGCCGGTGCGCGAGAGGTCAGTACACGTCCCGCTGGTACCGGTTCGCGGCGGTGAGGGCGTCGAGGTACTCGCGGGCCTGCGCCGGGGAGAGCCCGCCGTGCTCGGCCACGATCTCGGTCAGTGTCACGTCGACGTCGGCGGCCATCGCCGTGCGGTCACCGCACACGTACAGGTGCGCGCCGCCGGACAGCCAGCGGTACAGCTCGGAACCGTTGGCGCGCATGAGATCCTGCACATACCGCCGTTCCGGCTGGTCCCGGGAGAAGGCCAGATGCAGCTCACGGAGATGTCCGGAGCTCCGCCAGCCCTCGAGCTCTGACTCGTAGAGGTAATCGGTGGCGCGGTTGCGGTCGCCGAAGAAGAGCCAGTTCGGGCCGGTCGCCCCGCGGGCGGCCCGGTCGGCGAGGAAGCCGCGGAACGGGGCCAGACCCGTTCCCGGGCCCACCATGATCATCGGTGCGGTGTGATCGTCGGGCGGTGCGAACGCCGGGTTGGGAACCGGACGGACGTCGAGGCGCTCGCCCTCGCGGATCTGATCGGCGAGGAAGGTCGAGCAGACGCCGCCCCGGGACCGATCCTCACGCGTCCAGCGGGGTACGGCGACAGTCAGGTCGACCCGGGACGGGTCGTCGGCCGGACTCGAGGCGATCGAGTAGATCCGTGGCGCCAGAGGTCCCAGCAGTCCGAGCACCCGCTCCGGGTCCCAGATGCGATCGCTGTCGATGTTCAGCAGATCCAGCACGTCCATGCCGGCCAGCGCCTCGGTGAGCCGATGGTCCGGGCGGCTCAGGACCGTACGGAGTGCGGCCGAGCCGGTTTCGGCGGCGACGTGGTCGAGCAGTCCCCGCCCGGGCCGGCCGATGTCCTTCCGGCGGGACAGCAGCGTCGCCACCGGTTCGGTCTGCCCCGCCGGGATCGTCTGCGGATCCATCCGGAGACGATCACACAGGGCACTGACCAGGGACGGTGCGTTGCGGGGCAGGACGGCGAGGCCGTCGCCGGGGGTGAACGAGATCGAGTCGGGATCGATCTCGAGGGTCAGGTGCCAGACCTCCTTGGTCGACGCCGGGCCGGTCAGGCGCCGACGTGCCCGGACCGTCGCGCTCTGCCAGGACCGTTCGGTGAGCCGGCCGGTGCCCACCGCGGGCAGGTCGTCGGCGCTGCCCAGGCCGAGCCGCTCGTAGACGATCCGGGTGATCGCCTCGATCCAGCCGGCCGCCGCGGCGTCGAAGTCGGCGTCGCAGTCGCGGCGCTCGAGCAGCCGCTGCCCGCCGAGTTCTTCGAGCCGGGCGTCGAGGGTCCGGCCGGCGCCGCAGAAGTGCTGGTAGCTGCGATCGCCGAGGGCGAGGACGGCGAATCCGGTGCCGCCGGTCAGGGCCGTGCCGTCGGTTCCGCCGAGTGCGGCCACGAATCCCTGTGCTGCCGTGGGGAAGTCGCCGTCACCGGTGGTCGAGCAGATGACGGCCACCGTCTTCATTGCGGCGAGATCGGCCGGGCCGACGTCCTCGAGTCCGATCGAGACGACATCGGCGCCGACCCCGACCAGGGACTCGGCGAGCGCGTCGGCGATGTATTCGGCGTTGCCGGTCTGCCCGGCGAAGAGGACATAGGCGGTGGTGTCCGCGGCGGACGGATCCACGCGGCCGCCCGCGTCGCCGGCGACGATCACCGGTGCGGGCGGTTGCACCAGGTACTGCGGCGGATTGAGCCGGGCGTGGGCCGAGCGCAGCAGGGCGAGGGTCGCGTGGTGGACGGGAGCGGTGAGCGCCGGCATGGTCACGGCACCTGCGTCGGGCGAAGCATCAGGCCGCCGACCGGGGTCAGGGTGGGGGTGTTGGCCACCTTGAGACGGGTGTCGGGGGTGGTCTCCATCCGGAACCGGCCGAGCAGGGTAGCCGCGACGGCATGCGAGACGGTGAGCCCGAAACGCTGCCCGAGGCAGATCCGGGCGCCGCCGCCGAACGGCACGTATGCGCCCTGCGGGATCGTCGCGCGGTTCTCCGGGGTGAAGCGGTCGGGGCGGAACGACTCCGGATCGTCCCAGAGCTCCGGCAGGTGATGGGTGATCCACGGCAGGTAGTTCACCGGTGTGCCTGCCGGAATGCGGTGGCCGCCGATCGTCACATCGCGGGCCGCCTGGCGCGCGCCGATCCACACCGGCGGATACAGGCGCAGCGTCTCGTCGATGGACGTCGACAGCCGGGGGATCGAGCCCATCAGGTCCCCGAAGCCGAGGTGCAGCGGGGTGCCGGGTGCGCGGCGGCCGGCGATCTCGCGGATCTGTGCGCGCACGCCGTCCTGAATGGTGGAGTTGCGCGCCAGCTCGTACATCAGGAAGGCCAGTGTCGAGCTGGTGGTGTCGTGCCCGGCGAAGAGGAGCGTCATCACCTGGGAGGCGATCTCCTCGTCGGTGTAGCTGCTGCCGTCGTCGAAGGTGGTCTCGACCAGAATGCTGACCAGGTCGGCGCCGGGTTCGGGCCGGGCCCGGGTGACGGCGATGTGGTCGGCGACGATCTTCTCGAGCACCTTCTTGGATTTCTGCATGGCGTGCCAGGCGCTGCCGGGGCCGCGGAGCAGCCGCCCGAAGTTCCCGCCGAAGGCGGCCAGCGCCGTCTCGAAGTGTTCGGCGGCCAGGGCGGCGGTGGCCTCCTGACTCTCGTCGAAGCCGACCAGGGCGCGCATGGCGATGCGCATGGTCAGGTCGCGGGCCCATGCGTTGACGTCGACGGCCGCTCCCGGTTCGAGCGCGTCGACGGCGGCAGCGGCCTCGGCGAAGATCAGCGCGAGGTGCTCCTCCATGCGTGCGCGGTGGAAGGCCGGGTCCATCAGCCGGCGGGCCCGGTCGTGCAGTTCGCCGTCGGAGGTCAGGATCCCCAGGCCCAGTAGTGCGGACATCTCGCCGAAGGCGCCGCCGCGCCAGTTGAAGGCGTCGGCCTTGTCCACCTGGATCTCGCGGATGGCCTCGGGGGCGGTGACCATCACCATCAGCTGAGGACCGGCAGGCACGGTGAAGACGCCGCCGAAACGCCGATGGCAGTCGACGAGGGTGGCGACCGGGTTGCGCATGAGCTGCAGCTGGAAGCCGAGCTTGCGCCACGGCACACCCGGCGGGAGCCGGCTGGCGTGCTCGACGTTGAACAGCACGTCCCGGACCACTTTGCCGACGGGGTTCTGCGGCGGCGCCGGATCGGGTTCGCGGCGGCTGCCGGCGGGATCCGGCGCCGAGGCCCGATCGCGGGCGGATGTGCGCGCAGCTGTCTCGACGGTCATCGAACCTCCCGGGTGATCTCGACCACATCGAATCGTGACAACGAGCGTAGCTGACTACGGGTGTATTCAAAAGGGGTGTGGTGCGGGAACTCCGCCGAGGATCAGCGGCCGTGGCCGGCTGCGGCGAGGGTGGTGCCGATGGTGAAGTCGGTGAGGTGGTCGACGAGCTGATCGCGGGTGATGTCGAGCCTGCCGTCGGCGACGCCGAAGATGGTCTCGAGTGCGCCGCCGGCCAGAAAGAGGGTGAGCGCGGACGAGCCCTGCTCGGGGGCGGGGACGGAGACAGGGTCGGCGTTGATCGAATCGACCAGGCGCAGCACGATGTCGAGCCGTTTGCGCTGCAGGGACGGGTCGCCGGCGCCGACCGCGGCGATCAGCGCCGTTCTCCGGGGGTCGTCGAGGATGGCGTCGATGGCCGCCGACAGTCCCCGGTGGATGCGTTCCCGCGGCGGCGCGTCCTGCGCAGCCGACACGGCCTCGGCGCCGGCGGACAGGACGGTGTCGGCGACGTCGTCGAGAAGAGTGGAGAAGAGCTCGTCGAGATTGGCGAAGCTCTCGTAGAAGTAGCGCGACGTCAGGCCCGCACGGCTGCAGATGCCGCGGACGCTCGCCGAGCCGAAGCCGGCCTCGGTCACCTGGTCGAGGGCGGCGTCGATCAGCTGGGTCCGACGCCGAGCCCGTCGCTCGTCGGCGGACTCACCGAGAAACTGCCGCTGCCGGCCCATGCGTCCACACTCTCACATCCGCCGCCGCGGCCGGAGTTTCCGCCGGAGGAGGCGGTGTGCGTCGGATGGGCGCGACGTGCGACCGGCGACATATGCGTGATCGCGAGTACGTTGGGAGGCACAAGCCGATCCCCGGAGGAGTGCCATGCCCGACGTCGCCGCCTATGCCATCGATGCGCCTGACGGCCGCTACACCAAGACCACCATCACCCGCCGCGAACCCGGTCCCACCGAGGTCTACTTCGACATCGCGTACGCGGGCATCTGTCACTCCGACATCCACACCGCACGCGGCGAATGGGGCCGGGTCCACTACCCGCTGGTCGCCGGGCACGAGATCGCCGGCGTGATCAGCCGGGTCGGGTCCGAGGTCACCGAGTTCGCGGTGGGCGACCGGGTGGGCGTGGGCTGTTTCGTCGACTCGTGCGGCGACTGCGAGCAGTGCCGGGCCGGCGAGGAGCAGTTCTGCACCTCCACGCCGGGAGCGGTGTTCACCTACAACAGCATCGGGCGCGACGGCCTGCCGACGGCCGGCGGCTATTCCAAGGGCATCACGGTCGAACAGGACTACCTGGTCCGGATCCCGGACTCGGTGCCGCTCGAGCACGCCGCCCCGCTGATGTGCGCGGGTATCACCACCTACAACCCGCTCAAGCGATGGGGTGCCGGTCCCGGCAAGCGGGTGGGTGTGATCGGCATGGGCGGACTCGGTCACATGGCCGTGCAGTTCTCCGCCGCACTCGGCGCCGACACCACCGTCTTCGGCCGCACTCTGGCCAAGCGCGACGACGGCATCGCCCTCGGTGCCCGCGACTACGTCTCCACCCAGGACGCCGACCGGATGAAGGAGCTGCGCGGCTCCTTCGACATCGTCATCTCCACCATCTCCGACGGCATGGAGCTCGACGCTCTGCTCAAGCTGGTCAAGCCGCACGGCGTGGTGGTCAACCTGGGTCTGCCCGAGGCCTCGTCGGAGCTGAATCTCGGACTGCTCACCGGGCAGTCGCGCGTGCTGGCAGGCTCCAACATCGGCGGTATCCGGGAGACGCAGGAGATGATCGACTTCTGCGCCGAACACGGGATCGGGCCGATCATCGAACTGATTCCGGCCGAGCAGATCAACGAGGCGTACGACAACGTCGTCGCCTCCAAGGTGCGCTACCGCTACGTGATCGACGCCGCCACCATCTGACCGCTCCCACACGGCGTGATGCAGTCGACACCGCTCGATGTTAGGGCCGGCTAACATCGCTGCTAACCTGTCGGGCATGACCGTGCGAATCCGACAAAAGCGATCACTCCGAGCGGCCGTGCTGATGGTGGCGGCGCTGGTGGCCCTTCCGGTGACGACCGGCGCCCCGGCACTCGCGGCGCCGCCGAAAGACCTTGTGCCCGTGGGGCAGCCGGCGCCGACGAAGGCGGAGGGCTGGTCCTACCGCACCTCGGTGATCCCGGCCGGCGTGAACGGCGGCGCCGAACTGGCGGTGGACTCCGGGCGGGGCGAGGTCGTGGTCACCGACGCCGACTTCCTGGTCAAGGATCGCAGCCAGACCGAGGTGGTCCCGGATCCGCACATCCTGACCCCGAAGCTGTCGGTGCTGAACGCGAAGACCAAGAAGGTCGCGCACACCATCGACTTCACCACGCTGCCCCTCGACGAGATGAACTTCAAGGGTGCGCGGTTCCCGATGCTGCAGATCCCGTTCGGGCTGGCCCTGGACACCGAACTCGGCCGAGCGGTGACCACCAACACCCATCCGAACGGCGTCACCATCGTCGACCTCGACAAGCGCGCCGCCTCGGCCTCCGACATGGCCACCACCGGCAAGCTCGACCACCCGATGGGGGTGACCGTCGACAGCCGCACCCATCGCGCCTACGTCGCCAGCACCAACGACGACTCGGTCTCGGTGATCGACACCCGCTCGCGCCGCGAAGTGGCTCGCATCAGAGGGATCTACCTGCCGACCATGGTCGACGTGGATCCGGCCCGCAACCGGCTGTACGTGGGCAACGCGGACACCAAGAACTACAAGAACAACTTCGTCGCTGTGGTGGACACCACCACCAACCGGGTGATCAAGAAGATCGCCGCCCCGTACAACTCGCGGCCCACTGTGGACACCTCCACCGGCCTGGTCTACGCCGGCAGTTACAACACCGGACTGATCTCGGTGATCGACCCCGACTCGCTGACCGTGATCGACACCATCGAGACCGGCACCACGCCGGTGAAGGTGGCCATCGACGCTGCGCGCGGTCTGGCCTACACGCCGGATCTGCACCGCAAGTCGATCACCGTGATCGATCTGCGCGCCCGCAAGGCGGTGCTCACCGTGCCCACGGGGATCGCGATTCACTCGGTGGCCGTCGACCAGAAGAGCGGTACCGTGTTCGCCACGCAGAACCAGACCCCCAAGCTCACGGTCCTGAACGTGACCCGCAGCTGATCCCGCGCCCGCGGGCGGGGGGCCGCCGACGAAGGGATGTGACCGCATGGCCAAGACACTCGGATTCATCGCCGACCGGATCGCGGCATCGGGGTATGCGACGGAAGTCGTTGCCCGGGAACGGCTGAGCGAATCCCTGGTGCGGCTGATCGTGCGCTGCCCCGCGTTTGCGGGGGCGGAGATCACACCGGGCGCGGCGACCTCCTGGCGGGTCTCGCGCGCCGACTTCCGGCACTACACGCCGGCGGTGATCGACGGCGATGCGCTCAGCGTGATCATCGCCCTGCACGGTTCCGGCGAGGGTGAACGGCTGCTGCTGGGCCTGCAGCCCGGTGACGAGCTGACGGTGCTCAAATGGGCCGTCAAACGCAGCTTCGCCTGGCAGGACGGCGACCGGCCGATCGTGGTGGTCGGCGACGGAACGGTGATCTCGCTGGCCATGCAGTTCGAGCGGCGGATCGGCGACTCGGGCCGAGGGTTCCGTGCCGTGCTGGAGGTTCCGGAGGCGGACCGGGAGGCCGTGCACGCGCTGGTCCGCGGCGCGGAGACCGTCGCCCGCACCGGAACGCCCGGCGCGGGACTGGATGCGTACCTCGCCTCGGCGACGTTCACCGGGGACGAGATCTTCTACCTCGCCGGTCACGGACAGTCGATCCAGCGTCAGCGTGACCTGCTCAGAAGCCGATTCGGCATCGACCGCAAAGCCGTTCGCACACAGCCGTTCTGGGCGGACGGCAAAGTCGGACTGTAGCGGTCAGTCGCGGGCGGCGCGGGCGATGGCCCCGTCGACCTGATTCTCCACGGTCCGGCGGACGTCGAAGCCTCCGGACAGGTCGGGCCAATGCGGCAGGATACGGGTCACGTGGGGCAGGTCCGCGACGTCTGCGGGGTCGATCGTCTCGAACCACGACTGCTCGTCGGGGCCGCGGGCCGCGACCGCCCCGCGGTACTGAAGTTCGGACACGATCAGGTACCAGACGCCGCGCCAGGTCTCGAAGGCCTGCCGATCGTCGAGCCCCGCCTCGTGAGCGGCGTCGAAGAAGCGGTCGGCCAGTCCCAGTGCCGGTGTGCCGATGTTGGTGCCCTGCTGCAGGATCGAGACGATCCAGGGGATCTCGCCGAGCCGGACGAACATGTCCATGCCGATGGTGACCATCCGTTCACGCGGGGGTCCGGTCGGCGTCGTCCAGTCGATCCGGGCGGCCACCTCCGACAGTGCCAGCGACAGCAGTGTCGACTTGTTGCCCACGTACGGATAGAGCGTCATCGGCTTCGAGTCCAGCCGGGCCGCGAGCCGGCGCATGCTCAGTCCGGCCACCCCCTCGCTCTCGAGGATCGCGATGGCGGCATCGACGATGTCGCCGCGCTGCAGTGACCGGGCCGGAGGCATGTCTCCATCATGCGGCACGGCGGTCCGCCCTTGGCAGGGGGTTCGGGGAAGGCGTACATTCTCGTACGCGTACGAAAAGGTACGCGTACGAGAACAACGTCGATCGCAAGGAGGCCCGCCATGGCGACCACCGACACCGTCCGGCAGCGGCATCACACTCTGCTGCCGGCCACCGTCTTCGGGTTGCAGTTCCTCGTCGGACTGGACATGTCGCTGGTGAACATCGCCCTGCCCGACATCCAGCGCGAGCTCGGTTTCAGCGCGTCTGGCCTGCAGTGGGTGGTCAACGCCTACCTGCTCGGATTCGCCGGCTTCCTGCTGGTGGGCGGCCGCCTCGGCGATGTGCTCGGCCGCCGCGTGGTGGTGCCCGCCGGCCTCGCGGTCTTCGCCGCCGCGAGCCTGATCGGCGGACTCGCGACGGATCCGGCGATGCTGGTCATCGCGCGTGCCGTCCAGGGGCTGGCCGCAGCCACCCTGGCCCCGGCCGCCCTCGCCCTGGTCACCACCATCGACGAGCCGGCCGCCCGCAAGCGCGCCATGGCGCTGTGGGGTGCCGCCTCCGCGGCCGGCGGTGCGGTGGGCGTGGTGGCCGGCGGTCTGCTCACCGACTGGCTGGACTGGCGGGCGGTGCTCCTGGTCAACCTCCCCATCGTCGCGGTGATCCTGGCGGTGGCGCTGCGCGGCATACCGGTGCGGCAGCAGCGCACCCGATCACGGGTGGACCTGCTCGGCGGGACTCTGGTCACCGGCGGCACGGCGGCGCTGGTCTACGCCGTCACGGCCACCGGCGACCACGGCTGGAGTTCGTGGCAGACGCTGGTGGGCGCTGCGGCCGCGGTACTGCTGCTGGCCGGCTTCGGGGTGACCGAACGGTTCGGCGCCCATCCGCTCATGCCGGTGCGCGTGCTGGCCACCCGCAGCATCGTCGGCGCCAATGTCTTCGGCTTCCTGCTCGCCGCCGGGCAGCTCGCCGCCTTCTACTTCTGTTCGCTCTACATCCAGACCGTATGGGAGGTGAGTCCGCGGCTCGCCGGGGTGCTCTTCCTGCCGTTCTGCGGCTTCGTCGTGGTCGGTATCGCGCTGGCCTCGAAGCTCGCGCCGCGCCTCGGGGCCCGCGGCACCATCACCGTCCTCGGACTGGTCGGGGCGGCGGGACTGGCCGGCTTCGCGAGGATGCCCGAGCACTTCTCGTTCTGGACCGGCGTGCTGGTGCCGTCGATGCTCGCCGCCACCGGCATCGGCGGATCGATGATGCTCGTCGGCATCGCCGGAACGGCCGGAGTGTCCCCAGCAGACGCCGGCATCGCCTCCGGCGTCCTCAACAGCTCCCGCCAGCTCGGCGGCACCATCGGGCTGGCGGTTCTGGTGACGATCGCTGCGGGGCAAGCGATTCCGGCCGACGGTTACCGGCTCGGGCTGGCCGTGGCGGCCGGCTTCCTGGTCCTCGGCAGCGGTGCGGCCTGGCTGATCCTGCCCCGCACACCGGCCGCCGCTCCGCCGGCTGCCGGCGTGGAACCGGCGCCGGTGGACGCCGGCCGGTCCTGACCGCCGCACCGGCGGCCGGTCGGTCCCCGGCGACGGGTCAGAACTTCACCTCGACCGGCGTGCTCCGCATCTCGGTGGTGCCGTCACCGAGCTCGCCGGACTCGTTCAGACCCCAGCAGAAGACCTTGCCGTCGGCGATCGCGCAGGTGCGGCTGCCCGAACTCGAGATGGCCAGCTCGGTGGCATTCTTGAGCGACGCGACCGGAGCCGGCTTGGGAACCGAGCCGCTGATCGTGTCACCCCAGCACTGCACCTTCTGATCGAGCATCACCGCGCAGACGGCGTAGCCGCCGACGGCGACCGACTTGACGTCGGCCAGCACCGGCACCGGGCGCGGCTGATTCTTGTCGCTGCCGTCGCCCACGCTGCCGAACTGGTTGCTGCCCCAGCAGTAGAGCTCCCGGTCCATGCGCACCGCGCAGGTGGCGCCGTTGCCGGACGACGAGCCGCCGGTGACGATGGACGCCGGATAGGTCAGGCCCGTCACCTCGACCGGGGTGTTCCGGTCCTTGGTGGTGCCGTCGCCGAGCCGTCCCGCCGAGTTCAGGCCCCAGCAGTACGCGGTGGTCGAGGCGATGGCGCAGGTGGTGCCGTAGCTCATGGCGACGTCCGTCACCGAAGACAGCGTCTCCAGCTTGGTCGGGGAGGTGCGCGAGGAGGTGGTGCCGTCGCCGAGCTGACCGTCGGAGTTCATCCCCCAGCAGTAGAGATAGCTGTCGGCGATGGCGCAGAACGAGGAATCGGCCGCGATGTCGGTGACGTTCTCGAGGCCGGGAACCGGGGTGGGCACCAGCGGGGTCTTGGTCAACTCGCCCCAGCAGTACGCCTTGGCCTCGGCCACCGCGCAGGTGCTGAAGATGCCGACCGACACCGAGGTGACGTCCTTGAGCCCGGCCACCTTGACCGGGGTCCGGCGCGCATCGGTGGTGCCGTCGCCGACCTGCCCGTACTGGTTGCCGCCCCAGCAGTACAGTTCGCGCGCTTTGATCACGCAGGTGGTGTCGCCGTTGGTGCTGATCGCGGTGAAGGTGTCGGCCGCCGGCGGCGCCGACGGTCCCGCGTCATCGGAGCGGGTGGCGAAGAAGGCGATCGCCCCGACCAGAATCGCCACCAGGGCCACGCTGAGCGCACCGAAGAGCACGGTGCGCCGGCGGGAGGCGCCCGGCCGGTTCGTCGTGACCTTCTCGGTGGGTCCGTGCAGCTGCGCCGGGCTCAGGCCGCCGCCGGACACCGGCCCGCCCAGAGCCGCGTTGAGCGCGGCGGCGAACGCCTGGCAGTCCGGATAGCGCTTCTGAGGGTCCTTGTTCAGAGCTCGCTCGAACACCGGGTCGAGGGCCGCCAGGTCGGGGCGGAGACTGCTCACCGGCGGTGCCGGCCGGGACAGCACCGCCGCCATCAGCGCCGTCGTGGTCTCGCCCTGGAACGGTGGCTGCCCGGTCAGCAGCTTGTACATCGAGCAGGCCAGGGCGTACTGGTCGCTGGCCGGGGAGGCGGGCCGGCCGTCGATCAGTTCGGGGGCGCCGTAGGTGAGGGTGCCGACGAAGACCGACGTGGCCGTGACGCTGGTCGCGTCGGCCAGCTTGGCGATGCCGAAATCGAGCAGCACCACCTGGTCGATGGTGCCGTCCGCCTCGCGGGTGATCATGATGTTCCCGGGTTTGACGTCCCGGTGGATCACCTGGTGGCGGTGCGCGTAGTCGAGCGCCTCGGCGGAGCGCTGGGCGACCAGGGCGATCTCGCCGTCGGTCAGCAGCACGTCGTTCAGGTCGGTGCCGTCGAGATAGGTCATGGTGAACCAGGGCGAGTCGTCGTCGATCCCGTAGTGGTGGATCGAGACGATGCCGGGGTGGTTCAGCATGGCCACCGTGCGGGCCTCGTTGGTGAACCGCTGATGGAAGTCCGTGTCGCCCACCCCGGCGACGGAGATCACCTTCAGGGCCTCCCGGCGCAGCAGATGCGGATGTTCGACGAGGTACACCTGGCCCATACCGCCCGCGCCGAGCTGGTCGAGTACGCGATAGCCGGCGAATTCGCTGCCGGGTTCCAGATTTGCCATGGTCTAGCGCCTTCCGTTGCGGGCCGGTGTCCGGCGGCCTCGCGGGGTGGTCGATGGACGGCCAGCGGCCGCGCGGCCGGCGTGCGATGGGGTCATCAGAAGGTGACCTCGCTCGGGTTGGAGGTGAATTCGGTGGTGCCGATACCCAGCTGGCCGTGGTCGTTCTCGCCCCAGCAGTACGTCTTCTCGGTGGTCTCGGCGCAGACCGTGGACGCCCGGACGGTGACCGCCCGGACCTCGCCGGAGACGCCGTCGAACTTCTTCGGCGTCGTCAGGTAGCCGCGGGGATCGTCGAAGAGGCCGCCGAAGGAACCGTTGCTGCCCCAGCAGTAGAGCTGGGCGTCGGCGACCGCGCAGATGGTCTGGCTGCCGCTCGCCACGGACGTCACCCCGGAAAGGTCCTCCACCCGGCGGGGAGTGGGCGAGGCGGCCCGGCTCCCGTCGCCGAGCTGACCGAAGGAGTTGTTGCCCCAGCAGAGCAGACGGCCGTCGCTGATGGCGCAGTTGGTGCCCACCGCCGTCATCACCGCGGTGGCCTCGGAGACACCGGCGACCTCGGCCGGGGTGGTGCGATCGGCGAACGAGCCGGTCTGCACGTCCGGGGCCGAGCGCATGTCGCCCCAGCAGTAGACGTCGCCGGAGCCGGTGAGCGCGCAGGTCTGTGCACCCTCGGTGGTCAGTGCGGTGATCCCGGACTGCTTCACCTGAACCGGAGTGCTCCGGTCGTCGGTGGTGCCGTCGCCGAGCTGGCCGTGGCTGTTGGAGCCCCAGCAGTAGGCGGTGCCCTCGGCCACCGCGCAGGTGGTGCCCTCGGTGAGGATGTCGTCGCCGGTCAGGTACGAGTTGATCCCGGTGGTCACCGAGCTCACCCGCTGCAGGTCGCCCACCCGGGCCGGTTTCCCGACCGGTTCGGTGGTGCCGTCGCCGACCTTCCCGCTCTCGTTGGCGCCCCAGCAGTACAGCTGCTCATCGGCGATGGCGCACACGGTGCCGCCGCCGACCACGATGCTGCTCACCGTGCCCAGACCCGGCACCTTCACCGGGGTGGTCCGCTGTTCGGTGGTGCCGTCGCCGACCTGTCCGCTCTCGTTGGCGCCCCAGCAGTAGGCCTGGCCGTCGCGGACGGCGCAGGTCGTGGATCCGTCGGTCGACAGCGTGGAGGCGGTGGTCTGGTCCAGCGGTTCGTCACCGCCGGTGGCGAGGATCCCGACCACCGTGCCGGCGATCGCCAGCACCAGCACCACCAGTGCACCGATCAGGGCGAGCTTCCGGCGGCGGCGCGGGGCGCCGTCCGTCGGGGAATCAGGTCCACCGTCGCCCGAACCGTTCCCGCCTGCGGCGGGTGCTCCGGGATCCGGGCGGCTCGGGGCGTCCTGACCCGCGGGAGCAGTGGCGGCCTCGGCGCCGGGGGAGGACGGGGCCGGGGACGGGACCAGCGTGGGATTGCTCGGACCGGGCGGGGCCGCGGGCGGCGGGGCCAGAACGGCTGCCAGTGCGTCGACGAACACCCGGCACGACGGGTGCCGCGGCTCCGGGTCCTTGGCGAGTGCCCGGGCGAAGACCGGAGCCAGTCCGGCCGGCTCCGGGCGGCGGCTGCTGATCGGCGCGGGCGACTGCTGCAGATGTCCGTCGGCAACCTGCTGGTGCGAGCCGCCCGGGAACACCGGGGTACCGGTCAGCAGCCGGTAGAGCAGGCAGGCCAGGGCGTACTGGTCGGCGGCCGGGGTGGCCGC
>NZ_JBJURU010000024.1:0-1648 GCF_046098115.1 Gordonia sp. VNK21 | reverse complement strand
CCCGCTGCAGGTCGCCCACCCGGGCCGGTTTCCCGACCGGTTCGGTGGTGCCGTCGCCGACCTTCCCGCTCTCGTTGGCGCCCCAGCAGTACAGCTGCTCATCGGCGATGGCGCACACGGTGCCGCCGCCGACCACGATGCTGCTCACCGTGCCCAGACCCGGCACCTTCACCGGGGTGGTCCGCTGTTCGGTGGTGCCGTCGCCGACCTGTCCGCTCTCGTTGGCGCCCCAGCAGTAGGCCTGGCCGTCGCGGACGGCGCAGGTCGTGGATCCGTCGGTCGACAGCGTGGAGGCGGTGGTCTGGTCCAGCGGTTCGTCACCGCCGGTGGCGAGGATCCCGACCACCGTGCCGGCGATCGCCAGCACCAGCACCACCAGTGCACCGATCAGGGCGAGCTTCCGGCGGCGGCGCGGGGCGCCGTCCGTCGGGGAATCAGGTCCACCGTCGCCCGAACCGTTCCCGCCTGCGGCGGGTGCTCCGGGATCCGGGCGGCTCGGGGCGTCCTGACCCGCGGGAGCAGTGGCGGCCTCGGCGCCGGGGGAGGACGGGGCCGGGGACGGGACCAGCGTGGGATTGCTCGGACCGGGCGGGGCCGCGGGCGGCGGGGCCAGAACGGCTGCCAGTGCGTCGACGAACACCCGGCACGACGGGTGCCGCTGCTCCGGGTCCTTGGCGAGTGCCCGGGCGAAGACCGGATCCAGTCCGGCCGGCTCCGGGCGGCGGCTGCTGATCGGCGCGGGCGACTGCTGCAGATGTCCGTCGGCAACCTGCTGGTGCGAGCCGCCCGGGAACACCGGGGTACCGGTCAGCAGCCGGTAGAGCAGGCAGGCCAGGGCGTACTGGTCGGCGGCCGGGGTGGCCGCCGAAGCGGCCAGCACCTCCGGCGCACAGCAGTCGGGTCCGCCCGCGAGTGGGTTGGGGGTGAGCCGGCCGGTCAGGCCCAGGACGCCCAGGCCGGTGATGACGACGCTGCCGGGCGTTCCGGGTGCGTGGATCCGCGACAGCAGCACCGCGCCCGGCCCGAGGTCCCCGTGGACCTGCCCGTGCGCATGGGCGTAGTCGAGGGCATCGGCCAGGCCGGCGGCCAGCGCCAGCACCTGGTGGTCGGGCAGCCGGGGCGCGCGCAGCGGGTCGGCTTCGGTCTGCGCGGTGGCGATCCAGGCGCGGCCGCCCTCCGCCCCGTGCGCGAGCACCGGGACCAGCCCGGGGTGCACCAGCTGCTCCAGGGCCCGTGCCCGGGCGTCGAACTCGGCGAAGGAGGCCGGTGCGGCGGCCAGCACGCGCACCAGCACCCGGCCGCCGCCCGGCGGTTCGGCGGCGAAGACCTGTCCGGCGCCGTCCACCGCGATCGGACCGAACAGGCGGTATCCGCCGAGGACTCCTGCATACGGCGCGTCCACGTCGTCCCCTCACGAGATCTCCGGACCGCCGGCGGATCGTCCGCGACGGCTCTCTAGCCTTCATCGTTCGTGCAGGCCGGAGCCCGGTCCGCACGCGATCGCGGTCATCGTAACCAACCCGGCCACGCCCGGCGGGGAGCCTGTCATTCGGCCGAACGCCGACCGGCGGCGTTGACACCGGTCCCCTCGTCCCCGCAGGGTGAAGGCATGACTGCCGCGAGAACCGCGTACGAGACCCTCGAACCC
>NZ_JBJURU010000023.1:0-34607 GCF_046098115.1 Gordonia sp. VNK21 | reverse complement strand
CACCCCAGTCGATGTTGAAGCCGACCACGGCCAGCCAGATCATGCCGGACATGAGCTTGATGGCGGCGAAGACCGAGACCAGCGTCGGGCTCTCCGGCAACAGCTTGGCCACCTGCATGGTGAAGAAGTCCGAGCCCGCATTGCTGTGGTGGTAGGTGGCGATCTTGCTGGCCTTGACCAGAATCATGCCCAGACCCTCAATGAGGACGACGATCTCGACGAAGTACGCGGCGCCGAAACGCGAGCCGGCGAAGCGGGACAGACGGGCCGGGACGCGCGGGTGGTTGATCTGACGGATCACGATCAGCGCCGTGATGCCGACGACGGTGCCGATGCCGAGCAGCTCATCCCACAGGTGCCAGCCGAAGGTGTCACCGAACCACGGCCAGTGGAACTCGGGGTTGATCGACTGTCCGTAGGCCTCGAACCACAGCAGGAAGCCGCCGAGGAAGCCGATCATCACCAGCCAGTGCATGATGCCGACGGTTCGGAACTTCACCATGCGGGTGTGCGCGATGAACTCTTTGATCATCGTCACCAGGCGCGAGCCGAGGTGCGCGAAGCGAACCTTCTCCACCTTCTGACCGAGCGCGATGGTGCGGACCATGGTGGTCACGCCGCGCAGGAAGATCGCCCAGCAGAAGATGCTGATGATCGCGGCGGTGGTTCCGATCGCAACCGTTGTGGTCGTCATGGGAAGTACCGGCCTTTCTTAGGTCGTACCTCGACCCCGCCGCTGGAGGACTGCAGTTCCGCGCCGAAGTCGCCGTCTGTCTGAGGTAACCGTAGAGGTTCCCCCTGCGCCCGCGCTGCCAAGGTTTACCTAACTTCCCTGGTCGGCATGGGTGCTGAGCACATGCCCCGGATGTTACTCGTCAGTAATAAAGGGGGCCAGTCACCCGCCTCCGGATGTGGGGCAGGTCATGGACGGGCGACGACGTCGCAGGTCAACGGCTCAGTGGTTCGAGGTCCTCGAGCTCGATCAGAGCGTTCTCCAGATGATCGAGGATCCGCTGCAGACTCGGCAGCTGCGCGCGAGCACCGATGATGCCGAAATTCGCCTTCCCGGCGACCGTTGTGATTGTGATATTCATCGCCAACCCCTCCATCGCGATGGACACCGGGTAGCAGCCGTCGAGCTTCGCGCCGTTCCAGTACAGATCGTCCTGCGGGCCGGGTACCGACGAGATCATCAGATTGAAGCCGCGCGGGGTGTAGTTGACGAAGCCGGGCACCGAGGCGAAGGCCAGCGGCCAGCAGTTGGCCGCGCCCAGAGCCAGCGACTGCAGCGGGCGCAGGCCGCGCACGATGTTCTTGGCGCTCGAGGTGGACGAGTGGATCGCCTCGAGCCGCTCGCGGGCCGACGCCGACGAGGTCGCCAGGTTCACCAGGATCGCGGTGATCGCATTCCCGTCCGCATCGGCGTCCGAGTGCAGGGACACCGGCAGGCACGCGGCCAGCGGGTCGTCGGGCAGCGCCTTCTGATCGAGCAGGTAGCTGCGCAGCGCGCCGGCACACATCGCCAGCAGCACGTCGTTGAACGAGATGCCGTGCCGCCGGGCCGCGGCCTGCAGCCGCAACGTGGGCCAGTCCTGTGCGGCGAAGCGCCGGGCCGAACCGATCGGCACGTTGAGGATGGTGTCGGGCGCCTGCTGCAGCGGGGCGATGAAGTCCTTGTTCAGCAGTCCTTCCGCGGCCACCCTAGCGCCGGCTGGTGCCAGACCGATGATCTGCTCGGCGGTGTCGGCCACCGCGCCCACCGTGCCGGTGATCCGGGACAGCAGGCTCGTGTGGGGCCGCGGGGGACGCGTCCGGCGGTGATTCAGCGCGTCGTCCCAGAACGCGGTGCCGGCGCGGTCGTCGGGATCGGTGGTCAGCGTGCGCTGCAGCAGCCGCAGTGCGGTGACCCCGTCGGCCAGCGAGTGATGGATCTTGGTGTATAGCGCCACCCGGCCGTCCTTGAGGCCCTCGATGATGTGCATTTCCCACATGGGGCGGGACCGGTCGAGCAGGGCGCCGTGGTTCAGCGAGACGTAGCGCAGCAGATTCTTGATCTCACCCGGGCGGGGCAGGATGATCCGCCGCACGTGGTAGTCGAAGTCGACCTCGTCGTCCTGCTGCCAGGCGGTGTATCCGGCCAGGTTGGCCGGCGAGGCGGGACGTTTGAGGAAGAAGGGCGCGACGTCGACGGCTCCGCGGAAGGTGGTCTCGATCTCCTCGGCCAGTTCGTCGGCGCTCTGACCGTCCCGCGGGATGAACAGCTGCAGCCCGCCGACGTGCATCGGCTGGTCCCGGGTTTCGGCGATGAGAAACATCGACTGCGTGACCGGCATGTACTGCATAGGCGGCGTCCCCCTCGTGGCTTCGGCGTTCCGGGCCCGAAGCGGGTGCCGGAATCAGCCTCGTCATTGTGACACAGCGCACAGTCAGATCGTCTCCGGGGGGGGCGGGTCACGCGGGAGACGCCCGGCGGCGTCAGATCTGCCAGCGGAAGGGCAGCCGGGGCCGGCCGGTGAGGTAGATCGAGAGCGGCAGCCGGCGCAGCACCTCGACGACGGCCAGCGAGACGGCCAGCGTCAGCAGGTACACCACCAGTGTGCCCCAGGGCTGGCCGAGTGCGTGCACGATGGTCGGCGTGCCGTCGGTGCGCGGACGGATCAGCAGGAAGAGCACCAGCACGTGCACGAGGAAGACCGGGAACGAGCGGTTCGAGGCGTACGAGACCACCTTGGCCCAGCGCTCCGAGCGGGGGCGCAGCCGGTCGTTCCACCACAGCGCCATCGCGTACATCGCCGGCATGATCACCACCAGGAACGGCAGCAGCGTCAGATCGAAGGCGCTGTTCAAGTCGTGCACCCTGCCCTCGTGCAGCGCCCGGAACAGGTACATGCCCACCGCGAAGGACGCGGAGGCGAGCAGCGCCGCCGCCAGCCACCGGCCCTTGCCTCGGATCCAGTCGTCGAGCTGCTCGCGGTGCGCCGCAGCCACCGCGCCGTAGAAGATGAAGAACTGGTACGGGAGGAACGTCGCGTAGGCGTGGAACCAGTACTCCTGGAGCGATTCCGGCGGCGTCCAGAAGCTGATCGCGGCGAATGCGCCGATCTGCAGGACCAGACTCACCGCCAGCAGGATCGCGTGATGGCCGCGGGTCTTGTCGACGATCCAGCGGATGGCCGGAAACAGCAGGTACACCTGCAGCATGACCACCAGGAAGTACATGTGGTAGCCGGCGGTGCCCCATTTGAGGTTGTCCCACAACTCGTTGAGGTGGGTGGGGACGTCGTGCAGGCGGCCGTTGCCCCACATGCCCATCACGACCCAGTAGACCACCGACCACAGCACGTACGGGAAGATCACCAGCTTCATCCGGCGGCGCCAGAAGTCCACCGCCCGGAAGTCGTCGCGGCCCAGGTACTGGTACATCAGGACGAAGCCGGTCAGTGCGAAGAAGATGTTGCGCGTGCAGTGCATCAGCAGCGCGGTGGCGTTGACCCCGACGTTGGCGAACTCGTCGGTCGTGTTGGTGAGCGTGTGGACGAAGATGACCAGCGCGAAGGTCGTCGCCCGGATCAGATCCACCTGGTGGAGGTAGGGACGCTTGCCGGTGCGTGCCGGGGCCGGCGACGCCGGTGGGGCGCCGGCGGCGGCGCGGGTGCCCGGCGCCGTGGTCACAGTGGTCGTTGCAGTCATAAATCGTCAGTCGCGGCGGTAGTCGGTGAATCCCTCCGCGAGTCCGGGGGCGACACTAGCAGCCGAACCTGGCAGAACGCTGTGCACGGTGGCCGACGGTGGCCGGATTCACCACCAGCCGGTGGCCGGGCCCAGGTCGGCGTCGAGGTACGGGATCAGGCTGCGCATGAACGCGGTCGTCAGATGGTGCTTGTCATGCCAGACCAGGATGTTGCCGACCACCGCCGGGCAGTAGCCGTCCCGGCACATGGCGTCCGAATAGTCCAGGAAGGTCATGTTGGGGAAGTCTCCGGCGATGGCCTGCGCCGGGTCGACGTCCGAGAGCGTGGTGGCCCGGGGCACTCCGCAGGAGCTGGGCCGGCGGCCGGAGGCGAGGCAGTCGCGCGGGATGAACGTCGCGGCGGTGGCCCACGGGGTGTCGCGGACGGCGATCACCTGCTGTCCGTTCTCCTTGAGCCGTTCGAAGATGTCGACGTAGCCCTGCGGGGTGTCGTCGCCGGGGGCGGCGCCGGGCACCGGCCGGGTGCTGGTGGTGAAGATGAAGTCGGGCTTGTCCTCGGCCAGCCGGTCGACGACGCGGTCCACCCAGTCCTTGCATTCGGTCAGCATCTCGCCCTGGAACTCGACGAAGGGCTCGGTGCTCAGGGCGCAGCCGGCCTTCATGTAGGTGGTGACGCGGAAACCGCGCTTTTTGCCGAGCTCGTCGAGCGCGGTCATCCAGTGCTCCGAGTGGGAGCCTCCGGCCACCGCAATCGTCCGGGTGGCGGTGGGGTCGCCGAAGACGCCCACCCGGATCGACGGATCCCCGAAGTTGCTGAAGTAGCCGATGTGGTTGAGCGGCCAGTCCTCCTCGGCCGCCTCCGGGGACGGCGCGAAGTCGACGGCCGGTACCGGCGCATTGCTGAGGAAGGCCGAGGCGCCCGGGTAGAGGCGCGGATCCAGATTCGACACGTCCACCGTGAGTGACGCGGCGCGCTTCTCCCAGTAGACGGCGCTGACGCCGCCGAAGACGGTCAGCCCCACCAGCACCAGAGCCAGGCTGCGGCGGTAGCGCCGGGAGAAGCCGGTGCCGCGCCCCGATCGCAGCGGGGTCTCGACGAACCGGGTGCACAGCCACGCCAGGAGCACCGAGACGATCAGGATGCCGGTGCCCTCGATGAAGCTGACGTCGTTCTGGAACCGCCAGGTCATGTAGAAGATCAGCAGCGGCCAGTGCCACAGGTACAGGGCGTAGGCGATGGAGCCGAGCCAGACGATGGCCGGGTGCGCCAGGATCCGGCCGCCGGCGCTCAGGTCGGCGCCCGGGACCGGGCGCGGGGCGGTGGCCGACGAGCCGACCCAGATCAGCAGCAGGGTAGCGCCCACCGGCACCAGTGCGTAGACGCCCGGATACTCTGCGACGCCGGCGATCCAGATGCCCGAGCTGGCGATCAGCGCCACGGCGGCGACGGTCAGCAGGGTGCGCAGATAGTTCGCCAGCCGCAGCGTGGGCATCCAGACCGCGAGCAGGCCGCCGGCCAGCGGCTCCCACAGTCGCGCGATCGTGTCGTAGTAGTTGAACGGCTGGTTGATGCCGTGCCGGTAATTGGCCCAGGCGAAGGAGACCACGGCCACCGCCAGCAGTGCGGCGCCGACGATCGACCGCACCACCGTCGGCCGGCGCAGTGCGGAAAACCGCAGCGCGGCCAGTTTGAGCAGACCGCCCAGCGCCAGCGCGGTGAGCAGGGTGATGACGAAGAACTGGCCCTGCATCGACATCGACCACAGGTGCTGGAGCGGACTGACCGCCGAGTCGGCGGCGCCGTAGTCCTGTGCGCCGAAGGCCAGGTGATAGTTCTGGTAGTACAGCGCCGAGGCGATGGTCTCGGCGCCGAGCGCGCCCCAGCGGGTGGTGGGCATGATCCACCAGGACAGCGCCACCACCACCGCCAGCAGCAGGAACAGCGCCGGGATCAGGCGCAGCAGCAGCCGCTTGAGCCGCGGCCACGGATTCACCGCGGTCTTCCAGCCCACGTCGGCGGGCATCGACCGGGTGACGTGTTTGAGCAGCGAGGCGACGAAGAAGTAGCCGGACAGGGTCAGGAAGACGTCGACGCCGCCGGAGACCCGGCCGAACCAGACGTGGAAGATCGCGACCAGGAAGATCGCGATGCCGCGCAGGCCGTCCAGATCGAGGCGATAGCCGGAGGTGTTGCCGGTGGCCGCGTCCTCATTCGGAGTCGGAGGATCTGCGACCTCAGCGACGACAGCGGGCCTGGACACGTTTCGAATGTAGCGAAGTACCGTCGATTCCCCCATTCCCGGCCCCGTGCCGGGGGTGTCGCGGCAGGCCTCGGCCTGGGCGGAGGCGATTGCGGCGAACGCCCACGCCTGCGCTGCGCGGGGGCTAGGATGTGGGCGGGGGAATTCCAACCGACGAGGTGAGGATCTGTATTCATGAAGACCAAAGCGGCAGTACTGCACGGTGTCAACGAGGAATGGAAGATCGAGGAGGTGGAACTCGGCGATCCGGTCGCCGGCGAGGTGCAGGTCCGGCTGGTGAGCTCCGGTCTGTGCCATTCCGACCATCACCTCCGCACCGGGCAGTCGCCGGTCCCGATGCCGGTCGTCGGCGGGCACGAGGGCGCAGGTGTGGTGGTCAAGGTGGGCCCGGGCGTCACCCGCTTCGCGGAGGGCGATCACGTGGTGACCGCATTCATCCCGGCGTGCGGCGTGTGCGGGCCGTGTTCGCGCGGCGCACAGAACATCTGCGACGAGGGTGCGGGGCTGCTCACCGGACTGTCGATCTCCGACAAGACCTATCGGGTGACCCAGAACGGGACGGGACTCACCCAGATGTGTCTGCTGGGCACCTTCTCTCCGTACATCACGGTGAACCAGGCGTCGCTGGTGAAGGTCGAGGACGACATCCCGCTGCAGGAGGCGGCGCTGCTCGGCTGCGGTGTGGCCACCGGCTGGGGCTCGGCCACCGAGATCGGCGGCACCGCCGTCGGCGACACCGTGGTCGTGGTGGGTATCGGCGGGGTGGGCATCAATGCGGTGCAGGGCGCCAAGGCGGCCGGGGCCCGGTATGTGATCGCCGTGGACCCAGTGGCGTTCAAGCGGGACATGGCCGAGAAGCTCGGTGCCACCCATACCTTCGAGTCGATGGAGGCGGCGGCCCCGGCGATCGGTGAGCTCACCTGGGGTGTGATGGCGCAGACGGTGGTGCTGACGATCGGTGAGATCAAGGGCGAGCACATCGCGCCGGCGCTGGCGATGACCGCCAAGGGCGGTCAGGTGGTGGTGGTCGGCATGGGTGACGCCGCGGCCATGGACGTGTCGATGAACCTCTTCGAACTGACCCTGCTGCAGAAGCGCGTGCAGGGCGCCATCTTCGGCGGCGCCGGCCCGCGCACCCAGGTGCCCAAACTGCTGAACGAGTACCGCGCCGGCGCGCTGAACCTGGCCGATCTGGTGACCCAGACCTACCGGCTCGAGGACATCAACAAGGCCTACGACGACATGCTCGAAGGCCACAACATCCGCGGCATGGTGGTCTACGACGAGGCCGACTGGTGAGCTGAACACTCCTGGTCCACGGTCGTTCGGACGGCATACGGCGCTCTTGCCGGATGTCGTCCGAACGCCGTTATGTGGCCGGTGGACGGGGCGGGACATCCGTCCGCCATCGACCGGAGGGACTGGCCGGGCGCTGGCAGCCGACGCTCAACCGGGCCGCCGTGATCATCGGCGTACTGGGTCTGCTCTCGGCGCTGCTCGCGTTCTTCGTGGTCTCGGAGGGCTTCACGCCGGAGATCGGCGCCTACCTGGTGCTGGTCGGCATGATCGTCGCGCTGGCCGGCGTGGTCACGATCGCCGTCGCCAAGAAGTAGCCGCCGGAGTCAGGCCGGATCCACCGGTCCGGCGCTGGTCACCGTGTTCCGGCATTCGCCGATGCCCTCGATCGCGGTGACGATCTGCTGGCCCTCGCGCAGGTGCGCCTCCGGACCGTGGTCGTGCGACGGCGCCGACGGGCTGCCGCTGGCGATGACGTCGCCGGGGTTCAGGTGCATGAACCGGGCCACGTGCTGTACCAGCTTGACCGGCGAGAAGTGCAGATCGGCGGTGTTGCCGCGCTGGACCTCACGGCCGTCGACGGTGGTGGTCAGAGTCAGCGTCGGCGCCACCCCGCCGGGAAGTTCGTCGGGGGTCACCAGGTACGGACCGAGCGGTGACGAGCCGTCCCAGATGTTGCCCAGGCCCCACTCCTCGGCCTGGAACTCCAGATCGCGGTCGGTGATGTCGTTGATCACGGTGAAGCCGGCGATGGCGGCGCGCGCCTGCGTCTCGTCGGGGTGGCGGACCGGCCGGCCGATCACCACGACCAGTTCCACCGCGCAGTCCAGCGCGTGGGCGTCGGCGGGCTTGGCGATCGGGTCGTACGGGCCGATGATCGAGCTGGCGAACTTGGTGCTCAGCCGTGGATGCTGCGGCAGCGTCAGACCGAGACGCTTGATGTGGTCGCCGTAGTTGTGCCGGACGCAGACCACCTTGTCGGGCGTGACCGGGGCGACGAACTGTACGTCCTCCGGGGCGTACCGGTCGCCGTCGTCGGCCTGCGCAGCGCGGGCCAGCCCGTCGTCGTCGGTGAGCAGTGCCCGCAGGTCCGGATAGCCGAGTTCGAGCAGCTGCTGCTGTCCCTGCTCCTCGATGCGCTTGACGGCGCGGGTGCCCGATGCGGTGCGGACGGTGGCCAGATACAAGGTGTGCCTCCCAGGTCACGGTGTGTCCCGTCCATCATGGCGCACCGGGGAGCGGGCAGGTGCCGCGACCGTCGCGAGCGATTCCGGAGATCCTGCGGCGGGCGTGCGGCTGTGAGGAAGGTCACCCGACTATGAGCCGAGTGGACTCAAGTTCGGGGAACATCCGAGGGCGAAGGGTCGTTGAACAGATCGAGAAACATGAGTGTGGAAGACTCAAGGTGGGTTGACGACGACGACGTCGGCGACTACAAGTTGAGTCGGAGACACTGAGGTTTCGTCAGACCTGAAACCACCCGGCTTCCCGGAGCCGCAACAAGGAGGATTTTTTATGTCACGTGCTGTCGGAATCGACCTCGGCACCACCAACTCCGTGGTGTCGGTGCTCGAAGGCGGCGAGCCCACCGTCATCGCCAACGCCGAGGGTTCGCGTACCACCCCGTCGGTGGTCGCGTTCGCGCGCAACGGCGAGGTCCTGGTGGGCCAGCCGGCCAAGAACCAGGCGGTCACCAACGTCGACCGCACCATCCGTTCGGTCAAGCGCCACATGGGCGACCCGGAGTGGACCGTCGAGATCGACGGAAAGAAGTACACCCCGCAGGAGATCAGCGCTCGCACGCTGATGAAGCTCAAGCGTGACGCGGAGAGCTACCTCGGCGAGGACGTCACCGACGCGGTCATCACCGTGCCGGCCTACTTCAACGACGCCCAGCGTCAGGCCACCAAGGAAGCCGGCCAGATCGCCGGCCTGAACGTGCTCCGCATCGTCAACGAGCCGACCGCCGCCGCCCTGGCCTACGGCCTGGACAAGGGCGAGAAGGAGCAGACCATCCTGGTCTTCGACCTCGGCGGCGGAACCTTCGACGTCTCGCTGCTCGAGATCGGCGACGGCGTCGTGGAGGTGCGCGCCACCTCCGGTGACAACAACCTGGGCGGCGACGACTGGGACGAGCGGGTCGTCGAATGGCTGGTGGAGAAGTTCAAGTCCACCTCCGGCATCGACCTGACCAAGGACAAGATGGCGCTGCAGCGGCTGCGTGAGGCCGCCGAGAAGGCCAAGATCGAGCTGTCCGCTTCGCAGAGCACCTCGATCAACCTGCCCTACATCACCGTCGACGCCGAGAAGAACCCGCTGTTCCTCGACGAGCAGCTCTCGCGGTCCGAGTTCCAGAAGATCACCAATGATCTGCTCGAGCGCACGCGCACCCCGTTCCAGGCGGTCATCAAGGACGCCGGGATCTCGGTGGGCGACATCGATCACGTCGTGCTGGTCGGCGGTTCCACCCGCATGCCGGCGGTGACCGAGCTGGTCAAGGAGCTCACCGGCGGCCAGGAGCCCAACAAGGGCGTCAACCCGGACGAGGTGGTCGCCGTGGGTGCGGCCCTGCAGGCCGGTGTGCTGCGCGGCGAGGTCAAGGACGTGCTGCTGCTGGATGTGACCCCGCTGTCGCTGGGCATCGAGACCAAGGGCGGCGTCATGCACAAGCTGATCGAGCGGAACACCACGATTCCCACCAAGCGCTCCGAGACCTACACCACGGCCGAGGACAATCAGCCGTCGGTGCAGATCCAGGTGTACCAGGGCGAGCGTGAGATCGCCTCGCACAACAAGCTGCTCGGCAGCTTCGAGCTCGGCGGTATCGCTCCGGCTCCGCAGGGCGTCCCGCAGATCGAGGTGACCTTCGACATCGACGCCAACGGCATCGTGCACGTCACCGCGAAGGACAAGGGCACCGGCAAGGAGAACTCGATCCGTATCCAGGACGGCTCCGGTCTGTCCAAGGAGGAGATCGACCGGATGGTCAAGGACGCCGAGGCGCACGCCGAGGAGGACCGCAAGCGTCGCGAGGAGGCCGAGACCCGCAACCAGGCCGAGTCGCTGGTCCACCAGACCGAGAAGGTGCTCAAGGACAACGAGGACAAGGTCCCCGCGGACGTCAAGGAGCAGATCGAGGGCGCGATCGCCGAGGCCAACGAGGCCCTCAAGGGCACCGACACCGCGGCCATCCGTTCGGCCATCGAGAAGCTGTCCGAGAAGTCTCAGGCCATGGGGCAGGCGATCTACGCCAGCGCCTCGGCCGAGGGCGAGGGCGCTGCGGCGGCCGGTGAGAGCGCCGGCGACGACGACGTGGTCGACGCCGAGGTCGTGGATGATCCCGCCGACGGCGAGGCCAAGTGACCGCCCCGGGCGCCGGCGCCGCCGACGAGCGCGGCCCCGGTGACGAGCAGGAGCCGATCACGGTGACCGACGACGGCGCCGTCGACGAGGCGGGCGAGGCCCGGCCCCCGGTGGACGACGAGTCCGCCGCGGGCCCGGCCGCCGAGCCCGCCGGCGACGCCCAGGTCACCGAGCTGACCGAGGCGCTCCAGCGCGAGCGCGCCCAGTTCGCCAACTATCGCCGGCGCAGTGCCGAGGAGGCACAGCAGGCGGTGGCGAGGGGTAAGCAGATCCTGGTGGAGAAGCTGCTCCCGCTGCTCGACGACCTGGACCGCGCACGCGAGCACGGCGACCTCGAATCCGGCCCGCTGCGGGCGCTCTCGGACAAGCTCGGCGACGTGCTGTCCGGCGAGCAGCTGGTCAAGTTCGGCGAGCCGGGCGATGTCTTCGACCCGGAGCTGCACGAGGCGATCCAGAACGACGGCAGCGGTACCGAGCCGGTCCTCGGCTCGGTGTACCGGTCGGGATACCGACTGGGCGAGAAGGTGATCCGTCACGCGATGGTCACCGTCACCGATCCGGAGCCCCCGGTCGGTGAGGACACCGCGCAGTGAGCAGCAGCGGGCCGGGGCGCCGACCGGCGCCCCGGCCCGCGGTCTCGCTCCCGCGGCACACCACAGGACTTTCCCGCCGGCGCAGGCCCCGTGACGGGCGCCCCCGGTGGATGATGAACAACAACACAGGACAGACGACGACTCAAACAGTCGAGAAGGAATGGAGGTGACGTCTAGTGGCACCACAGCGAGAATGGCTCGAACGCGACTTCTACGCGGACCTGGGCGTCGCTTCGGACGCATCGGCCGACGACATCAAGAAGGCCTACCGCAAGCTGGCCGCACAGCTGCACCCGGACCGCAATCCCGGTGACGCGCAGGCGGAGGAGCGATTCAAGCGCGTTTCCGAGGCGAACAGTGTGCTCTCCGATCCGGCCAAGCGGCAGGAGTACGACGAGACCCGCGCGATGATGGCCGGTGGACGGTTCCGCGGCGGCGGCGACTTCGGCGGCGGCGGATTCTCCGGCGGCACCGGCGGATTCAGCGGTGGCGGCTTCGACATCGGCGACTTGTTCGGCGGCGGGGGCCCGAACGGCGGAGGCGGCGGCGGATTCGAGGATCTGCTCGGCGGACTCTTCGGCGGAGGCGGCGGCCGCGGTGGGGTCGGCGCGCAGGCATCCCGGCCGCGCCGGGGCAACGACCTCGAGACCGAGACCACCCTGGCCTTCCGGGATGCGGTCAAGGGCACCACGGTGTCGCTGCGGGTCACCAGCCCGTCGCCGTGCACCTCGTGCCACGGCAGCGGCGCCAAGGCCGGCACCAGCCCGCGGACCTGCGGCAGCTGCAACGGCTCCGGCTTCGTCACCCGCAATCAGGGGCACTTCGGCTTCTCCGAGCCGTGCCAGGACTGTCAGGGCACCGGAACCCGGATCGACGATCCGTGCCCGGACTGCCAGGGCTCGGGCATCCAGATCCGGCCGCGGACCATCAACGTCAGGGTGCCGCAGGGCGTCGAGGACGGCCAGCGCATCCGGCTCGCCGGACAGGGCGAGGCCGGCCGGCGCGGAGCCCCGTCGGGCGACCTGTACGTGACGGTGCACGTGACCGCGGACACCATCTTCACGCGCTCGGGCAACGACCTCAAAGTCGCTCTGCCGGTGAGCATCTCCGAACTGGTGCTGGGTGCGACGGTGTCGGTGCCCACCCTCGACGGCACGGTGGGCGTGAAGATCCCGCCGAACACCGCCGACGGGCGCACCCTGCGGCTCAAGGGCCGCGGCGTGCCCAAGCGCTCCGGCGGGGCCGGCGACCTGCTGGTCACGGTCAAGGTGGCGGTGCCGCCCAAGCTCGACGATGCCGCCGTGGAAGCGATGAAGACCTATGCGGCAGCCGAACGCGCCAGCGGCTTCGACCCGCGAGCGAACTGGGGACGGTGATCGATCATGGCGAACGACAAGCGCAGGGACCGCCGCGCTGACGGTTCGTCGGGATCGGCGACCTTCATGATCTCGGCGGCCGCGGAGCTGGCCGGGATGCACGCGCAGACGCTGCGCACCTACGACCGGCTCGGGCTGGTCACCCCGCAGCGCACCAGCGGCGGCGGCCGGCGGTACTCCGCCGACGACGTCGAGCGGCTCCGCGAGATCCAGCGGCTGTCCCAGGACGAGGGTGTGAACCTGGCCGGGATCAAGCGGATCATCGAGCTCAGCGACGAGGTGGCCGAACTGCAGCGTCAGATCGAGGATCTGGGCCGGCGGCTGGCCCACGGCGGCCGGCGCGGTGAACTCGTGCCGGTCACTCCGGCGACGTCGGTGGTGCTGTGGCAGCCGCGGCGGCGCCGCCCCGCCGACTGAGCGGACTCACCCGTCTCCCGGTGCCGGCCCCGGCCGGTCAGTGGACCGGGTCGTGGGCGATCGCATCGGCGGGCACACCCACCGCTCGCAGTGCGCGCACGGTGCTCGAGATCATCGCCGACGGTCCGGCGATCAGGACCTGGCGGCCGGTCCAGTCGCCGGCGGCGGTGACCACCTCGTCCACCCGTCCGCCGACCACCGGTACACCCCACTGGTGCGGGTCGGGCGCGGTGTCGATCCACCACGGATCACGCTGCTCGTCGACGGTGCCGGTCACGGTGAGCCAGGGATTGCCGGTGGCCAGCTGGGCCAGCGTCGCCAGTTCGTAGAGCTCGGCGGGGAACCGGGCGCCGTAGAACAGATGCACCGACGGATTGTCGGTGCGCTGAGCCATCGACAGCAGCAGCGCACGCAGCGGCGCCAGCCCCGTGCCGCCGGCCACCATCAGCACCGGCCGGTCGCCGTCGACGGCGAGGGTGCCGTGCGGCTGGGCGAAGCTCCACACGTCGCCGACGGCGGTCTCGCGCACCACGGTGCCGCTGACCTGGCCGCCCGGCACCGCCCGGATGTGGAACTCCAGCTCGCCGCGATCGTCGACGGGGGTGGCCGGCGAGAAGTCCCGCCACTGGAACGGCCACTGCGGGATCCGGGTCTCGAGGTACTGGCCGGGGTAGATCTCGGGGACCGGGTCGAGTGCCGCGAGCCGCACCACGGCGCGCTCCCGGTTGATGACGAACTTCTGCACCACCCGGGCGCGCCAGGTGGCCGGTCCGGTGGCGCTCTGCGCGGCGCCGCGCATCACGCCGGTGGCCAGCAGCACCGCCTGGGAGACCGTCTGGGCGGCGTCCGGGGTCCAGCCGTCGCCCAGCAGGGCGGCGAACTCGTCGGTCAGGGCCTGGCCGAGCAGTTCGTAATGCTCTTCGCGCGCCCCGTACTTGCGGTTGTCGCGCCCGAGCTGGGCGAGCAGTTCGATCAGCTCGAAATGATCCCCGCCCTCCGGCAGTTCGGCCAGCACGTGGTCGGTGACCTCGACGAAGGCCGGCCGCACCCGGCTCATATCCGCCGGGAACAGCTCGCGGGCGGCGGGGGTCAGGCCCAGGAACCGGCTGAACACGCTGCGTGCGAAGCGATCGGGGTCGGCGCCCACCAGGGTGCGCAGGCGGTGCAGCACAGAATCCTGGGGTACGGTCACCGGCTCCTCCTCCGCGTTCGGCGTCTCGCCCGGGCCGCCCGCGCGAGGTGTCGATGCACCAGAATAGTCCTGGAATCCAGCGTGCTGCCGCTGCTCAGACCGTCCGGTGTGGCACGCTGGACCCCGTGAGTGTCCTCAACGGGGTGATCCCGGGAATCGTCGACGCTCATGCCCACTTCTTCCATCCGGTCACGCTGCCGCCGGCGCGGCGCCGGCTGCCGGGCACCGACTCGCTGCTGCGGAGACTGCCTCCGCCGGCGCTGCATTTGATCTCCGGCCTCACCGAGCACCGCGACTTTCACATGGGGGCGGATTTCGCCACCCGGACCCGCAGCTTTCAGGCCGCCGACTACGGGCGGGCCGCGGCCGGCCTCGGCAGTATCGCCGGGGTGCCGGTGCGCTCGGTGATCGCGATGGACTCCCGCTGGCGCCGGCGCTCGTCCGCAGACGACTTCCTCGCCACCACGCAGCGCGAACTCGCCTTCCTGCGGACACAGCCCTTCGGTACCGGGGGCCTGCCCGAACTCGCCGGGGCGGTGGTCTGCGCCGACGCACGGGTGCCCGGTCTGGGGGTGACCGGCCTGTTCGACGATGACGAGGCCGGGCTGATCCGCGGTGTCCGGCTGTGTCTGGGCAGTCATGCCGATCCGATGCTCAAGGACTGGTACTTCCAGCCCGGGCTGCTCGAGTCGGGCACCTTCAAGCGAGCCGCCCCGCGGCTGGCCGATCGGGGTCTGGTCTTCGAGGTGCTCTGCTACTCGCACGAGCTGGCCCGGGTGGACGCGCTGGCCCGGGAGTTCCCGGACACCACGGTGATCGCCGAACATCTGGGGCTGCCGGTGGGCGTCTTCGGTCCGGTGGGTTCGGTCACCGGAGCCACCGCCGCGGCCCGGGCCGACATCCTGAGCCTGTGGCGCGAGCGCACCGCCATGCTCGCGACCCGGCCCAACGTGCTGATCAAGATCAGCGCCATCGCCGGCGCCTATCTCGGGTACGGCTCGGAGAAGGCCGGGAACATCGGCGGGCAGCGGATCCTGGCCGACATGATCGGTCCGATGGTGCTGCATCTGGTGGAGCATTTCGGGCCGTCCCGGGTGATCTTCGGATCCAATGTGCCCCTCGACGATCCGAACGCCTCGCTGGGGGTGATCGTGGGCGCGCTGCTCGACGTCCTCGGGGATCGGGGTGAGCGGGCGCTGGCGATGTTCTTCGCCGAGAACGCGCAGCGCGCATACCGGCTCGCCGCCGACCGGGACTCGATATCATGAATCCCGGCCGGACTCCCGGCCCGAAGGCAGGGGAGTAGATGTGGCCGCATACCTAGTCACCGGAGCCGGATCCGGCATGGGATCGCAGGTGGCGCAGCGCCTTTCGGAGGACGGACACCGGGTGATCGGCGTGGACCTGGCGGGCGCGCAGATCCAGGCGGACCTGTCCACGGCCGACGGACGGCGTGAGGCGATCAGCCGGGTGCTGACCGAGTGCGGAGGAGTGCTCGACGGCGCGGTGCTCGCGGCCGGCCTCGGACCGACTCCCGGTCGCGAACGGACCATCGTCGAGGTGAACACGGCCGGTGCGGCGCAGTTGCTGACCGGTCTGCGCCCGGCGCTGGCGGCGGCGCCGAAGGCCAAGGTGGTGGTGTTCGGATCCAACTCGACCACGGCCACGCCCTTCGTGCCGCGGTCGGCGGTGCGCAGACTGATCGCCGGGGACACCGCCGGCGCCACCCGGGTGCTGCGGCGCCGCGGCTCGCTCGCGCCGACGCTGGCCTATGCGTCTTCCAAACTGGCGATCAGTCACTGGGTGCGCCGGGAGGCGATCACCGCGGACTGGGCCGGGGCCGGCATCCGGATGAACGTGATCGCTCCGGGACCGGTGCTCACCCCGCTGCTGCGTGCGCAGCTGGCCGGACGGACCGGTTCGCAGGTGCGCTCATTCCCGGTACCGGCCCGCGAATACGGGACTCCCGAACAGCTCGCGGACTGGGTGCTGCTGATGCTGTCGCCGGCCGCCGACTTCATGGTGGGTTCGGTGATCACCGTCGACGGCGGCACCGAGGCGCTGCTGCGGACCGCTGACTGGCCGGCGGCGCTGCCGCTGCGACGGCTGCCGCACATACTGTGGAGCATGTACCGCGCGCCCAAGCGCGGCCAGGTCGCGGACTACTCGGGACTCGACGCCGACTGACCCGCAATCGCGGCACCGGGGCCGGGACCCTCGTGAACGTCGGCAGACTTCCGGTCGGTGGCGCTGTCACGGTCGGCCGCGGCCAAGGCCGCGATGACGTGCGGATCGGTCTCGAGGGTGTGCCGCATGCTCCACTCGAGCAGGGCCACATCGCCGCCGGAGGCCTCGTGTCCGATCAGCATCAGCATGGAACTGCCCGCGAGCCGGGCGGCGCGCTGCGCGTCGATGCCGATCTCCTCGAAGGCGCGGGTCACGGCCGCCGTGCGGTCGTCGTCCACCTGGGTCACGGCCTCGGCGACCTCCGGGGTGCCGGCGGCCCACACCCGGATCGCGGCCTCGGTGCGGTGCGGCAGATTCAGGGCCACCTCGATCAGCGCGTCGATCCGTCCGTGCGGCGACGGCAGCGACTCGACCCAGTCCACCAGGCGCTCGGTGGATTCGCGGCGCCAGTAGTCGATCAGGTCCCGCTCGAACGACTTCCAGCTCGGGAACGAGTGATAGAAGGCGCCGGTGGTCAGACCGGTCTCGGTGCACACCGCGGACTGTTTGAAGCCGGCGTAGCCGTCTCTGGCCAGCACGCGCATCCCGGCCTCCAGGAAGCGGGTGTGCAGCGGGGAGGTCTGGGGGGCGGGCGGTGATGTCATCGGAAGGCCATTGTGCCATGCACAGGAAATGGCTCTTGCACTCCACCATAAGTTGACTTATGGTGATGGGGATCACTGACGACAGCCAGACAGGGGTGCCACCGATGTTCCGACGCGACCGCAATCGCGGCCTCGATCCGAGGACCGACTTCGAGCTGATCTACCGCAACATGTCGGTCTACGACTTCCCGTGGGACATCACCCAGGCCCTGAGCTTCGCCCTCTTCCGCACCTACGCGGTGCCGAGTGTGGGCCGGCTGCTCTCGGACTCGCGCGGCTTCGACGACACGCAGAAGCGCTACGACGACACCGCGCTGCTGCTCGAGGCGCCGATCACCGAGGGATTCGCCGATCCGGCGGCCAAGGCCGCGATCCGGCGCATCAACCAGATGCACCACGCCTACGACATCAGCAACGACGACATGCGCTACGTGCTCGCCACCTTCGTGGTGGTGCCCAAGCGCTGGATGGACGATTACGGCTGGCGGCAGTTCACCTACGACGAGACGGTGGCCTCGGTGAACTACTACCGGGAACTGGCCCGGCACATGAACATCAAGGACGTGCCGG
This sequence comes from Gordonia sp. VNK21, assembly GCF_046098115.1. Classification (NCBI taxonomy): domain Bacteria; kingdom Bacillati; phylum Actinomycetota; class Actinomycetes; order Mycobacteriales; family Gordoniaceae; genus Gordonia; species Gordonia sp. VNK21. The sequence goes on along the minus strand of NZ_JBJURU010000023.1, from coordinate 17,017 downwards.
AGACCTACGAGGCCTTCGAGGAGCTGCTGGACTCGTACGAGGCCGAGCACTTCGCCTTCGACGAGGGCGGCCGCCGGGTGGCCGATCTGACCCTGGAGTTGCTCACCACCTTCTATCCGCGGCCGCTGGCCCCGCTGATCCGGATCTTCTCGTACTCACTGATGGACGATCCTCTGCTGGCGGCCTTCCACTACCGCAAGCCGAATGCCCTCGCGCGCAAGGCGTCCTACCTGGGCATGAGGGCCCGTGCCGCCTTCGTGCGGGCACTGCCTCCCCGCCGCAAGCCGTACAGCTTCCACACCAGCCCGCGGATGAAGACCTACCGCTCCGGCGAGTTCGCCGCCGAGACGGCGGGCACCTTCCCCAGGGGCTGCCCGGTCAAGCACCTCGATGCGGCGAGCGCACCGAGTGCGGCCGTGGCCGGATGAGTGCCCGGCTGCCGACCGTCGCGCAGCTGCAGGCCGGTGTGAGCGCGGACCAGGCCGCCGAACTCTTCGACTCGCTGCCCGCGGTGCAGGTCGAGGAGATCCTCGGCCGCTGGCACGGCAGCGAGGTGCCGACCGGTCACCCGATGGACGGACTGCTGGAGGTCTCCGGCTGGTACGGCAAGGAATTCGTCGACGCCGAGCGCGTGCACCCGTTGCTCTTCGGCACCCCGGGCTCGTTGTACGCGGTTCACCCCAAGCGTCTGCCGCTGATGAGCATCGTCGCCGCCGGCGACCGGCTTCCGCGGTGGCTGCCGCCCGGAGGCAGGTCGGCGTTCAGGGCACTGCGCACCGGCAAGTACCGGGCCCGGCTGCGCCGCGTGGAGTACCGCGGGGTAGTGAGCACCGCCATGATCTACGACGATCTGCCGATCATCGACACCTTCCGGAAGCTCGACGACGACGTGCTGCTCGGCGCCATGGATCTGCGGGGCGTCGAGGCGCCGTACTTCTTCCTGCTCGAGCGCGACTGCTGAAGCCGGTGCCACCGCGGCCCCGCCCCTGATCGAGTGAGTGGCCGGGAAGGTCAGTAACCGGGCGGGCGCCGATCGAACCAGGGCTGTGCCTGTTCGAGCACACCGGCCAGGCCGAGCAGCCGGTCCTCCCGTCCGTAGGGGGCGACGAACTGCACGCCCGCCGGGAGGCCGTCGGTGGTCGGCACCGGAACCGACATCGCCGGTGTCCCCGTCAGATTCGCGAGCTGGGTGAACGGCGTCTTGGTGAGCGATTCGATGGCCAGGCGGTCGATCATGCCGCTGCGGCGCAGCAGACCGCCCGATCTCAGATCCAGTGCCAGCCGCTGACCCATCCGCAGCGGGGCCGGCGGATCGAGCTCGCCGATCCGCACCGGACCGGAGGCCAGCGTCGGCGTCAGATACAGGTCGTACCGGGTGAAGAACTCGGCCAGGTTGCGGGCGAAGGTGTTCCAGTGCCGGCGGCTGCGGACGTACTCGCCGGCCGAGAGCGACCGGCCGGCCTGGGCGAAGGCCCGGGTGTCGGGTTCGAAGTCGTCCTCGGAGCAGCCGGTCCAGTCGCGGATGTCCGCGACGTCGGCCGCCACCTGACCCATGTACATCCGCAGATAGCAGGTGGCCAGCAGTTCGCCGTCGATCCCGGGCTGTGACTCGACCACGGTATGGCCCAGTGATTCGAGGAGCCGCGCCGTCTGCACCGCGGCTTCGACGTGCCGTTCGTCCACCGGGGTGCCCAGCGGCGAGCGGGTGCACAGCGCGATGCGCAGCGGACCCGGATCGCGGTTCACCTGATCGAGATAGGGCGTCGCCGCGGGAGCGGTCGCATAGGGGGCGCCGCTGTCCGGGCCGGCCAGGGCGTCGAGGGCGGCCGCCGAATCGCGCACGCTGCGGGAGACCACCAGATCGGTGGCGGCACCGTCCCAGACCTCGCCGGCCCGAGGGCCGGACGGCACCAGTCCGCGTGAGGGTTTGAGCCCGAACAGTCCGCAGCAGGCGGCGGGGATACGGATCGAACCGCCGCCGTCGTTGGCGCCGGCCATCGGCACGATGCCAGCGGCCACCGCGGCCGCGGCCCCGCCCGACGAACCGCCGGGGGTGCGGGCGGTGTCCCACGGATTGCGGGTCACACCCCAGGCATCGGATTCGGTGACGGCCTTCAGGGCCAGCTCCGGGGTGGTGGTCTTGCCGAAGACCACCAGGCCGGCATCCAGGAAACGTTGCACCACAGTGGAAGTGCGCGAGGCCTTCCAGTCCTTGAGCGGCATGCACCCGGCGCTCGAGACCACTCCGGCGTAGTCCTGGGTGATGTCCTTGATCAGAAACGGCACCCCGGCGAAGCGGCCCTGCAGTTCGCCGGCACAGCGCTGCCGGGCGATGTCGAACATGCTGATGTTGATGGCGTTGAGGCCCGGATTGAACCGCTCGGCCCGGGCGATGGCGGTCTCGGCCAGTTCGGCGGCGGTCACCTCACCGGCGGCGACCAGCGCTGCCAGACCGAGCGCATCGTGTCGGAGGTACTCGGTCTCGGTGAGCATGGGCTCATCCTAGGCGGGCCGTGCGGCCGCCGGGGCCGCCCGCCGCCGACTGTTAGGCTCCCGAGACAGAAGCGAGGCGAAGGTGGTGACCGTTGTGGGCGACGTGCTGATCGGGGTCGACGAGCTGGTCGAGGCGATGCTCTCGGACCGTCCGCCGGTGGTCCTGGACGTGCGCTGGCAACTCGGCGACGACCGCGGCGCCGAGCACTATCGGGCCGGTCACCTGCCCGGCGCGGTCTTCGTCGACCTGAACCGGGAGCTGGCCGCTCCGGCCACCCCGGCGGACGGCCGGCATCCGCTGCCCGCCGTCGACGAGCTGCAGGCGGCGGCCCGCCGGTGGGGCATTGACGACGGGGATCCGGTGGTGGTCTACGACGACTGCGGCGGACTGTCCGCGGCACGCGCCTGGTGGCTGCTGCGCTGGGGATCGGTGGCGCAGGTGCAGATCCTCGACGGCGGGCTCGGCGCCTGGCGATCCGCCGGCCTGCGCATCTCCACCGGTGACGCCACCCCGCGCACCGGTGACGTGGTGCTGCGCGGCGGCGGACTGCCCACGGCCGGGATCGACGAGGTCGCCGCCCGGTCCGCCGACTCCGGTGCGCTGCTTCTCGATGCGCGCGCACCCGAACGCTTCCGCGGCGAGAACGAGCCGATCGACCCCCGGCCCGGGCACATCCCGGGCGCGGTGAGCGCACCGGCCGGCGAGAACCTCACCACCGACGGTGTCTTCCGCGATCCCGCCGAACTGCGGGAACGGTTCGCCGCGCTCGGAGCCGGGAACCGGCAGATCATCAGCTACTGCGGATCCGGGATCACCGCCGCCCACCAGATCGCGGCCCTGGCCGTCGCCGGATTCGACGCGGTGCTCTACCCCGGTTCCTACTCGCAGTGGTCATCCGACCCGGCCCGGCCGGTCGCCGTCGGCTGAGCCCGCCGCCGGCTCAGTCGGTGAAGGTGATCCGCACCGAGACCGGATCGCTGGCCAGCGCGGCGAAACCGGCTGCCACCAGAGGTGCGAACAAGGGGTTGGCCGCGAAGGTGCGGGCCCGCAGCTGCGGATCGTCGTCGGTGACGAAGGCGGCGGTGCCGGTGCGCCAGTTCTCGCCCTGCCGGATCCGGACCGTGGGCTGCGCGGCGATGTTGTACGCCCAGCCGGACCGGGTCCCGTGCTGGCTGATCACCCACGCGCCGGTCGAGTCGAAGGCCGCCGCCACCGGCACCGTCCGGAGCTTCCCGGACTTGCGTCCGGTGGTCTCCAGCTCGGTCGCGAAGGTGGTCCGGATACCCAGGCGCTGAGCGAAGCCCACCACCGGGTTGGCCACGTACCGGCCGACGGTGCGCTCGAACCGGAACTTGCGCACGGCCGCTGACGTCGTGGAGTTCGATGACTTCGCCGAGGCGGCTCCTCGTTTGTGCCGGACGCCGTCGATCCCGTTGCGCTGCACGGTGGTGATCGCCGTCCGCCACAGCGGCCGGTCCACATCCGGCTCCTTCGCCGCACCCATCTTGTGCAGCTGATCGGTGTGCCACTGCAGGTCCAGCGCCCCCTCGAGGGAGCGGACCGAGGAGTTCGAAGCGAGCCGGCGCGGCACCGGCAGGCGCAGGCTGCGCTGTGGCAGCGACTGCCGTGTTCCCTCCAGCAGCGCGGGACCGGCGGTCGGTGCGATCGCCGTCGGGCGACCGATCCCGATCACATCGCAGGCGCCCGAGTCCAGTGCCTCCTGCATGCCCGCACGCGTGCGGAAGCCTCCGGTGACCGCGAGCGGAACAGCGCGCGCCAGGCTCCGGACGGTCTCGGCGTACTCCAGGAAGTACCCTTCACGGGCCCGCGTCGAGGCGCTGACCCCGGGGCGGCCCATCATCGCCGGCGATTCGTAACTGCCGCCGCTGATCTCGATCAGGTCGATGGCCTCGTCGGCGAGCATCTCGATCACCGCCCGCGACTCCTCCTCGGTGAAACCGCCGCGCTGAAAGTCCGCCGAGTTCAGTTTGATCCCGAGGCCGAATCCCGGGCCCACCGCGCCGCGCACCCGGCGCACGATCTCGAGCAGGAAACGGGAGCGCCCCTCGATGTCCCCGCCCCACCGGTCGGTCCGGATGTTCGCCAGCGGGGAGAGGAACTGGGAGACGAGATAGCCGTGCGCGCCGTGGATCTGCACCCCGTCGAAGCCGGCCTCCTCGGCCCGCGCCGCGCTGGCCGCGAACCGGTCGACGATCCCGGAGATCTCACCGTCGGTCAGCGCCCGCGGAGCCGGCATGCCGGGGATCCCGACGGCCACCGCCGAGGGGGCCACCGTGGGTCCGGCCGTCGCGATCGGATTGGCCTGCCGCCCAGGATGATTGAGCTGCATCCAGATGGGGCTGCCGCCGTCCTGGGTGACCTTGGCCCAGCGCCGGAAGCCGTCGAGTGCCGAGTCGGCTTCGAGGACGACGTTGCCGGGCTCGCCCAGATGTCCGCGGTGCACCATCACATTGCCGGTGACGATGAGGCCGAAGCTGCCGTCGGACCAGCGGCGGTAGAGGTTCTCGATCCGCTCGTCCGGCAGTCCGGCGGTGTCGCCGAGACCCTCGCTGAGGGCGGCCTTCATGAGCCGGTTGGGCAGTTCCTGGCCGCACGGCAGCGTCAGTGGACTGCCCAGCGACGGGGCCTTCGGGTTCGCGGTCTCGGGAACACACTGCTGATCAGGCTGCACGTCGCTCCTCCAGAGAGTATGTTCTATGCCATATCATCTACCCAAGGCTGCATGACCGTGCGGGGATCGTCAAGCCGGCGGACGAGCGGGGATCAGGAGGACCGGGTCGGACCCAGCAGCCGGCCGGACAGTGGTACCAGCACCACCAGGGACAGCCACGTCCACTGCCCGGCGGCGGGGCCGGCCGCGTAGGCGATCGGAATGGACATCAGGAAGACGGCCGGCGGCACCAGTGACGCGAGCAGGTGTGCCGGGAGCCGGTCGGCGCCGTCGGCGAGGACGCGGTGGTGATGGGCAGTCAGGTAGATCGCGGTCTGCGCCAGTGACGCGAGCGCGATGTTCAGTGCGTACAGCGCCGTCGGCAGCGGATAGTCGCCGACATCGTCGATGCTGATGCCGCTGGTGGTGAACGGGATCAGGATGACCAGTCCGGCGGCCACCAGATTCGCGATGATCACCGGCCGGTTCAGCGCCGAGAGCTGGCGCAGGATACCGACGTTGACGCGCCAGAACAGGGTGATCACCACGAAGCTGATCGTGAAGCCGAGCAACTGTGCCCCGAGACCGGAATCGAGCAGCGCGCTCACGCTGCGCCAGTCTTCCTCGGCGGGGGCGTCGAGATTGGTGATCAGCAGAGTGGCCGAGAAGGCGTAGATCGCGTCGAAGAAGGTGATCCCACGGCCGAACTCGTTGGAGTCGTACGCGAAGCGTTCACCCCCGTGCGCCGGGGGAGGGGCGGGATCGACGCTGCTCATCTGCCCACTGTGACACGGGCTCTGCGGCTGCGCCCGGCGAATCGGGCGCAGCCGGGGCCACTCACTCGAGGACGAACACCGGAATCTGCCGATCGGTCTTGGTCTGGTACTCGGCGTAGTTCGGGAACGCCGCCACCGCCAGCTCCCACCAGTGAGCGCGTTCGTCGCCGTCCACCTCGCGGGCGGTGAGCTCACGGACGGTCTCACCGTCCTGGACGGTGATCTGCGGGTGCGCCTTGACGTTGTAGTACCAGGACGGGTGGGTGGGGGCGCCGCCCTTCGAGGCCACCATCGCGTACTTGCCGTTCTCCTCGACCCGCATGAGCGGGACGTAACGCTTCTTGCCCGACTTGGCGCCGGTGGTGGTGAACAGCACCACCTTGCTCGAGCCGAGGGTGACCACGTCGGTGGTGCCGGCCTCGAGGATCTTGCTGGTCTGGTCGCGGACCCAGTCGGTGGGGCTGAACTCTGGTGTTTGGCTCATACCCGGTCAGAACGCCTCGCCCGCCCGGCGGATTCCCCGATCGCCGGAATCAGCCCTGACGGGCCTTGAACCGCGGGTTCGACTTGTTGATCACGAAGACCCGGCCGCGGCGGCGCACCACCTGGGAGCCCGGCTGGTTCTTGAGCGACTTGAGCGAGTTACGGACCTTCATCGACGACCTCCAACTGCTATCAGTAATGATAATCATTAACAATAGCAGTCGGCTCTCGGCCCGCCGAGATCAGTGGAAGCGGGAGCGCAGCAGTGCGCGGGTACGGTCGCGCACCGCCGGATCACGGTCGTAGACGATGGCGCCGAACTCGTCGATCCCGGCCTCGGCCAGCTCGTCCAGGTGCTGTCCCACGGTCGCCTCGTCGCCGATGATGGCGGCGTCCCAGGCGTGCTCGTAGCCTTCGCGGTCGAGCATGGCTCGGTAGGCCGGCAGAGAGTCGTACATCCGGAAGGCCTTCGACGCCGCGGTGCGGGCGCCGTCCACGTCGTCGGTCACGGCCACCGGGAGCATGGCGACGGTGCGTACCGGATCGGTGCGGCCGGCCTTCTGTGCGGCCTCCCGCAGGCGCGGGACGATATGCCCGGCCAGGGTCTTGGGGCCGGTCATCCAGGTGACCGTGCCGGCCGTCCGCCGGCCGGCCAGGTCGAGCATCTGCGGTCCGAGAGCGGCGAGGTAGATCGGCGGTGCAGGCGTCTCCGGGAACGACACGGCGCCGCGGGTGGTGGTGAGTTCGCCTGCCGCGTCGACGTTTTCGCCGTTCAGCAGGGGCAGCAGTCCGTCGAGGAACTCGCGGGCGCGACGTACCGGCCGGTCGTAGCCGATGCCCCACATGCCCTCGGTGACGATCTGGTGGGTCAGGCCGACGCCCAGAGTCAGGCGGCCGTGCACGAGTGCGTTGACGGTCAGCGCGCGCTGAGCCAGCTGCATGGGATGCTGCGGCTGGATCGGCAGCACGCCGGTGGCCAGTTCGATGTCGGGGACCTCCCGGCCGGCTGCTGCGAACACGGTCAGCGTGTCCGCGGCATCGGGCATCTGCGCCGACCAGACGCGGCCGAAGCCCTCGGACCGGAACTGCTCCAGGTCGGCGAGATACTCGTCGATGCCGAGTTCGGGTCCGCGCCCCGAGATGGTGTGGAAGAGGCTGATCTGCATGACCGTGGCGTCCTTTCCGTTGCCGGCAAGCCGCCGCAGACGGTGAGACACCTGGGTAGGATTGTGTCAATGAGAGAAGGACTGCGGCGATGGTCGAGTTGACTGTATCTCCGGCGCACCGGCGGATGCGACGGACCGTCCATAGGCTGACCCGATTCGATCTGCTGCCCACTCCGGAGGTGCAGCGGGCATTCGCCGACGGGCAGACCGCCGGCGATCCGGTGGCCGAACGCTTCGTCGCAGAGACCTACCACGGCGACCTCGGCCCCGAACGCTCCCGGGAGCTGCTCGACCACGCGCTGCGGGTGGGCGTCGGCAACATTCCCGATGCCCCGGAGTCTCTGCGCGAGCTGTTCGCCGAATTCGACACCGTCCCGGACTGGGTGGATCCCGAACTCGTCGAGCAGGGCGCCGCGGTGTGGCGGCGCTGGGGATACAGCCTCGGCGCGGTGGGCAACGCCGGGACCATGGATACCTACACGGAGGGGTCGCTGGCGGTGCCGCTGTCGCTCTCCGGTGGCTACGCCGGTGCGAGTGCCCTGCACCGCTACCTGGAGACCACCCGGTGGTGGCTGGAGGTCTGCCGGCCCGGGGCGGTGCTGACGCCGGGGTCGCGCGCCCGGGAGGTCTCGCTGAAGGTACGGGTGATGCACGTGTCGGTCCGGGCCCGGGTGGCCGACCATCCGGAATGGGATGCGCAGGCGCACGGGCTGCCGATCAGCCAGAGCGAGATGATGCTGACCCTGCTCGGCGGCAGTGTGGGTCCGGCGTTGGGACTGTTCGCACTCGGCTTCCTCACGTCACCGGCCGAGATGCGGGCGGTGCTGCACTTCAATCGCTATCTCGGGCACCTGGTGGGCTGCCGGGTGGACGGGATGTATCCGGAGACCGTCGCCGACGGGCTCCGGCTGCTCTACTACTTCGACGCCACCCGCCGGCACGATTCGGGTCCGCTCGGCCCGGAACTGGTGGAGGGCTTCGTGCCCTCCTTCGCGCCGGGACCGCAGCTGCGCGGTCTGTCGCGGTTGCGGACCCTGTATCACCTGCAGCTGCAGGCCGGCTACACGCGGCTGTTCATGCTGCCCTGGAACCGGCGGAGGTACGACCTGCCCAGCGGTCTGCCAGGCACGGCGCTGCTGCTCCTGCGGGCGCCGCTGATCGCGGCCGTCGAACTGGCGCGGCGGGCGTCTCCGGCGGTGGATCACTGGTGGCAGAGGTCGTCGTACCGGCGCTGGGCGCGCTGGCACGCCTGGCACGTGGGGCGGCGCGAGGAGCGATTCGACGCGGGACAGCGGTTGCGCCGCTGACCGTTTCTCTGCCCGTCGAGCGTTTCCCTTGCCCGTCGAGCGTCTCCCTAGCTCGTTGAGCTTTCCTTTGCTCGTTGAGCCCCGTCGAAACGTCAGTAGCTGCGGGCGTGGCCGACGACGTCGGCGACGTACTCGGTGGAGTTGTTGTAGCGCAGCACCGCGGTGGTCACGTCACCGGGATTGCGCATGTCCAGCCCCTCGTCGCACAGGTAGCGGGCGGTGGTCAGCGCCGCGTCGAAGAGGTTCTGCGGGTCGGCCTTGCCGTCGCCGTTGCCGTCGGCGGCGAAGTGCTTCCAGGTCGACGGCAGGAACTGCATCGGGCCGACCGCGCGGTCGAAGGCGGCATCGCCGTCGAGCGCACCGCCGTCGGTGTCGCCGACCACCTGATTGCCGCCGAGCGAGCCGTCGAGGGTGGGGCCGTAGATTGGCGACTTCAGCCGGCCGTCCGCGGTGGCATCGCCGAGGTTGGCGTGGTGCGACTCCACCCGGCCGATGCCGGCGATCAGCTTCCAGTCGATGTGGCAGCGCGGGGTGGTGCGGGCCATGCTCTGCTCCGCGGCACGGTACGCATCGAAGCCCACCTGCGGCACGGCGCCCGAGCGCACCGACTGCGGCAGTCGCGGCGTGGGTTTCGGGGTGGCCTGCCGGGCCGGCGAGGTCCCGGTCAGTGCGGCGACCCGGGCCACATTGGACGGGCTGGGGCCGACGTACCGTTCGGGCTGGGCGGCCGGTGCGGTCTCGGCCGACGGCGCCTGGACGGCTGCGGAGTCGGTGGTGGAGGACTGCGCGCCGACCAGGGCTCCGGTCATCGTCGCCAGGCCGGTCGCGGCCAGGGCGATACGCGTCGAGGTGCGGTTGGGCAGCATGAGGGGGACCTACTTGTTCGTTCGGATCAGGCTTGTTCGTGCGGATGGGCTGTGAGCGCGACGTTCTGGCGCGCGTGATCGGCGAGTGGACAGATCGCCCGGGCCGAGGGCCGACGATGTCGGCACGGCGGTCTGTGCCGCCGGATGTGGGCACGTGCCCACACGGGCTCGTGGTCGGCGCCTGTCGTGCGCCCGGATTCCGGGTCTCCGCCGGCACGCTTGGGTGCCGGTGGCTGTGTCCCGAAGGCCGCTGCCGAACGTACACGCTCCCGTCGCCGGGGCGTTATCGCCCCGTTATAAACGGATAACGGAATCCGTGGAGACGCTAGTGTCGTCGCAGGTCAGTAGTCTGAACGCGGCCATGGTGTGAGGTGCGCCACTCTCTCAACCGGTATCGAAAGTTAGTTCGATAAGAGTGTTGACTCTACTTCGATTGCGCGTAGTATCGAGAGTGAAGTCGAACACACGAGCGATTCGGGGGAGTCGTGATGAGTGATGAACCGATCGGTGGGCTCGGTGCTCCGGTGGCCCTCGGCATGCTCGCCGGCTTCTACCTGTGCGTGATCGTCTACAGCATCGGGGTCAAGCGCATCGTCAAGGAGCACACCGCCGCGCAGGCGAAGTGAGCCACTGCCGCTCGTAGAGTGCGGGCCATGTCGTGCATGGAGCCGAGTCAGACGTAGGCGCTTCAGCGACTCAGTGAGACCGGTGGCCGATGAACTGGGCCTTTCACGGGGATCATGAAAAGCCGCAGTCCACGCTCGAGAGCGGTGACCTGAGCGAGGGGACCCATCGATCCGTTCAGCGGCCCTGGAACTCAGCGGCCCCGGAACTCGGCGGGCCGCTTGTTGAGGAAGGCGTCCATAGCCTCGTCGTGGTCATCGGTGTGGTGCGAGATCGCCTGCATCGTCGCCGACAGTTCCAGAACCTCGCGCAGGTCGGAGGTGCGCGACTCCTTCAGCAGGCGTTTGGCCATCCGCGTCGCGTGCGGCGGGTTCTTGGCGATGCGGCCGGCCAGCTCGTGGGCTGCGGGCAGCAGATCGTCGGCGTCGACGACGTCGACCACCAGATCCCACTTCAGTGCGGTGTCGGCGTCGACACGGTCGCCGGTCAGTGCCATCTGCGCGGCGCGCTGCGGTCCGAGGGCATTGCTGAGCAGCCAGGCGCCGCCGTCGCCCAGAATGATGCCCAACTGCACGAACGACTCGGCGAACCACGCCTTGCGCGAGGCGATGCGCAGGTCGGCCATCATCGCCAGATCGCACCCCGCGCCCACCGCAGGGCCGTTCACCGCGGCCACCATCGGCACCTCGAGGTCGTTCAGGGCGAGCGGAATGCGCTGGATGCCACCGCGATAGCCGTTCCGGAGCTCGTACGGTGAACCGGCGAACATGCCCGCCTTCGACTTCATGTCGTTGACGTTGCCGCCCGCAGAGAACGCCGAACCGGCGCCGGTCAGCACGATGGCGCGCACGTCGAGGTCGCCCTGCACGCGTCGGGCGTTGTCGACGAACGCCTCGATCATGTCCTCGCTGGAGATCGGGTTGCGCTGCTCGGGCTGGTTGATCGTCCAGGTCTCGATGTGGTCGTTGCGCTCCACCAGCAGGGGGTCGCTCATGAGTTGTCCTTACGGTCGTAGGTGCGGTTGATTCTCAGGTCTGAGGCGACGTCATCCGCGCCGGTCCCAGTCGCGGGCCTGAGCGCGGAGGGCGTCGACGATCCTGTCGCGGTTCCGGGCGAGCTCGGAACGCCGTCCGACGACGCCGACCGCGGCCACCACCCGGCCGCGTTCGCGGACCGCGATCGATATGCCGTCGAGGTCGGGGTCCTCGGCGATGTCCGGGAGCACCGACATGTCGGTCGCCCGGATCGACTCCAGGTGGTCGAGCAGCTTCGTCACGCGCGGCTGATCGTCGGCCTCGAGGGTCTCCAGATAGGCCCAGAGGTCGCGGGGCTCCCAGTCGGCCATCAACACCCAGCCGGTCGAGGTGCGGATGAGGGACCGTCGCAGGAAGCGCTCGGCGAGGTAGGCGGTGTGCGGATCGTCGGACACGTGATCGATGTAGACGACGTCCGAGCCGACCGCCACCGCCAGCACCACGCTGGTGCTGCCGGTCTTCTCGTGCAACTGCACGAGGTCGTCGTGCACGATCCGGTTGACCGCGCCGCGCCCCGCGAGCAGGTTCAGGAAGTACGGGCCCACACCGAGTCTGTAGACGCGTGCGCGCTCGTCGAGATAGCCGGTGGCGACGAGCCCATTCACCAGCCCCTGGACCGATGAGACCGGCGCGCCGACGTGCCGCGCGATCTCAGTGAGGGAGACCCCGTCCGACCGCGCCGCGAACTCGAGGATGCCCGAGACCCGGTCGACCATCCGATGTCGCGGCCGCACTGTCGCCGGTCGTTCGGTCACGGCCGCTCCCTCCGTTGTGATCGTCGCCGATTCAGTATGCGGTATCCCGCGGTCGGCCGAGCCGAGGCGTTGACCCGGCGACGGGCGTGATTTACAGTCCAATGTTACGTATTTAAGTAGGATATCACCTATAAGCGTATCAATACGGCACCACGACGAGAGAGGCACTGATGCCTGCACTGATGCCCCCAGCCGCGCGGGAGACCGCAGAACTGAGAGAGCTGCGACTGCGTGCTCGCGATTTCGTTGCGGCGCAACGCGATGCCGGAAGGTTCACCCCGACGGTCGACACCTGGCTCAGTGGATGGGACGTCGCATTCACCAAGGCTCTCGCAGAGCAGGGCTGGCTGGGCATGACCATCCCGGCCGAGTTCGGCGGACACGGCCGCAGCTTTATGGAGCGCTTCGTCGTCACCGAGGAACTCCTGTCCGCCGGCGCCCCGGTCACTGCGCACTGGATCGCCGACCGGCAGGTGGCGCCGACGATCCTGCGGTACGGCAGCGATGCCGTCAAACGCGAGTACCTGCCGCGGATCACCAACGGCGATATGTTCTTCGGCATCGGCATGAGTGAGCCGGACTCCGGCTCGGACCTGGCGAGCGTGCGGACCCGCGGCGAGAAGGTCGACGGCGGGTGGCGGGTGTACGGCACCAAACTGTGGACGTCCGGCGGGCACGAGGCCGACGCGTTCATCGCGCTGGTCCGCACGAGTCCTGTCGAAGAGTCCGCGGGGGGTGCTCCGAATCGGCACGCCGGCCTGAGTCAGCTGCTGGTGAAGCTGAGGGATCCGGGGGTCGAGATACGGCCGGTCATCTCGGCCAACGGACTGCACCACTTCAATGAGATCCACCTCGACGGTGTCTTCGTGGCCGACGATCATGTGATCGGCGAGCCCGGCGACGGCTGGAAGCAGGTCACGTCGGAGCTGAGCTTCGAACGCAGCGGCCCGGAGCGCTTCCTGTCGACGTACAGGCTGGTCGAGGAGATCGCTGGCGACGATCAGATCGACATCGATGAGGCTGAACTGGGCCGCATCGTCGGCCGGCTCGGCGGCCTGCATCAGATGTCGCTGTCGGTGGCGACCGCACTGCAGCGCGGCGATTCCGCCGACGTTCCGGCCGCGCTGGTCAAGGTCCTCGGCACCTCGCTGGAGGGCGACATCGCCGATGTCGCCGATCTGGCGCTTCCGGCGGGAGGTACCGACCAGACCTCTGTCCTGACCCGGCGCGCCGTGGCCCAGCGGCCCGGATTCACCCTGCGCGGCGGCACGAACGAGATCCTGCGCGGCATCATCGCCCGCGGTCTGGGTATGCGGTGAGCAGCGCGAGCGAAGGAGAGACCTCCATGGACGAACACACCCTGCAGACCGCCGCTGTCGACGCGGACATGGTCGCGATGATCCGCGACGTCTTCGACGGCGACGTGACCGACCGGCTGACCGCGGCCGGCGACGGCGTCGTCTTCGACGAAGCGCTGTGGAACCAGCTGGCCGAGCTCGGCCTGGTCGCGTTGACCACGCCGGAGTCCGACGGCGGTTCCGGGGCCGGACTGGCGCAGGCCGCAGCCCTGTACAGCGAGGCCGCCGCCACTGCGCGTCATCTGCCGTTGGCCGAGACCGATCTGCTCGCCAACTGGCTTCTTCGCACGGCCGGTCTGCCGGCGGGTGATCCGACGCTGCCGCGCACCGTCGCCGTTCTCGACGAGAGCGGTCGTGCGTCCGCGGTGCCGTGGATCGGCGCGGTCGCCTCGATCGCGGTCGTACAACGCGGCGCGGGGGCGCCCACCGTCGTCGAGGTCGACGCGGACGCGCTGGCGGCCGTCGCCGAGATCACGCCGGTGCCGTCGAACTCCGGCCAGCCACGTGCGGACGTCCTCCTGACCGGCGCTCTTCCCGCCGGTGTCGATCTCGCCGACGCCGACGCGGTTCTCGACGAACTCGCGGTGCGGGGGTCCCTGGCCCGTGCCGTCCAGTGTGCGGGAGCGTTGCAGAGGGCCGTCGAGCTCGCAGTGGAGCACACCAGCGTCCGCATCCAGTTCGGACGCGCGCTCGCCAAGTTTCAGGCCGTGCAGCAGTTGGTGGCCGACAGCGCCGCCGAATCGGCGCTCGCCCGCGCCGCGGTCGACGCCGCCGTCCTCGAAGCCGCGGACGATCTCCGCGGACCGGCTGCGGTCACGCGCGTCGCCGTGGCCCGCTCGTGCGCCGGACACGCCGCGTCCGTCGTCGTCCGGAACACTCACCAGGCGCTCGGCGCGATCGGCACCACGCAGGAGCACCCGTTGCACCTGTTCACGCTCGCCGCACTCGACTGGCGCAGCGAGTTCGGCACCACGCGGGCGTGGGATCGGGCGCTCGGAGCACTCGTCCGCCGGGAGCCGACTCAGTTGTGGCCGGTGGTGATCGGACAGGCGGAGGCAGCGGCAGTACGGCGCTGATCTGTCGCCCGTGTCGGTGGCGCTGATGCCGCGGACGCTGGATCTCTGGAGTGGCGACCTGGGGAAACAGTGAAAGTCTGGACTGGGTTTTGGAGGAAAGTCTGGACTCGCTCGTAATCAATCTCTAATCAGTACTGATTCGTGAATCGCCGAAGGCCGCTGACTGACTTGGCCGCACGCCCGATCTGGCCTTGCGGCGGGCCCGTTCAAGGAATACGACAAGAACAAGATCTGGCTCGCTCTGGTCGAGTTGGCCGCGGACCTGACTGCCTGGACTCAAATGCACGCGTTGACCAGCAGTGACGCCCGCACCTGGGAACTCAAACGACTACGCCTGCGACTGTGGTCGATCGCCGCCCGAATCGCCCGCCACGCCCGCACCCAACAACTGCGCTACGACCGCGGCAACACCTGGACCACCATCGTCGTGGCCGGCCTGGGCCGTCTCGACCGCTACCGCTCCTCGGCATGACCCCGGGCACCACCCGACCCGCCAACCCGAGGAACCCAACCCCCTGCCGGAACAGTGAAAACCGGCCGCTGCCAGCGACAACGGCCGATCAGTCATACCCACAACATAGAATCCGGGCCACCGCAATCAATTCGAACCGTTCACGCCGGGATCAGCACCTCGTGAAAGATCGAGGTTAGTGCCCCGTTGAGGCTTGGAGTTTCGAGATGATGTCGGCAGCGTCTGCGTCGAGTGGTGTTTCGGCCATGACGTCCTGGCCGCGGATGCGGATCATGACGTCGCGAACCGGGCGCAGTGTGCTGATGGAGTAGCCGGTGGTGTCGGTGAGGTGCCGGGTGGCCGCGAGTGCGGCGAACACGATGGTCAGGTGTGCTTCGATGGAATCACGCTCGTGGTGGAACATGGGCCGGGCCCGCAGGTCGCTTTTGGCCATTGGCGAACGATTCCTCGACCCGGAACAGGTCGTGGTAGGCCGCAACGACTGCCTCGCCGGAGAGCGTGTCGGCGGAGATGCTGGTGACGTAGCCCTTCAGTCCGAGATACGAGCGTGCCTTCTCGACCGCATCCCAGTTCACCCCGGGTTGCTCACCGAGGGACACGAATCGGTCCTTCTTCGGGCGGCGCCGCCCGTCGGCGATGTCCTGGGCCCGGTCGATCTGCTTGTTCAGGGTGATGTTGTCGCGGCGCCGGCGTTTGGACGAGTACTGCCAGACCAGCCGCCGGGTGCGGGCCGCCGAACCGCTGCCTATGGTCCGTGTGGTCTCGACGGTCTGGCCGTCGCGAAGGTAGGTGCCGTGGCGCTGGTAGTGATCGGCCAGGTCACGTGGGGCCGAGCCGGTACGGGGCCCGACGATGAAATCGAAACCAGCCTCCCGCAGCGCGTTGAGGTTGGCTGCTGAGAGCATGCCGGCATCAGCGACCACGACGACGTCGGCGTGTCCGTGACGCTCGCGGAATCGGTTGAGGACCGGCAGCAGGGTGGTCGTCTCACCCCGGTTCCCGGCGAAGGAATGCACTTGAAGCGGGAACCCGGTCGCATCGACGAGCAAACCGACGAGGATCTGCGGGTCGACCCGCCGTTCGGTGCTCATCCCGACCTTCCGGAGGGCGTCTTCATTCTCGGCTTCGAAGTACAGCGTCGTCACGTCGTACATCACCACCGTCAGGGCCCCGCCGGCGGTCACGTGCCGCAGCGCCGCCGCGGCCAGCTGGGTCCGCCAGTCCTCGGCGATGCTGCGTGCGAGGGTGCGCCAGATCGTCCGCAACGATGGAGACCGAACCCCGAGGTCAGCGAGCACCCGGATCGTGTCGGCCTTGCTCGTCGGTTCGACGATCCTGGCCAGCACCAACTGTTTGAACGCGTCGGTGCCCACCTGGTCAACCCGAGATCGCGGTAGGCCTGTTCAAGGACCTCTCGCAGCACGCGGGACTGTGACCCGGCTACCTCCGGGCCGCCGACACCTTCGCCGGCGCCAACGCCGACAAGTCGAAAGCGAGTTGACCGGCATGGATCTCGGTATCGGCGACCTCGAGCAGCACAGCGAGCTCTTCGGGTGAATGCGCCGATCCGATGTGTTCCACAATCCGGCGCACACCACGTTCTTTCGACACGATCTGCACCGCGGTCGCACCCGGTACGATCAGGCGAGGAGGCCACGTTGAAGCGATACAGTGAGAAGCAAGCAGCCATTCGTCAGCTTTTTGAGTATGAAGAATCGCACAACGTTCCAGAGGCTGAGCGCCTAGCCTCGGCCTTTCACGCTGAATTCGACTCGCCCTGTCTGAAGTATGAAGAAAGGTGCTCTCACCTGCGATAATTGGAGTTGCGACACAACCAATTCCGAGCAGAGCGAGGAGCACCTTTCTGGTGAGCAACTCTACCGTGTTCTACCCACAGGTCCAGGCCACCGATGACGGCGCCGGGCTGGTGTCGCA